>JBGUOO010000001.1:0-2135 GCA_045129775.1 Elusimicrobiaceae bacterium
TTTTTTTTTTTTGTTACACTCCTATTATGTCGCACCCAGGAGAAAATAAAATGAAAGATAACGCTGTTATTTGTCCCTCTTGCGGGGCAAACGTCGTCTTGCCGACAAAAAGGGGGGCTCATCAAGGTTTTACCCTTATAGAACTGTTAGTAGTCGTTCTCATCATTGGCATTTTGGCGGCTGTCGCCGTACCGCAATACAATAAAGCCACCATTAAAGCACGTCTTACGCAATTAGTAATAGTCATGGACTCAGTAGTAAAAGCCCAAAAATTGTATTTTTTAGGGCATGGTACTTATGCAAATTCTTTAGATAAGTTGGATATTAAGGTTCCTTTAAATGAAGTAATTCAGTGTAACCCCTTTCTATCATCCAGTACTATTTCTTGTTCGTTATATCATAACTCAAAGCCGCTTGCCGTACTACAAACAGGATTGACAACAAAGTTTCAAGTATGTTGCTCTTATAGTCAAACCAACTTTATAGCAGACTCTTTTTGCGCAGAAACAATAGGTACGACTTCTTTTTCTAATGGATGTAGCGAAACAAATCCGTGCAATTGTTATCGACGTTATTTTTAGACATTACATATTTTACTGTTTACAAATTGCTACAATATACCTATGTTTAACCGCGTGGGTGTATTCTTCAATCAAACCAAAACGCATATTGCGCCGCTGGCACAGCAAGCGGTAGATTTTTTGCGTTCAAAAAACGTGCAAGCCACGCTACTGCCCACATTGGATAATCTACCCGATTTAGATGTTTTAATTTCTATGGGGGGCGACGGCACCATCTTGCGCTGTGCCCGCGTATGTGCGCCCAAGAACATTCCCATTTTCGGCCTTAATTGCGGCACGCTCGGCTTTTTGGCGGCGGCAGAAAAAGAAGAATTTTCCCGTGCTTTGACCGCTTTATTAAACGGCCAATGCACCACGCGTCACCACCTGATGTTGCACGTGTCCGTACGCCAAAACGGGCAAGCAGAAACCTTTGCCGCACTGAATGATTGCGTGCTTCACGCGTCTAATATGCGTGCGTTTTTTGTCAATGCCGCCTTTAACGGGGTTTCCATGCCGCCGTATTTTGGCGACGGTTTAATTATCGCCACGCCGACGGGCTCCACGGCTTATTCGCTGGCCGCGGGCGGGCCGATTGTAGAGCCCAATGTAGAAGTCTTTGTGCTCACCCCCGTCTGCCCCCACTCTCTGCACGAGCGGCCCATGGTACTTTCGGCCGCCGGCAAACTGCTTTTAAAACCTGCTTTCAAAAACACCGAGGACAGCGCCGTCGCCAGTTTTGACGGTCAAGTCCACACCCCCTTACACGCCGGGGCGGAAATAGAAATCACGCGCGCCCCATTCACGGCCCAGCTACTCACACTGCCGGAGCGCGGATTTTTCAATGTACTTCACAAAAAACTCAGTTGGGGGCAAGCCGATGCTTAGCAACTTGCGCGTGCAAAACTTTGCCATTATTGACGATTTGACGCTTGCTTTTGCCCCCGGCCTAAACGTATTTTCCGGTGAAACGGGTGCCGGCAAATCTATTGTAATTGAAGCCCTGGGCTTTGTGCTCGGTGCGCGCGGGGACGTCAACCTCATTAAAGATGGTGCCGATAAAATGAGCGTACAAGCGCAGTTTGTATCGTCGGCCTTGCCGCAAGATTTGCGCAAACTCTACGGCCTGAGCGCGGACCAGTTTACCCTACGCCGCGAGCTGGACCGCAAAGGCAAAAATAAAGCGTACGTGGAAGGCCGCGCCGTAACGGTGAGCGCACTTTCGCAAATCGGCCAGGCACTCGTGGATTTCCACGGCCAGCACGACCACCAAAGTCTACTCCACGCCAACGTGCATTTAACGCTTTTGGACCAATTTGCCAAGCACGAAAAATTAGTTTCGCAGGTTGCCGCCGCGTGGCAAACCGTGCAACAAATTCAAGCCAAGTTGGAGGCGGTACGCCTCTCGGCGCAAGAAAAAGAACGCCTCTTAGATATGAGCGAGTATCAGCTGGGCGAAATTGAAAAAATTTCCCCCAAACCCGGCGAAGACGCGGAATTGGACCAAGCCTTGCCCAAGTTAAAACATGCGGGCAAACTCTTAGAACTGGCCGCCGAGGCTTACAACGAACTTTA
>JBGUOO010000002.1:0-12090 GCA_045129775.1 Elusimicrobiaceae bacterium
AAAAAACAAGTCAAGCAAAAGTCGGGGCTACTTTTTCCCCCTCTCTGCGGTGCTAATGCACTCGTTCTCCCCCTCCAGGGGGGAGAGGAACAACAGTCCCGAGCCGGGGCGGCCAATTTCCGCGACTACCGTTTACTTCAAATATTAAGTTGAGGACCGCGAGAGACACTGTAAGTCCGCGTGGGAGTACACGAAGAAAGCCACCAACTCAAGGCGCGGGCAAAGCCGCCTGCAAGGTCCGCGAGGGGCACAGTAAACATTGGGGGTATTTTTCCCCCTCATCCGGCCTTCGGCCACCTTCTCCCTCCAGGGGCGAAGGAAACAGATTTGGAAAATTGTTGCTGAGGTAAAAAGTTACATTACAGGGTGTCGTTCCTTTTGTTCGCGCACGTCTTTTAGTTTTAGAAAATGATATAATATAAGTACATCTATTTTGACGAGGTTTATACTATGACAGTTCGTGTCCGTTTTGCCCCCTCCCCCACGGGATTTTTACATATCGGCGGTGTGCGTACCGCACTTTTTAACTATCTGTTTGCCAAAAAAAATAAAGGCACGTTTTTACTTCGCATTGAAGATACCGACGAGGAACGCTCCACGCAGGCCTCCACGGACGCTATTTTTGAAGGCATGCAATGGATGCAACTAAATTGGGACGAAGGCCCCATGCCGGACGGCACCAACAAAGGCCCCGATGCCCCCTATTACCAGGCTATCCGCGCCGACCAAGGAATTTATAAAAAATATATTGACCAGCTACTTGCCGAAGGCAAAGCCTATAAATGCTATTGCACCGAGGAAGAACTGGAAGCCAACCGCCAAAAATGCTTGGCCGAGCACCGCCCGCCGAAATACTCCGGCAAGTGCGCGCACCTAACAAAAGAAGAACAGGCCGCCCTGGAAGCACAAGGCCGCAAATACGTGATTCGCTTTCGCATGCCGACGGAAGGCGACGTGGAATGGGACGACCTCATCCGCGGGCACGTTAAATTTGCCAGCAAAGATTTGTATGACCTGGTCATCCAAAAAACCAGCGGCTACCCGACGTATAACTTTGCCGTGGTAGTAGATGACCACCTCATGCGTATGACGCATATCATCCGCGGCGACGACCACATTTCCAACACGCCCGCGCAAATTCAAATCTACCGCGCGCTGGGATGGAAAGAGCCGATTTTTGCGCACCTGTCTATGATTCACGGGCCCGACGGCAAGAAACTTTCCAAACGCCACGGTGCCACCAACGTGGTGGAATTCCGCAACATGGGGTATTTGCCCGAAGCGCTTAAAAACTATTTGGCGCTCTTAGGGTGGGCAACCAGCGACTCCCAACAAATTTTTGCACCCGGCGAGCTGGAAGAAAAGTTTGATATCTCGGGCTGTCAACCGAGCCCGGCCGTCATGGACCCCGAAAAACTGAACTGGATGAACGGGGAATATATCCGGGCCACCTCCTTAAGCCGCTTGACCGACCTTGCACTTCCGTTTATTGAAAAAGCCGGCATTAACGTCAGCGGTGTGGAACGGGAACGCTTGGAAAATATCATTGGCTTAGAGCAAGAAAAATACAAACTGTTAACCGAAATACCGGACCTGATCCGTTTCTTTTTTGAGGAGCCTGTGTTTGAGCAAGAGGCTATTGACAAAGTGTTTGCCAAGCCCGAGGCTAAACAAGTGTTAGCGGGCATCCATAAAGTATATAGCGAAATGGCTGATTTTACCGACGTAAATTTGGAAGCCGCCGCCCGCGCGTATGCCAAAGAAAACGGCCTTAAGGCCGGGGCTATTTTCCACCCGGTGCGGGTAGCTGTTTCGGGCCGCACCCACGGGCCGACGCTATTTAAAATGTTGCAATATATGGGGAAAGACACGGTACTCAAACGCTTGCTTAACGCGCAAAAGTACTGCAACTAAAACCGAAAGGGGTTCAAGGGGATGAAATACTGGTTTTTTGACGGTAACGACGTGACCGGGCCGTTTTCGCTCAAAGAATTAACGCAAAATAAATCTTTTAGCGAAACAAGCCTGGTTTGCCCCGAAAATTTTAGTGATGACGGCGACCACTGGCAAGTGGCCGGTACGTTTGACGACTTTAAACCCCTCTTTGCCCACACGGCCCCGGCCGACGAAACGACCTCCACCTTTGAGCAGGAAATGGATACACTGCTTAAAGAAACTTCCCCCCTCTCTTTTGATGAAACCCCCAGCGAAGGGCCGGGGTTGCAAATCCCTAAAAAACCGGCCAAACCGGGGCCCATTGAAGATTATTTTAACCAGGTAAAAGAAGAAGATTTAGGCGATATTTTGGGTATTCCCAACCCGAATGAAAATTCCGACATGGACCTGGCACACGCGTTGGAAAAACAACTGGCTAAAACTTCGTCCACCCGCCGGCGTGAACGCGAACAGGAAAACGAAACCGATTTGCAAACCGCCGCCGAGCTGACAAAAGCCAACCAAACGCACCATGTTGCCACGGCTACCGAAGTATTTGCCACCCACGCCCCCGTAGCGGCGGCCCCGGCGCAACCCGCACCGGTTACGGCCGAAGTCACCCCTTCTATGCCGCTGGTGGAATCCCCCACCATGCCCACCATCTCGGGCCCGGCCCCCACGCCTACATCCATGCCTGCACCCGCCGAGCAAGAGCCCGAAGAATTAGTACCGGCCGCCGCCCAAACGGCACCGGCTCCGCAAGAAAATGCCCCCGCACCCGCCGAGCCTAAAACCGAAGAGGCACCGGTCATCGTGCCGGACCCGGCCCAACTGCGCCGGGAAAAAGTGGAAGTAAACAGTATCCGCCCGCGTTTAAAACAAACGCAAGAAATGAAAGATTTTTTACATGAAACACAAAACAACCGTTTAAAACAGCAAACCCGCACCCAACGGCGCGTGATTGTGATGCTGCTGACTATTTTGGTAATTATAGGCGGTTTATTGGGTGCGTTCCAACTGCGCCCCCGGCAAACTACGCAAGCACCCGTTGCCCCAACCTCTACCGCACAGGAATTACTGGCCGAAACCCCGGCCCCTGCACCGGCACCTACACCCGCCGTTACAGCTATGCCGGCCATACGGGCCCCGCAGGCCGCCGTCAACGCACAAAACACCGCACAAGAACAAAAAGCAATGGCCGTTGTGCAAAACCATGTACTTTCGGGCCAGCGCGGCACAATAGCAGAGTATTTAAACCGTATTTACCGGGCCCAATTATCCCAAGGCTACAGCGGTACCTGGGGCGCCGAGCCACTGTATAAAAATACTTATATTGTAAAATATCGGTTGACCAAAACGCGAAAAGAACCTATTATATATGTATTCCAGGCTGATGTGGCCCAAGGCAAATTAACCGGTGCCTTAAATAACATTTCACTGGATTTGATTGGAAAACTATAACACAAAGGGGACTGTACTATGATATTGATGGACGACTTGTTTGCACTGATGAAAGCGAAAAACGCTTCCGATATTCACTTGGTGGTAGGTGTACCGCCTGTGCTACGTATCCAAGGTAATTTGTATGCTACCCAGTTTGAAACGCTGACTAAAGAAAGCGCACAAACACTCATCTATTCTATTATGTCCGACGAACAACGCCAGCGCTTTGAAGAAGATTTAGAGTTGGACTTTTCCTTCGGGCTTAAATCGCTGGGGCGTTTGCGTGTAAACATTTATAAAGAAAAAGGCTGCATTGCCGCCGCTTTGCGTGCCATTCCCAATACATTCCAAACATTTGAAGAACTCAACTTGCCGCAAGTGACCTACAATTTAATGAAACTAAACAAAGGGCTTATCTTGGTAACCGGGGCAACCGGGTCCGGTAAGTCAACGTCACTAGCCAGCATGATTAACTACCTCAACATGAATGAAAGCAACCATATCATGTCGGTAGAAGACCCTATTGAATTTGTGCACCCCCATAAACGCAGTATCGTCAACCAGCGCGAAGTAGGATGTGATACCAAATCGTTCGCCGCGGCGTTAAAACACTTCTTACGTCAGGACCCCGATATCATCCTGGTGGGCGAGCTTCGCGACCGGGAAACTATGGAAGCATGCTTAACCCTGGCCGAAACCGGTCACTTGGTGTTTGCTACCTTGCACACCAACGACGCCGTACAATCGATCAACCGTATTATTGACGTGTTCCCCCCCAACCAACAGCCGCAAATCCGCACGCAGTTGTCGTTCGTGTTGGAGGCAATTTTGTCCCAACAGCTCATCCCGGCGCTCAACGGCGGGCGCGCCATGGCGTGCGAAGTGCTGATTGCCAACTCGGCCGTGCGTAGCTTAATCCGCGACGGAAAAGCCGAGCAAATTGTCTCCACCATGCAAACCAACGCCAGCTTGGGTATGCGCACCATGAACGAAGCCTTGGGCCAGCTGTATATGGAAAAGAAAATCAGCTACGAAGTGGCCCTGTCTCACTCTAGCGACCAGGGCGGCTTAAAGACGTACTTGCAACAAAAGCTGGGTACCAGTAACTTTAAGTAAACTAATAAACTAAAGACAAAACAGCCCCTTTTTTAAGGGGCTGTTTTTATTTATAACCTTACAACAAACAATTAAAACGGCAAACGAAAGAACTTATCATTCCCTTCTATCCACGTTATACCTCCAAATCCTTTGCAAACGTTTCTGGAACGATCATCTTCTCCGTTACACAAGAGGATTCCTTTCCATGTTTCATCCGCTGTAATATCGGTTGTATCGGCATGGTCTAAATACAACTCCAACCAAAGTTTTCTTCCAAATCCTTTCGGAGAAACTTTAACTGAACGTGTAATATCATTTTTTATATACAACATATAGGATCCCCCATTTTTATAATAACGATATCGGTTGGTATTTGTTGTTAATTCACCCTCATTCGGCAGTTGTACATCCAAGTCATCAAAATCAGTAGCATATTGACCATTTGCTAAATAATAAATTTCTTGAGCATCCTTAATAGCTTTTAGCGTGTTTATAATAGAAGCTGTCCGGCTTTTATCTACAGCTTTTTGGTATTGCGGCACGGCGACGGCGGCGAGGATACCAATAATCAGCACTACCACTAATAATTCAATTAATGTAAAGCCTCTAAAATGCTTTATACGACGTTTTTCCATAAAAGGGTCCTCCGACCATTCAAAATGTTTTACGAGTACACTATATCAAAAAAAAAAAACAGATCAAGGGCTTTTTAGTTTATGACGAGAAAAAACAACAAAAAGGCTGGCGTATGCCAGCCTTCTATTTTTTATGGAATTTTTAGCTAGAACTCAATTACTAACATAGCGGGGGTAATGAGCACCCAAAAGTTGACCAGTGCACCCAGGCTTAAAAACGGGCCGAACGGAATCGCGTCGCCGCCTTTTTTGCCGTAGCGAATCATGGCGTAAAGCGCGTACACCAGGCCGAAAAACGAGCCCATCACCACGGTGGTAATCACACCTTGCCAACCGATAAAAGCCCCTATACCGGCCATGAGTTTAACATCGCCGCCGCCCATGGCTTCTTTCTTAAAAATCCACGTGCCGATAAGCGCAATGGCCAGCACGCCAAACAGCCCCACGCCCGCGCCTAGCAACGAGGCCAGTTCACGCTCCCACCACAGGCCGGAAAAATTTGGGTTGCACCAGGCAAACGCCAAACCGAGCACCACAAGCCCCAGTGAAAAACGGTCCGGAATGATCATCAATTCCAGGTCAATGACCGAGGAAATCAGCAAAAAATACACGGCGGTCAGTTGGACAAACGTCCACACGCTTAGCCCCAATTTCCACACAAACAGCACCGTCAAAACGGCGGTTAATAACTCCACCACCGGGTATTGCAACGAAATGGGAGCCTTGCACTGACGGCATTTGCCCATTAAAAACAGGTAACTAAATACGGGGATATTGTCGTACCAGGCAAGGGGTTTGTTGCACTTGGGGCAAAAGGAGCCCGGCCACACGATTGATTTTTCGCGCGGGATGCGGTAAATGCACACATTAAAAAAACTGCCGAAAATCAGCCCAAAAATCCCGGCAAAAACAAGCGTAAAAGTTTGTTGCATGGCAGGGGTCATAGGCTAGTGTGTGGTCCAGTGTTTGCCGTAGCTGTCGTGCTTGTCTACATTGACAAATACGTCGCCATAGCGCGGGTCCTGCGGGTCGCTCACGTAGGCCCAACCGCCGGTTTTGGTGTAGGCTTGTTCGTACGTACCGTTGGAAACATGCGAATTGGGCGGATAGCCCGGCACGCGCACTTGCGGGATTTGTTCAATATATTGCGGAACCAGGCAGGACAAATCATCCGTGGGATAGGCACCTTGATGTTCGCCGTAATAGGCGGCGATGGCACTGCGCAGTTGCACCAGTTTATGTTTGGTGCTACCCTCGGCCGCTTTGTGGGTCAAGGTCATAAATTTGGGGATAGCCAGCCCTAAGAGAACGGCTAAAACTACCACCATAACAATTACTTCGGTTACTGTAAAACCTTTTTTCATAACGCTCCTATTTAAAATGCATGGCAATATGGGCAAATACTTTGGCGTCGCCCAAGGTGTTTTTGATACTGCTGTATTCGTTGGGTTGGTGGGCCATGTCGTCTAACTTAGAAAACACCACCGTGGCATACCCGGCGTTGCGTAAATAGGCCCCCACCGTGCCGCCACCTACCCCCATGGGGTGCGGGTTATTTTTATAAACCGCTTTGGCCGCCGCCGTGGTTAAAGCCACAATTTCGGCCTTTTTATCCGTGGGTAAAGAGGCGTGGGATTGGATAATATCCATCTTAATTTTTACTTTAAATTGTTTTTCAATACCGGCGGCTATTTTTTTGATTTCTTTAAGTACGTCTTCGTTTTTATAGCAAGGCAGTACGCGGCAATCCAAGTAAAAGATATCCGTGCCCGGAATAGTGTTTACGTTGGGCACGTTGGCCTCTTTTTTGGTGGGCTCAAACGTGCTGGTTACTTCGGGCGAGAAGAGATTGTCTTTTTTATTAAATTTCTTATACAAATCGCCGAGTTTAACAATAAAGTGTGCCCCCGCGCGGTGGGCATTGTTGCCGCTGTGCGGAGTGGAAGAGTGGGTTTGTTTGCCCGAAACGGTAAACTTGAGCCAGAGCATATTTTTTTCGGCAATTTCTACCATGGTACCTTGCGGGTTGCCGCCATCGGGCACTAAAAATGCATCGTGTTTACCGAACAATTTGCCGTGTTTTTTCAAAATTTCCACAATGCCGTATGTACTGCCGATTTCTTCATCCGCATTGAGTAACAGCGCATACGTGCACGGCGGGCGGATGCCCAGGTCCATCATGGCTTTCACAGCGAGCAAGCCCGAAACAAGGCCTTGCTGGTTGTCTTCACTGCCACGGCCGTAAATTTTGTCGCCCTTGACAACGGCTTTAAACGGGTCGGTTTTCCACAGTTTCAGGTCTCCGGGCGGCACGATGTCCAAGTGTGCCATGACCCACAACGTTTTAGCTTTGTTTTGACCATAGTATTTGGCTACCAAATTGGGACGGTAGCCGCCTTTGGCTTTGGGATCCTTGGCTTTAATGACGGTTACTTCGTCAAATTTCATGGCTTTTAAAACGCTAAGCAGATATTCGGCCTTGGCGTGTTCGCCCTCGCCGCCTTCGTGTGGGGAGACCGCCGGGCAGGCAATCATGTGAGATTGCAAATCAATGACGGTTGGTTTGTAGGTGTCAATCTTTTTAAATAAGGTTTTTTCCATAATACGCTCCTATAAAGGGTTATTCGTGTCTATAAATTCGGTTTGCACTTGAAATTGTTTGGCCGTCAGGTCCATTAGGGCCTGTACGCCGCATTTTTCCGACGGGTAGTGCCCCAGTGCTAGGCAGTTAATGTGCCCTTCGCGGCACCATTCGTAAACGGGTTCGTCTAACGTGCCCGTGACGTATAAGTCTAATTTTTGCTCAATGGCTTGCGGTAATATACTGTACGCCCCGCCACTCACTATACCCACGGTTTGCACCGTTTCGGGCCCAAAAGCAAAAACTTGCGCTTTAGCACCGCAAAATTGTTCCAAGGTTTGTGTAATTTGCGTTAGCGGCCGCGGGGCTAAATTGCCCGCATAACCGATTTCTACCCCATGATACTGCCCAAACGGGCGGATATCCAGCGCGTTAAGGGCGCGCATCAGGCAAGCGTTATTGCCCACGGCCGCATGCTTATCCAGCGGCAAATGATAAGCGGCCAGCCCCATATTATTTTGCAGTAAATACTTCACCCGTGCCCCAAACAGGCCGGTAATGGTTTGTTCCTGCCCCCACAACAGCCCGTGATGCACGCAAATTAAGTCCGCTTGGGCGGCGCGGGCACGCTCAAAGAGTTCTTGGCAGGCCGACACACCAAACACAATTTTATTTACTTCCTGCGGGCCCTCTACCTGCAAGCCGTTGCGGCTGGTGTCGGGGATGGTGGCAATGTCCAGGTATGTGTTCCAAAATTTTAAAACATCGTCGCACTTTATCATAAAATTATGATATCATTTTATACGTATGAAAAGTACCTTTTTTTTAATTTTTTCCCTATTTTTTACTTTTTTGCCTCTTTGCGCGCATGAAACGGTTGCCCCGTATCTGCCCGCACAAGAGAAAAAAACCGGCGCTAAAAATGCCCCTATTACCGTGCAATATCCGTATGAAAAAATGCGTATCCCGCGCGGAGCTAAAGAGATTTTCATTTTCGGCCAAGTTAATTTGCCCCGGCCCGTTACGCTGGATATCAACGGCCAAGCCGTGGAAGTATATAAAAACGGGGCTTTTATAGCATTTTTGCCCGTGGAAAACGGCGATTTTGCCTTTGTGCTGACCGCCACCAGCGGGGACAAAACTGTGCAAGCCGTGCGCCATGTAAAAGTGCCCGGGGCTAACATCAAAGACTTTACCAAAGAGGCCGCTTTTGACAAAGAAGAAATTTTTCCCCAGCGCCGGGTGGAAGTATTGCCCGGGGACATCGTAAACTTGTATGCCCGCGGCACACCCGGCACGCAAGTAACGGCACAGCTATCCAATTTAAAAAACGGCAAAAATATTGTGATGAAAGAAGATGCCGCCAACCCCGGCACCTACCGCGCCACGTTTACCGTGGACCCGAAACAAACCGAAAAAAGCACCAAAGTTGTTTATCAAATGAAAGGCGGGCCCGATAATTCCAAGGCTAAAATTACGGCCCCGGCCAAAATCTATGTGCGCGATGCAAAGGCACCGTTTACCTATGCCCAAGTGACCAACCCCGGCGTAAAAGTACGCAAATTACCCACGCCCTCGGGCAACTTATACCCCGATTACCGCGCCTACGGCGTGGTGCGCGTAAACGGCGAGCGCGCCAACCAGTACCGCTTATGGCTTAGCGACACAGAGTCGGCCTGGTTGGAAAAAAAGAACTTAAAAGACGTTAAAAACCCGGAAAATGAACCGAATGTGTTGTCCTTTATCCGCACCGACACGACCGACACCCACACCCGCTTTATTTTTACCTTAAACCGGGCCGTACCCATTCAAATCCACGAATATAACGACCGCGTGGAACTGACCTTATATTATATAGACAGTTTTGAGCAAAATTTCAGTTTGGATGACACCAGCCCCGTGGTTTCCAATGTCCAATGGTCCGAGCCGGCCGAAAAAGCCGTTTCGTTCCGTTTGCAACTGCGTAAAGATGCCAAACTGTGGGGCCACGCATACAATTTTGAAGATAACCAACTGGTGCTGGACTTGGTCCACGAGCCGGCCCGCACCCCCACACCGGGCAAACCGCTTGCCGGGGCGCGCATTGTAATTGATGCCGGGCACAGCCCGCGCCGCACGGTTCCGTACGACGGGGCTATCGGCCCAACCGGCTATTTGGAGTATGAAGCCACTATCGCTTTGGCCGAAGAATTAAAACCCAAGTTGGAAAACGCCGGCGCCACCGTCATCATGACGCGCGAAGGCAAAAATCACATGAGTTTGCAACAACGCTATAAAAAAGCCATTGACGAGGAAGCCCAGCTTTTTATCAGCTTGCATTATAACGCCTTGCACGAAACCATTAACCCGCTGGCCCGCCCGCGCGGGTTTAGTGTGTATTACAATTATCCGCACAGTTTTGCACTGGCGGAGGCGGTATATAAGTCTTTTGTCAAAAACGTACCTCTCCCCGACGACGGCATGATTGCTAACGACGTGCTGTTTATCCCGCGTATTTCGCAGTTCCCCAGTATTTTGGTGGAAAACGCGTACCTTATTTTGCCACAGCAAGAAGAACTGGCTAAAACGTCCGCGGGCCGCGCCGCGTTTATTGAGGCTATTTACGAAGGTATTTTGAACTTTTATAAAGAGCCCACAACCCCGGCAAAGCCCAAAAATAAAATGGTAAAATAGAAGTATGCAAGCGCCTTTTCACATCCTTTCCAAAGACCCGCACTCCCAAGCGCGCACCGGCGTTTTATATACCAAACACGGGGCCGTGCATACGCCCGTGTTTATGCCCGTGGCTACGCAAGCGTGCGTGAAAGCCTTGACCGACGAGGACTTGAAAAACGCCGGGGCCGAGTGCTTACTTTCCAATACCTATCACTTGTATTTGCGCCCGACGACCAAACTTCTTGAGCAAATGGGCGGGCTACACAAATTTATGCACTGGAGCGGCAGTATTTTGACCGATTCGGGCGGGTTTCAGGTATATAGCTTGCCCAAGTTCCGCAAAATTAAAGAAGAAGGGGTTACCTTTCAATCCCACCACGACGGAACTAAACACTTATTCACACCTGAAAACGTCATACAATTTGAAAGCGAAATCGGCTCGGACATTTGGACGATGTTAGACGTGTGTATCCACGCCAAAGACCCGTCCAAGCACGACGCGCGCGAGGCGCTAAATATCACTAAACGCTGGGCCGAGCGCGCTGCCCGCGCCTATGAACAAACCGTGCCCACCCAAAACATTACCCAAAACGCGGACGGCAGTTTTACCGTCGGCAATTCGTTATTATTTGGCATTATCCAGGGGGCTATTTTCCCCGATTTACGTAAAGAAGCGGCCCTGCACATGGCCGGTTTACCAACGCATGGTTATTGTATTGGCGGGCTGTCTTTGGGCGAAACGTTGGAACAGATGAAAGAGTCGGTTTCAGCCGTAACTGAAAATTTGCCCGAAGGCAAACCGCGCTATTTTATGGGGCTGGGTACACCCGTGGAAATGCTAAACGCCATTGAGCGCGGGGTAGATATGTTTGATTGCGTATGGCCCACACGCGTGGCGCGCAACGGTATGGTGATGACGTCCACCGGGCGCGTGAATATCAAAAATGCCGAGTACCGCACGCAAGATATCCCCTTAGATGCACAGTGCGATTGCTTTACGTGCCGCCATTACTCGCGCGCGTATTTGTGCCACTTGTTCCGCGCACAGGAACTGACTAGCCACCGCTTGCTGTCTATTCACAATATCCGCTTTTTAATTCACTTAATGGAACGCGCCCGCGAGGCGATTGCCGCGGGCACGTTTGTCAGTTTTAAAGAAGACGTCATTAACCAATACGTGGGGAAATAAGGGTTACTTGTTGATAAAATATTGGCCTTCGAATATTTCTGATTTTGGACCATATGTTTTGCAAATATCCCCATTCCCACGACAAACACAGGTACCAGCTAACGAATGCTCATCAGCATAAGTTTTTGTCCTACATTCAAAGTAGGGAAGTATTTCTTCTTTCCTTTCTGCATAACAACGTGTTTTATCATGACAGCTATATCTATAATACAAACTATCCGTTACCTTAATATCTAAATTATTCAAGTTATTGGTATATTCCCCATTGGCTAAATAATATACTTCTTGTGCTTTCATAATTGCCATTAGCTGAGTGATCCCTTCGGTGGCACGAGCTTTGAGTACTGCTTTTTTGTATTGTGGTACGGCAACAGCCGCTAAGATGCCAATGATGAGAACGACTACTAAAAGCTCTATAAGGGTAAAACCTTGATGAGCCCCCCTTTTTGTCGGCAAGCCGACGTTTTCCCCGCAAGAGGGACAAATAACAGCGTTATCTTTCATTTTATTTTCTCCTGGGTGCGACATAATAGGAGTGTAACAAAAAAAAAAAA
>JBGUOO010000003.1:0-78336 GCA_045129775.1 Elusimicrobiaceae bacterium
GGGGAGACCACTCTCCAAGGCTAAATACTCTCTGGCAACCGATAGTGAACCAGTACCGCGAGGGAAAGGCGAAAAGAACCCCGAGAGGGGAGTGAAATAGAACCTGAAACCGTACATCTACAAGCTATTGTAGCACTATGCCCGCAAGGGAATGTGCGACAGTGTGCCTGTTGAAGAATGATCCAGCGAGTTAATGTGCCGAGCAAGGTTAAGGGCTGAAGAGGTCCGCAGCCGTAGTGAAAGCGAGCTCGAATAGAGCGATTAGTTCGTCATATTAGACCCGAAGCCAAGTGATCTAACCCTGTCCAGGCTGAAGTTCGCGTAACAGTGAATGGAGGGCCGGAGTGTTAAACGTTGAAAAGTTTCTACATGAGGTGGGGTTAGGGGTGAAAGGCCAATCGAACTTGGTGATAGCTGGTTCTCCCCGAAATAGCTTTAGGGCTAGCGTTGAAATTTAACCCGAGGGGGTAAAGCACTGGTAGATTTAGGGGGAGCGACCCTCCTTCCGATGTCTGTCAAACTCTGAATACCTCGGCGTATATTTCAGCAGTCAGTTCGTGAGGGATAAGCTTCACGTGCGAGAGGGAAACAGCCCAGACCGTCAATTTAGGTCCCAAAATGTATGCTAAGTGGTAAAGGATGTAGATTTACTTAAACAGCTAGGAGGTTGGCTTAGAAGCAGCCACCCTTTGAAGAGTGCGTAATAGCTCACTAGTCGAGTGAATCTGCGCCGAAGATGACTCGGGGCTAAGCATACTACCGAAATTACGGATTGTACATTAGTTCGCTTTTGTACAGTGGTAGGGGAGCGTTATTAGCAGCTGCGAAGGTATACCGTAAGGAGTGCTGGAGCGCTAATAAGTGAGAATGCTGGAATGAGTAGCGATAAGGAAGGTGAGAATCCTTCCCGCCGAAAATCTAAGGTTTCCTTGAGCAACGTTCGTCGGCTCAGGGTCAGTCGGGCCTAAGCTCAGGCCGAAAGGCGTAGGCGAAGGACATCCGGTTAATATTCCGGAACCATAGTAAGCGCGTCATAACCTAAGGAGGGACGCAGTAGAGTAAACCCGTTGGCTACATGCCAATGAAAGGCCGTAGGCATCTTCGGATAGGCAAATCCGTCCGGAGGCTAAGCCGAAAACCGAGACGAGAGACCGTAAGGTTTCAAAGGGGTCCAATCACACTGCCTAGAAAAACTTCGTAGGGAGTTCTTACTATGACCGTACCGTAATCCGACACAGGTGGATGGGGTGAAAATCCTAAGGCGCGCGAGATAACCATCGTCAAGGAACTAGGCAAACTAGCTCCGTAACTTCGGAAGAAGGAGTGCCCCGGTACTGGTGTAGCAATACATTGGGAAAGGGTCGCAGTGAATTGGGCTTCGTGACTGTTTAACAAAAACTTAGGGCTCTGCTGAAATCTCAAGATGATGTATAGGGCCTGATGCCTGCCCGGTGCCGGAAGGTCAAGGGGAGTGGTTAGCCGCAAGGCGAAGCTGCGAACTTAAGCCCCGGTAAACGGCGGCGGTAACTATAACCGTCCTAAGGTAGCGAAATTCCTTGTCGGGTAAGTTCCGACCTGCACGAATGGCATAACAAAGAAGCCGCTGTCTCGACGATGGGCTCGGCGAAATTGTGGTTCAAGTGAAGACGCTTGATGCATGCAACAAGACGAAAAGACCCTATGGAGCTTTACTGTAGCTTGTTATTGGATTACGGTCTTCAATACGTAGTATAGCTGGGAGCCTTTGATACATTCCTTGCGGGGGGTGTGGAGGCAACAGTGAAATACCAGCTTTTGTGGATTGTGGTTCTAACCTATTACCCGTGAATCCGGGTTGGGGACAGTGGCAGGTGGGCAGTTTGACTGGGGCGGTCGCCTCCTAAAGAGTAACGGAGGCGTTCTAAGGTTCCTTCAGGCCGTATAGAAATCGGCCATTGAGCGCAAAGGTAGAAAGGAGCTTGACTGTGAGGACGACGGTCCGAACAGGTGCGAAAGCAGGACTTAGTGATCCGGTGGTCCCTCGTGGGAGGGCCATCGCTCAACGGACAAAAGCTACCCTGGGGATAACAGGCTGATCGGGCCCAAGAGTTCACATCGACGGCTCGGTTTGGCACCTCGATGTCGGCTCATCACATCCTCCCGCTGAAGCAGGTGGGAAGGGTTGGGCTGTTCGCCCATTAAAGTGGTACGTGAGCTGGGTTCAGTACGTCGTGAGACAGTACGGTCTCTATCTGTTGTATGCGCAGGAAACTTGAGAGGAGTTGTCCATAGTACGAGAGGGCCTGGATGAACGAACCTCCTGTATATCAGTTGTCTGTAAACAGGCATAGCTGATTAGCGGTGTTCGGTAGGGATAAACGCTGAAAGCATATAAGCGTGAAACCCGCCTCAAGATAAGGTTTCCCTGGTAGATTAACTACCCAGAAGACCCGCAGAAGACTACTGCGTTGATAGGCAGCGTGTGTAAGCACAGTAATGTGTTCAGCTAAGCTGTACTAATAGGTCGTGAGGCTTGGCCGTATTCTTTAATCCTATAGATGAGAATAAGTAAGTTAAAAACTTGTGCTTTTCTAGTTATCTGACGTTGAAAGTGATGCGATGAGGCGCCTAGTAAGCGCGTAGCAGGGTTTCAGCGGGAAAGGAGGAGTTGAGATGTAACAAATCCTTTCTAACCATTTGTTCTTTTATAATAAGAGGTCTTAATGAGAGTGATATTAATTCCGACAAGGTCACACCCGTTCCCATTCCGAACACGGCAGTTAAGCTTGTCAGGGTCGATGGTATTGGCGCCCAATTCGGCGCTGAGAGAGTAGATCGGTGTCGCTCTCATTAAGACCTCTTTCCAATTAAAAAGGGAGCCGCTAATGGCTCCCTTTTTTATTGGAAAGGTTGTAGGCGTAAACGAACGGTTTCCAAATTTGAGCCCTTAGCCACCGACTTTCGCTCGCGTACCTGCAACGCTGCGCGTTGTCTTGCAGACGTACGCCACGCTCAACTTGCGGCGGCTAATCATCTCAAATTTGAAAACAGGATAAGACTTGCGTTTTTTCTCATTCATGCCAGAATTAAGGGATTTTTCTTCAAAGGATACGCTCGGGCGCGTTCCGCCAGTATTCCTCCCTCGTTCACGCCTAGAACTGTACAAAATTAGTTTGAAAGACACCCGTTACTTTCGTTAAATTCTTTGTTCCCCTTACTCTTTTCCGGCCAACAATTTGCCAAAACCTGTTTATTTTGCACCGATTTGCCCACCTCGCGTACCTGCGGCGCTGTCGCGCCGTCCGCGCAGGACGTATGCCACGCTCAACTTACGGTGGCTAATCATCTCAAATTTGAAAACAGGATAAAACTTTCTTTTCCGGTGCGCGAACTCAAATCAGGCAAACTTCTACTTGTGGCAGACGACACAGCTAACATGATGGGGAAATTATTTTTTGCGGTTCAAGGGTTGGTTTAAAAATATATATACGCCGGGGATTTTTTTAAGGTCGTCTTTGAAATCGTCGTAGCGGTTGCGCAGGTGGCGCAGGCGCAACACTTGTTTAACAATATCTTGGCTCACGCCGCGTGCCTGGGCGTATTGTTGTACAAAAAACGTTAGTAGCTCGTCGTTCCAAAACGGTTTCATTAAATTATTTAATACTTTGCGCACGGGCCAGGGCGTATTGCGGAACGCAAACCGGTTAATATCCACTAAATAAAATTGCGGCTTACCGTCCACGGTGCGGACCAAAATGTTATTGGGCGTGTAGTCAATGTGTAAGAGCCCGTGGGTGTGTAAGTCGGCCGTGAACCGGGCTACGGCGGTAATCAAATTTTTATCTTTGCACCCGTGGCCGACGGGGGTAACGTCTTCTACTTGTTCGCTGAAAAAATAAGAATATGTAATCAGTCCCGCCGCGTTGCGTTCAATAATATACCCATACGGCGTGGGCGTGTGGAAACCGCGTTTTAAAATTTCCTGCGCGTTTAAAAAAGTGGTTTTGGCCTTGGGCGTGCGCACCCCGTACGAATAAAAAATGCGATTAATAATAGGCGGGATGCAGTATTTTTTGACGTTGATTTTGTGGCCGTTTACGTCAAACACTTTAATTTGGTTGCGCGCGTTGTGGATAAGTTCGCCGCCATGGTCAAAAAAGTCAGGCGGTAAGTTGGCGATATAGCCGGCGGGCAACACGGTGTTGGGTGCTTGGTAAACGGTACGTTTCATATACATATTGTAGCAAAATTAGCGTTGCACTCGTGTAAATTTTAGTATAATAAAACTGAAGTAGGGCGCCGAAGTTGGCGCGGACAATTTGTTGCTATTATTGGTAGCAGGTAACTGCCCGTTTAACGGCGGGCGGCCCGCAAGAAGAAACCAAGGATAGCCGTTTTATAAGGCACAACTTTGACGGGAAATCTAGAACCCGTTGAGGTTGTGCCCAGTGCTTGCCGTTTTTACGGCGGGCCACGGCTATTGTATTGGGCTATCTATTCTTCTTGCGGCTTGGTATGATGGCCGTATTTTTTATACCACAAAATGTTTAAAGCGAGAAGAAAAATGAATAGAATAAATGGAAATGAAGTTTTATTGAATACCCCTCACCCGGCCTTCGGCCACCCTCTCCCTCAAGGGGCGAGGAGAACGACTTGCGGGTTTACGCTGATTGAGTTGCTTGTTGTTGTGTTGATTATCGGCATATTAGCGGCGGTGGCATTGCCACAATATCAAAAAGCGGTGGATAAAGCACGGGTCAGTGAATTGTTTACACTTTCCAAACACTTCAAAGAAATTCAAGAAGTATATTATTTACAAAAAGGGTATTATGCCGCTGATTGCGAAGAATTAAGTATAGACACCCCGGACGGATATACCTTAAACGAAAGCAAACAGTTGATAAATGAAAAGAAGCATTTTGAATTAGATTGTATGTGGGGGGCTGGTTCAAGTGACCGTGTTCGTGCTGTGTATCAACCCTATACGACGGGGGGAGCTCTTGCGATTGAGAATGGGCTTTTATTTAATTCTACTGAGGATCTTAGAAATAGAATTTGGTGCTATACGAGCAATGCAAAGCTCAAACCCCTTTGTAAGGCGTTATGTGGAACGGAGTTAACGGAGGGAAAGAAATGTTTCATCCGCTAATTTTAGTTCTTGCACTATATAACCAATTTTTGTTATAATATAAGTACATTCCGCGGATAATACGTTGCAAAAGATTTGCAATTGGCGGATAAAACTGATAAAATAGTATCAGTTGAAGTAACCAGATTTTTTACGAGAACCATAACTCTTTCGTCGTGAAAACGAAAAGGAAGAGTTTGTGGCTGTCGTGTTCTCTGTCTTTTTGAGGGCATAAAACAGTCCGTTCTCGCAAGAAAAACAGGCAAATAAAATGAACCTGACAAAAGACCAAAAGAAACAAAAGTCGCAAGACTTAGCTTCTGAAATTAAAACCACGGGCACGTTGTTTTTCACCTCTTACCAGGGGTTGAAATTCGTGGACATGGCCGACTTGCGCGCTACCTTAGCGCCCACCGGTGCCAAGTTCCGCGTAGAACGCAACGCCATTGTGGAACATGCCATTAGCCAAGCCAAAATTGAAGGCGCGGACGCGAAGCTCTTCCAAGGGCCGACCGCCATCGCCGTCGGTGGTGATATTGCCGCCGTGGCTAAGGCGCTTGTTGACTTTCAGAAGAAAAATGCGGCTTTGAAGCTGCGTGCTTGCTACAGCGAAGGGGTCTGGTACAATGAGGCACAAGTAAAACAACTTTCTACCATTGGTACGAAAGAGGAAAACTTGTCCAAATTGGCCGGCGCGTTATACAACGCGGTTGCCCAATCTGCGCAAGTGCTGCAAGCTCCGATCCGGGATTTTGCCTACGTTATCCAAGCTTTGGAAGACAAGCAGAAATAACGCGTCAGGTTTTCAGTTGGCTTTGTAGCCAACTGAAAATCGGTAAAATCTAAACCCGCCACGTGCGGTAGTAGCCCCGCAAGGGATAAAGGTACGGGCTTAACTGGGTTAAGCAGAAGGCCGCTACTCTAGAACATAAGGAAAAATAAAAATGGCTAAAATGACCAAAGATGAATTAGTAAACGCGATTGCGGAATTAACCGTATTGGAACTTTCCGAACTCGTGAAAGCAATTGAAGAAAAATTCGGCGTAAAAGCTGCTGCCCCGGCCGTAGCTGTTGCCGCTGCCCCCGCTGCCGCTGGTGCCGCTGCCGCTGAAGAAAAAGACGAATTCAACGTCGTGTTGACCGCTGTTGACGCCGCCAAAAAAATCGGCGTAATTAAAGTAGTGCGCGAAATCACCGGCTTGGGCTTGAAAGAAGCCAAAGACCTCGTGGAAGGCGCCCCCAAAGCGGTAAAAGAAAACGTTGCCAAAGCCGAAGCTGAAGAACTCAAAAAGAAAATCACCGAAGCCGGCGGCACCGTAGAACTCAAATAAGTCAACCGACTCATTTAATCCCATCCCCCGTTTGGGGGGTGGGATTACGTACCGTAAGGTACTGGCGACTGACGTAGTGCGTTGCGCCATCGCCCGACAACAGCAGGAAGATAGAGATGATTGAAAAACAAACTAATTTTGGCAAAATTACTAACCAACTTCCGTTACCCGATTTGCTGGACATGCAAAAGGATTCCTTTAAGGATTTCTTACAATTAGATGTGGCCCCGTCCAAACGCGAACTGAAAGGTTTGCAGGCCGCTTTTGAAGATGTTTTCCCGGTAGAAGCGCCCGACGGCAGCATGCGCCTTGAATTTGTAAAATACGACCTGGGCACCCCGCGTTATGCTACGCCCACCGAAGCTGCCGTGCGCGACAGCACCTACGACGCTCCTTTAAAAGCCACATTGCTTTTGTACGTCAAACAAAAAAACGGAAATATGAAAAACGCTTCCGAACAGGAAGTGACCCTGTGCAATTTACCCTTGATGACCGACGCCGGTTGTTTTGTGTTTAACGGCGCGGAACGTGTGGTGGTCAGCCAGATGCACCGCTCGCCGGGTATTATTTTTGAAGAAGACGAAGAGAAAAAACAGTCCACCTTCGGTAAACGCTTGTATGTGGCCCGCATTATTCCGTACCGCGGGGCCTGGGTGGAATTTTCGTTTGACTTGAACAACACCTTGTGGGTCCGCATTGACCGCAAGAAAAAAGTGTCGGCCTCTACATTCCTGCGCGCCTGCGGTTTGGAAACCAACGCACAAATTATCCAAACTTTTTATAAATGCGAAGATGTAGAAGTAAAAGCCTCGTCTATGGATAACGTCATCGGCCGCTACGCCGCCGACGATATCTACGACCCGGCCACCGGCGAGGTTTTATGGAACTTGGAAGACAAAGCCGCCTTGCCCATTGACGACAAACTCTTCCGCACCTTAATTGAAAAGAAAGTAAAAACCATTAAAGTTATCTGCGGTAAACCCCGCCAAGAAGACCCGGCCATTTTGGCCACCTTGGAGCGCAAAGATTCCGCCCACACCGCCAAAGAAGCGCAGGCCGAAATCTACAAAAAAATGCGCGGGCAAGACTTTGTGGTACAAGCGCAAGCGGAGTCTTTCTTAGATAACTTAATCTTTGATAACTTGCGCCGCTATGATTTAAGCTTTGTCGGCCGTTATAAAATCAACAAAAAGTTTGCCAAGATGTTTGACTTAATCAGCAAACTTAAATGCAAAAAATACACCACCCCCAGTGAAAAACGCCGCACCTTGTCCACCGAAGACGTAGTGGTAGCCGTGAAATACTTGCTGGCCTTGAACGCCGGGGAAGATGCCCAAAAAATGTACGGGCCGGATTTTGTATTTAAAACCGACGATATTGACCACTTGGGTAACCGCCGCGTGCGCGGAATTGGCGAACTGTTAGAAAACCAAATCCGCATTGGGCTAAGCCAAATGGCCAAAACCGCCCGCGACCGCATGAACCGCGATTTAACGACCCCCACCCCGCGTGCTTTGATTAACGCACAACCGGTGCAGGCCATTATCCGCAAGTTCTTCGGTACGTCTCAACTTTCGCAGTTTATGGATCAAATTAACCCCTTGGGCGAGCTGACGCACAAACGCCGTTTGTCCGCCTTGGGGCCCGGTGGTTTAAACCGCAAACGTGCCGGCTTCGAAGTGCGCGACGTACACTATACGCACTATGGCCGCGTCTGCCCGATTGAAACGCCGGAAGGCCCGAACATTGGGTTAATTACTTCGCTCGCGTGTTATTCTAAGGTAAACAAATACGGGCTGATTGAAACCCCGTACCGCAAAGTAGAAAACGGTAAAGTAACCGATAAAATTGAAGAATTAACCGCCGACGCCGAAGACGATAAATTTGTAGCCCAGGCCAACACGCCTACCACCAAAGACGGTAAAATTGATACCGACGCTGTGGCTTGCCGTGTCCGTGCCGACTACCCGATGATCGCCCCCAAAGAAGT
Source organism: Elusimicrobiaceae bacterium (assembly GCA_045129775.1). GTDB lineage: Bacteria > Elusimicrobiota > Elusimicrobia > Elusimicrobiales > Elusimicrobiaceae > Avelusimicrobium. The sequence continues at coordinate 8,429 of JBGUOO010000003.1, forward strand.
GGACTATATGGACGTGTCCCCCTTGCAAGTAATCAGCGTATCTGCCGCGCTTATTCCGTTCTTGGAACACGACGACGCAAACCGTGCCTTGATGGGTTGTAACATGCAACGCCAGGGGGTGCCGCTGCTCATGCCCGAAGCTCCTTACGTGGGTACCGGTATTGAACACGAAGTGGCGCGCGACTCCGGGACCTCGGTAGTAGCTAAACGCCCGGGCCGTGTGCAATTTGCTGACGCTTCCAAAATTGTAGTAGAAGCTAAAGACGGTACGTGCGATATTTATGAACTCTTGAAGTTTAAACGCTCCAACCAAGACACTTGTATCAACCAACACCCGATTGTTAAAACCGGCGACGACGTAAAAGCCCGTCAAGTAATTGCCGACGGCCCGGCTATGGACAACGGCTACTTGGCCTTAGGGCGCAATATGTTAGTTGGTTTTATGTGTTGGGAAGGGTACAACTACGAAGACGCTATTTTGGTATCCAGCCGCTTGATTAAAGAAGATGTGTTTACGTCTGTGCACTTGCACGAATTTACAGTGGATGCCCGCAACACAAAATTGGGCGCCGAAGAAATTACGCGCGATATTCCCAACATTGGTACCGAAGCGCTTTCGCACTTGGATAACGACGGGATTATCTTCCCCTCTACAGTGGTGGAACCCGGCGACATTTTAGTGGGTAAAGTAACCCCCAAAGGCGAACAACAATTAACCCCCGAAGAAAGACTGTTAAAAGTAATCTTCGGTAAAAAAGCCGACGACGTGGTGGACGCTTCCTTACGTGTACCGCCCGGCACCAGCGGCAAAGTAATTGGCACCCGCGTTTTTGTGCGTAAAGAAAAACTGACCAAAGACGAAGAAAAGAAACGGGCCGCTGCTTTAGTGGACGAACGCGATAATACGATTGCCTTGTTAAAAGAGCAACGCAAAACCGCCATTGCCAATGCCCGTGCCACGATTAAAAATGCGGCCGCTTTGAAAAAAGAAGAAGACCGCTTAACGGCTCTTTATAAACTCTTAGAGAAAAAAGCGCAAGAACGCTACGAACGTGAAAGTGACTTCTCTCAAAAAGGCGACGAATTGGCTGTAACGGTCAACAAGTCTGTCAAAGTGTATATTGCTTCCAAACGCAAACTGCATGTAGGGGACAAAATGTCCGGCCGCCACGGAAACAAAGGGGTGGTCGCCCGCATCTTGCCCGAAGAGGATATGCCGTTCTTGCCGGATGGTACTCCGTTAGATATTGTACTGTCCCCCTTGGGTATTCCTTCTCGTATGAACGTAGGCCAGCTCTTAGAGACGATGCTCGGTTGGGCGGCGCATTACTTGCATTATAATGCCGCTACCCCGGTGTTTGACGGGCCGAGCGAAGAAGAAGTGGTCAACGAAGTACGCAAAGCCAAAGAGAAAATTTTAGACGATAAAGGCTTAAAAGGTAAAGCGCGCGAAGAATATGCCGCCAAATACCTGCCTGACGATTATTGCCGCATTACGCTTTACGACGGCCGTACCGGCGAGCCTTTTGAAGAAAAAGTAACCATTGGTTACATGTATATGATGAAACTCATTCACTTGGTGGAAGATAAAGTACACTCCCGTTCCACCGGGCCTTACAGCTTAATTACGCGCCAGCCGTTAGGTGGTAAAGCGCAATTCGGCGGTCAGCGCTTCGGGGAAATGGAAGTGTGGGCCATGGAAGGGTACGGTGCTACGTACACCTTGCAGGAATTCTTAACCGTTAAGTCTGACGATTATGACGGCCGCACCAAAATGTATGAGTCCATCGTCAAGGGCAAAGCGCCTGCAGCCCCCGGTGTACCGGAATCCTTTAAAGTACTTATTAAAGAATTGCAAGCGTTGGGCCTGAGCGTAGATTTACTGCAAAAACATGACAACGGACAAGCGACCGTTGTCACAGCGACGGAAGAACCGCAGCCTGCCGTAGAGGCTTCCGCGGAAACTAAAGAGGAAGCCAAATAAGCGGGAGAGAAAGACATGACGAAAAAAGTAAGAAAAAATAATGAACTGAACTTTTTTGACTTTGATGCCATCCGTTTAGGCATCGCCAGCCCGGAACAAATTAGTGCGTGGTCGTTTGGCGAAGTGAAAAAACCCGAAACGATTAACTACCGCACCCTAAAACCGGAGCGTGACGGCTTATTCTGCGAACGCATTTTCGGCCCTACCAAAGATTTTGAATGTGCCTGCGGCAAATACCGCTGGCCCAAATACCGCGGCATTAAGTGTGACCGCTGCGGGGTAGAAGTGACCGAATCGAAAGTCCGCCGTGAACGCATGGGTCATATTGAACTGGCTGTGCCGGTGGCCCACGTGTGGTTCTTGCGTAAAAACCCGTCGCGCATTGGTATTTTATTAGACCAACGTACCAGCGATTTGGAACGCGTCGTTTACTATGCCGCTTATGTAGTGTTGGAAGATTGCGTGGACAATGTAACCGGCCGCACGGATTTCAAAAAGGGTACGCTCTTATCCGATGCGCAAGTACGCGAAGCCCGCAAAAAACACGGTGCCCGCTTGAAAGTGGATATCGGTGCCCCGGCTATTAAAAAACTGTTGGAAGATATTGATTTTGACAAAGAAATCCCCGCTTTGCACGAACAATTAAAGAACACGCAAAGCGAGTTAGAACGCAGCAAATTAGTCCGCCGCATTAAAGCCATGGAAGACTTTAAAGAAAGCGGCAACCGCCCGGAATGGATGATTTTAAGCGTATTGCCTGTCATCCCGCCGGATTTGCGCCCCTTAGTACCGCTTGATGGGGGCCGTTTTGCCGCGTCTGACTTAAACGACTTATACCGCCGCATTATCAACCGCAACAACCGCTTGAAACACATTGAATCCTTGCGCGCGCCCGAAGTCATGATTTACAACGAAAAACGCCTCTTGCAAGAAGCGGTGGACGCCCTGATTGAAAACGGTGCCCGCGGTAAATTCTTCATTGGGCCCGGTGGCCGTCCGCTTAAATCCTTGTCCGACAGCATTAAGGGTAAACACGGGCGTTTCCGCCAAAACCTCTTGGGTAAACGTGTGGACTATTCCGGCCGTTCCGTTATTGTAGTCGGTCCGAACTTGAAAATCCACCAATGCGGTTTGCCTAAGCTGATGGCCTTGGAGTTGTTTAAACCGTTTATTATTGGCGAGCTGATGAAGCGTGAAGGTACGACGCTGAAATCTGCCAAAAAAATGTTGGAAAAAGTACGCCCCGAAATTTGGGATATTTTGGAAAAAGTAACCCAAGCGCACCCGGTCATGTTAAACCGTGCTCCTACCTTGCACCGCTTAGGTATTCAGGCGTTTGAGCCGGTACTTATTGAAGGTAAAGCCATTCAGCTCCATCCGCTTACTTGTGCGGCCTTCAACGCTGACTTCGACGGTGACCAGATGGCTGTACACGTGCCGCTGTCCTTAGAGTCGCAAATGGAAGCACGCACGCTGATGCTGGCCTCTAACAACATTTTATCGCCGGCTTCCGGCAAACCGATTGCCGCCCCGTCTCATGATATGGTACTGGGTGTAAACTGGATTACCACCATTAAAGATGGCGATATCGGGGAAGGTTCTATTTTCGGTTCCAAAGAAGAAGCGTTAGTAGCTTTGGAATACGGCAAACTTTCTTACCATGCCAAAATTAAAGTGCGCGGTATGAACGCCATTCCCGAAATGGACGCCAAAGGCAAACCGGTGGCTGACCCGGCACAATGGAAAGATTTTACTTCCGTGGGCCGCATTATTTTCAACCAAGCGATGCCCAAAGGCTGGGAATTTATCAATAAAACCATCGGCAAAAAAGAGTTGGGTGCTTTAGTGGATGAATGCTATAAGAGCAAAAAATACGGCCGCGCCGCTGCCGTGCAACTCTTAGACAATATCATGAAGATGGGGTATCACTATGCTACCTTGTCGGGCTTGTCTATCTCGATTGCCGATATGACCATTCCTACCGCCAAAAAGGAACTAATTAAAAAAGCCAAAGCCGAAGTGTCCAAAATTCAAGCTCAGGCCGAGGCCGGTATCATTACCGAAGGCGAACGTTACAACAAAGTCATTGATATTTGGACCCGTGTTACCGACGATGTAGCCAACGAACTGTTCAAAGAAATGAAAAAGTTTGAAGAGTCCAAATATGACCCTACCAACAAAGAACACAGCGGTCAGCGCTTTAACTCCGTCTATTTAATGGCGGATTCCGGTGCCCGCGGTTCGCGCCAGCAGGTACGCCAGCTGGCCGGTATGCGCGGTCTAATGGCTAAACCGCAGAAAAAACTGACCGGTGGTCAGGGCGAAATTATTGAAAACCCGATTACCGCTAACTTCCGTGAGGGGTTGTCGGTACTTGAGTACTTTATTTCCACGCACGGTGGACGTAAAGGTTTATCGGATACCGCTTTGAAAACGGCTGACGCCGGTTACTTAACCCGCCGCTTGGTGGACGTGGCCCACAACGTAGTGATTACCGAAGAAGATTGCGGTACGCACAACGGGATTGTGGTCAAGTCCTTAATGAGCGGGGAAGAAATGGTGGAACCGCTTGATGAACGTATTTTGGGCCGCACTTCGTTAGAAGATGTGGTAGTCAAAGTACAAAAAGCAGACGGTAAAGAAGAAGAAAAAACCATCATTAAAGAAGGCGATTTAATTACCTTGGAACAAGCCAAAGAAGTCAAAAAATATGGGGTGGAATCGGTACGTATCCGCTCCGTGCTTACGTGCGAAGCCCCCTACGGAGTGTGCGCGAAGTGTTACGGCTTGTCCTTAGCTACGGCTTCCAACAGTAACCCCGGCGACTCGGTAGGTATCATTGCCGCCCAGTCCATTGGGGAACCGGGTACGCAGTTAACCTTGCGTACGTTCCACATCGGTGGTACGGCCTCGCGCGTGTTGTCGCGCAGCCAGGCCGTTGCGGAAACCGACGGGAAGGTAACCTTCAAAGATATCAAAATCATTACCAACCAGTATGATAACCAAATTTGTATTTCCAGAAACGGCTCTATCTTTGTAACGGCCGGAAATGGTACAATAAAAGAATACAAGATTCAGTACGGGGCTACGATCTTAACCCAAGATAAAGCCACCGTGAAAAAAGGTTCTTTACTGGCCGAGTGGGACCCGCACTCCATCCCGGTATTGGCGGAAACGAAAGGGACCGTCAAACTCACAGATGTAATTGAAGGTATCACTCTGCAGGAAGAACGCAACAAAGTTACGGGCGTTATTGAACGCAAAATTACGGCCAGCCGCGGTGGTAAAAACAACCCGCGTATCAGTATTATCGGTAAAGGCAATGCCAAAGGGTTGAACCTTCCGTTGCCGATTGACACCATCTTAATGGTGGAGGACGGTGAAGAAGTAAACCCCGGGGACGTACTGGCCAAAATCGGCCGCGAAGCCGGCGGTACCAAAGATATTACCGGCGGTCTGCCCCGTATTGCGGAGTTGTTTGAAGCGCGCCGTCCCCACAACCCGGCTATTATTTCCGAGTTTGAAGGGATTGTAAGCTTGGAAACTTCGCCCAAAGGTTTGATTGAAGTTGTCGTGCGTAATGAAGAGACCAACCAGGTCAAGCAGTACAGCATTCCGCAAGGCAAACACTTAGTAGTATACGAAGGCGACCATGTAGGCGTAGGCGAAGCCTTAACCGACGGCGCCATCGACCCCCACGACGTGCTGCGCGTGAAGGGTGAAAAAGAAGCACAAGAGTTCCTGTTAAACGCCATCCAAGAAGTGTACCGCTTGCAGGGCGTAACCATCAACGACCGCCATATCGAGGTTATTGTGCGGCAGATGTTAGGGAACGTGAAAATTCTGGATGCGGGGGATACCCACTTCCTCAAAGGAGAAGTTGTCAGCCGCGGCCGCTGGCTGCGTGAAAACGCCAAAATGAAAGCGGCGGATAAACGCTTGGCTGACGCGGAAACCATCCTTTTAGGTATCAGTAAGGCGTCTATCGCTTCCGAATCGTTTATTTCCGCGGCTTCGTTCCAAGAAACCACTAAGGTTTTAACGGACGCCGCTATTGAAGGCAAGATTGACGAATTGCAAGGCCTCAAAGAAAACGTAATCGTAGGTCATTTAATCCCCGCGGGTACTGGTATTTCCGCGCGGCAAATGGCCAAAGAGTTTAACCAAAAACGCAAAGAAACTAAATAGGAGAGAAGTAATGCCAACAGTAAACCAATTAGTAAAATACGGCCGGGCAAAAGAACAAAACAGAACCAAATCGCCCGCGTTGCAAGCCTGCCCCCAACGGCGCGGTGTTTGCACCCGTGTTTACACCACCACCCCTAAAAAACCGAACTCTGCTCTGCGCAAAGTGGCCCGTGTGAAGCTGACTTCCAAAATGGAAGTAACCGCTTACATCCCGGGTGTGGGGCACAACCTGCAGGAACACTCCATCGTATTAGTACGCGGTGGCCGTGTGAAAGACTTACCGGGTGTGCGCTATCACATCATCCGCGGCGCGTTAGATGCCGCCGGCGTTGAAAACAGAAAACAAGGCCGCTCGCTTTATGGCGTAAAACGCCCCAAAGCCGCTAAATAATTTTTAGGAGTGAAAGAATAATTATGCCCAGAAAAGGTTTAAGACCCAGAGACAGAAGACCGCTCCCCGCGCCGGATTACAAATACAATTCCGTGCTCGTGGCCCGGTTTATTAACAAATTAAATTTTGAAGGCAAAACTGCCACCGCCGCTAAAATTTTAGACGACGCCATGGCTATCATTGCCGAAAAAACCAAAGAAAACGCCTTAGACGTTTTCACCAAATGTATTGAAAACGTACGCCCCTTGGTGGAAGTAAAAGCCCGCCGCGTAGGGGGTGCCAACTACCAAGTGCCTACCGAAGTAAAACCCTTGCGCAGCACCACCTTGGCAATGCGCTGGCTGATCGGTGCGGCGCAAAGCCGTAAAGGCCGCCCCATGGCTGAAAAATTAGCCGAAGAAATTATTTTGGGCGCCAAAAAAGAAGGTACCGCGTTTAAAAAACGTGAAGATGTGCACCGCATGGCCGAGGCCAACCGCGCGTTTGCCCATTTTAAATGGTAAGCTAGGAACTAAGAAGATATGGCTGAATTTAAAACCTATCCGTTAGAGAAAATCCGCAATATCGGTATTATCGCGCACATTGACGCGGGTAAGACCACCACTTCCGAACGTATTTTGTATTATACCGGTAAAGTGCATAAAATCGGCGAAACGCACGACGGTGCGTCCGTGACCGACTGGATGGAACAGGAACGTGAACGCGGTATTACGATTACTTCCGCGGCCATTTACTGTGTGTGGAAAGATTGCCAGCTCAACATTATTGACACTCCCGGCCACGTGGACTTTACGGCCGAAGTGGAACGCTCGTTACGTGTGTTAGACGGTGCTGTGTGCTGTTTTGACGGCGTGCAGGGCGTGGAGCCGCAATCCGAAACCGTGTGGCGCCAGGCTGATAAATACCACGTACCGCGTATTGCCTACATTAACAAAATGGACCGCATTGGGGCCGATTTTATCCGCTCTGCGAACTCCATTAAAGAAAAACTCGGCGGTAACGCCTGCCCGATTCAGTTGCCTATCGGCGCCGAAGATAAATTTGTCGGCGTGATTGACCTCGTAAAAATGAAAGGCATTGTGTGGGACGGCGACCATAACGGCGCTACGTTTAACGAAGGCGATATCCCGGCCGAATCGTTGGAATTGGCCAAAAAATACCGCACGGAAATGATTGAAAAACTCGCCGATTTTGACGAAACCATTATGGAACGCTACTTAAACGGCGAAACCGAATTTACGGAAAAAGAAATCAAAACAGCCATCCGCAAAGGTACACTGACGGGTAAATTCTTCCCGGTTATTTGTGGGTCTTCTTACAAAAACAAAGGTGTACAACCGCTCTTGGATTGTGTAAACGACTATCTACCCTCTCCTGTAGATTTGCCGGCCGTCAAAGGCACCAACCCCAACACGGGCGAAGCCGAAGAACGCAAACCGTCTAACAGCGAGCCGTTCTGCGGGCTTATCTTCAAAGTCCAAACCGACCCCTTTGTAGGGAAACTGAGTTTCTTCCGCATTTATTCCGGCACGATTAAAGCCGGGGATGCGGTTTACTTCCCGGGTAAAAACGCCACCGAACGCTTTGGCCGTATGATGCGTATGATGGCCGATAAACGCGAAGAAGTAAAAGAACTTTCCGCGGGTGAAATTGCCGCTACCGTGGCTATTAAAAACTCCCGCGTGGGGCAGACCATCTGCTCGCCGGACCACCCGATCGTGCTGGAAAGCATTACGTTCCCGGAACCTGTAATTTCTATTGCCGTGGAACCGAAGTCTAAAGCCGATGAAGAAAAAATGTCCAATGCCTTGGCGCGTTTGGCGGAAGAAGACCAAACCTTCCGCGTTCGCACCGACGAAGAAACGGGCCAAACCGTTATTTCGGGTATGGGCGAATTACACCTGGACATTATTGTGGACCGTATGAAACGCGAATTTAACGTCCAAGCCAACGTAGGCGCCCCGCAGGTAGCCTACCGTGAAACCATCACCAAGACCGTCGAACAAGAAACCAAGTTCGTACGCCAATCCGGCGGCCGCGGTCAGTATGGTCACGTATTCTTGCGCTTAGAACCGCAGGAAAAAGGCAAGGGCTTTGAGTTTGTCAACGAAATTACGCAAGGGCGCATTCCCAAAGAATATATCCCTGCCATTGAAAAAGGTTGCCGCGAAGCCTTGGACAGCGGTGCCATGGCCGGGTACCCCTTAGTGGACATTAAAGTAGCCGTGTTTGACGGTTCGTTCCACGAGGTAGACTCTTCGGAAATGGCCTTCAAAATTGCCGCCTCTATGGCCCTTAAAGACGGTGCCAAGAAAGCGGCCCCCGTCATCCTCGAGCCGATTATGAAGGTAGAAGTGGTGGCGCCGGAAGCCAACCTCGGTGATATCATCGGGGACTTGAGCTCCCGCCGCGGCCAAATCGGCGAAATGGGTGTGCGCGGTAACGTACGCTATGTACGTGCCGAAGTCCCGCTGGCTGAAATGTTCGGTTATGCCACGAACGTGCGCTCGCTCTCGCAAGGGCGTGCCTCGTTTACGATGGAACCGAGCCACTATGCCGAAGTGCCTGCAAACGTCGCTAAAGCGATTGTAGAGAAGCGCACGGCGGCTAAAGTAGCGGCGTAATAAGATATAGACGTAAAAAAGCCCCGCCTAGTGTGGGGCTTTTTTGCGTCTAAACAACATCCCGCGATGAAACTTTTTACCTCAGCAACAATTTTCCAAATTCGGTTTATTTTGCGGTGACTTGGACCTTACGTACTTGCCGCACTGTGTGCGGTCCGGCGGACGTACGCTACGGCCCAACTTTTCCCCGCAAACTAAATGCGAATTTGAAAAATCAGCGTACTTTTAGTTTCCCCGGTGTTTGCACAGGGCCCCGAAAGGGGCCCTTTTTCTTCCTAATTTTGTTCCGTTCGTTGTTGCGAGCCTCCTTACGTACTTGCGGAGCTTCGCACCGTCGCAAATTGTACGCTACGGCGGCATGCGCCTAGAACGGGACAAAATTAATTTGAACTTTTACTGCGTGCCGGTCGGATTGAAAAGCCCCGCCGAAAGGTGGGGCTTTTTTGCATCTAAAACGGCGGGCGCGAACGTTCATTGGGCGCACAAATTTTACAAACAAAAGATTTGTAAAATTTGTTGCTTGCCAGCGATACAATTTTTCACATTTGGGTCCCTTTGCACCGACTTGCCACTCGCAGTGCCTAGCAGTACAGCTTCGGGCAACTTACGGTGCAAATCTGCCTCAAATCTGAAAAACCATCTTATCCTCTATTTCCCCCGGTGTTTATTTTCTGCACTCAAATTTGAAAACAGAGATGCCCTTGCTTTTCGGCGCGTTAAGGGCCCCGAAAGGGACCCTGTTTTTGCCTAAATGTAGGTTAAAAATTAACAATCCATGCTTGTGTTTCGTAATTGGCTACCTTATTTTCATCTTGTACATGGAATAATTTTTTACAATATTCACCATTTTCACGCGAAGGATTTCCTCTTTTGAACAGTTGGTTTTGTTCTATACAAAGCAAATCGCCCGTTTTCGCTTTGGCTGCGAATGGATTGGGTGCCATCATCCTAAGTTTACAAAATCCAGCCCCGGCATACGGGCCTGAAGTATGTAATATACAGGCTCCTCGTGAGAATCCCCATATGGTATACAAATATAACATCCAATCATCATTTGAAATCAGGCTAGTATCATTTCTACTGGACACAGCATTATAATGTCCTGTCCAAGGAACATCTATATTCAATTGGTCAATCGTTTCTGGGAAAGAACCGGTTTCCAAATAGAAGTTCTCGTATGCTATCCATGCAGTATTTAATAAAGGAAGCATGGAATTTATTTGTGATTTCGTAACAGCTTTTCGATATTGCGGCACAGCAACGGCAGCTAGAATACTGATAATCAGTACAACTACGAGTAGCTCAATGAGCGTGAAACCCCGCCGGGTATTTCTTTTTTTCATTTTGTGTTCTCCTTTTCTGTTCAAGGAGCCAACAAAAACGGCTGGTTCTATTGAGCCAGAGCAAGTGCCTCAACAAAAACAGCCGTAGTCTACCGTATAAAACGATATACATTGGACACAAAATAAACAGGTTTCGAAGGCCTGTTATTTTATGTCTTTATAGGCCGTTTTCGGACTTGCTCTGGGTTGCCGAAGCAACGCCACCGTATGCTGTACACGGTTCCAAAAACAGGTTAAAATTGTCTTTTACTACACAAAAAGTATAGCAAATTTTTGAAGGAAGTAAAAATAAAAGCTCGGTTGGGGCCGGGTTTTTATTTAAATCACTTCTTTAGTGGGTATACCTTTTAACGCGGGGGTATGTTCGCGGATGCCTTTTAAAGCCGCAACCGCCGTAATGTGTAGGGCCAGCAAAATGTGTTTGTGCTTTTTGCCCAGCGCCTCTTTGATGCCGGCTAAGGTTTGCCCGGTGGCAAAAATATCGTCAATGTAAATATAATGCGGGTGCTTGGCTAACAGGTCGCCGTCCAGTTCCATATCGTAGCTGTCATACTCGTTGGTGATGTGGAAGGAGTAGGGCTTGTTGGGGATTTTCCCTTTTTTGCGTACCAGTAAAAGCGGCAAGCTCAGTTTATAAGCCACGGGCGCGCCAAATAAAAACCCGCGCGCTTGCGGTGTGATGATAGCCGCTTTTTGAAGTACGTCTGCCGGGATGTTTTCGGTAATCAGCGCGCAGAGTTTATCCACGGCGGCTTGGAAGCACGCCGGGTCATTAAGCAGGCCGTTAATATCAATGAAATTAACGCCTTTAACGGGGAAATCTTTTACAATGGTAAGTCCGTAATTGGGTTTCATAATTATTCTTTACAAAGTTTCTCAATTATTATACAATATTACTAACAGGAAAAAGTGTCTGTTTTACGCACCTGGTGAACGTGTTAAAAAACTAGACACCACTAACAATAATTTGGTATAATAATACTAAGTTATTTTTAAGGCAGGAATTTCCTAGCTTGTCCGACGGAAAGGAGGACAGGTATAGGGTTTTCTGCCGATAAATAATTTGTAATAAAATACTAAGGAAAAAACTAAAAATGGCAGAAAAAACAGCTAAAAAAGCCAATGTAATTGGCCAAGAAAGAATCCGCATTAAATTGCGTTCTTATGACCACCGCATGTTAGATGCTTCCGTTACGCGCATTGTAGAAACCGCGCAAAAAACGGGGGCCATTGTGGCCGGTCCTGTATTATTGCCGGTTCGGATTAAAAAGTACACCGTACTTCGCTCTCCCCATACCGATAAGAAAAGCAGAGAACAGTTTGAAATGCGCATTCATAAACGCTTGATTGACTTAAAAAGCCCCACCTCTAAAACCGTGGACGAACTAATGAAATTAGACTTGCCCGCCGGTGTAGATGTGGCCATTAAAAGTAACTAAGGAAAAATAAACACGTATGACAGAAGAAAACAAACAAGCTGCTGGTGCCCAAGAGGCAACTCCTGTTGCTGAACCGGCCAAAGCAGAAACTGTCAAAGAAGCTCCGGCTACGTTTCGTTTCGTAATCGGCGAAAAAGTGGGCATGACCCAGCTCTTTGATGAAAAAGGCAACCTGCATGGTGTATCCGTTGTAAAAGCGGGCGATTGCAAAGTTGTGCGTGTCAGAACCCAAGAAAAAGACGGCTATAACGCCGTTTGCGTGGGTTTTGGCGAAGTGAAAGAAAATAAGCTCAATAAACCCGATATGGGTTACTTCAAAAAAGCCAATATCGCGCCGGTCAAACACATGAAGGAATGCCGTGTTGCCGACGTAGCTGGCTTTGAAATCGGCCAAGTCATTTCACTTGAAAAAATCTTTAAACCCGGCGACTATGTAGACGTGCAGGGCAAAATTAAAGGCCACGGCTTTGCCGGCGGTATGAAACGCCACGGCTTTGCCGGCCAACCGGATTCGCACGGTCAGTCCGACCGCAGCCGCGCTCCGGGGTCTTTAGGTTCCCGCCGCTCTTTGGGTAAGGTAATTTCCGGTCAACGCATGGCTGGTCACTATGGTACCACCACCCACACAGTAGCCAAGATTGAAGTGATTAAGGTGGATAACGAAAACGGTCTTTTATTCTTAAAAGGTTCCGTTCCGGGGGCCCGCGGGTCCATCGTTTCCGTCTTAGAAACTTCCAAATACAAAAAACACTATGTGGCGCCCCAACAGCAGAAAGTTTCTGCCTCTAAGGCCGCTAACAAGAAGTAAGGACTTGGACCTATGGAAACAAAAGTTTTAGATTTGAAAGGAAAAGAAAAAGGGACCATCTCTCTGCCGGACTCTTTGTTCGGCGTGAAAGCTAACCCCACTTTCTTGCACGAAGTCATTACCGCTTTTTTGGCTAACCAACGCAGCGGTACGGCTGACGTGAAAACCCGCGCCGAAGTTTCCGGCACCGGTAAAAAACCGTGGAAACAAAAAGGCACCGGCCGCGCCCGTCAAGGGTCTTTGCGTGCGGTGCAGTTCCGCCACGGGGGCGTAGCGTGGGGGCCTACCCCGCACTCCTACCGCCAGGACTTACCGGCCGCCAAACGCCGCAGTGCGCTTGCCATGGCTCTTTCTACCAAATTAGCCGAAGGCAACTTGGTGGTATTGGAATCTTTGACCTTCAAAGAACCCAAAACCAAAGCATTTGCCGAAGTGTTAACCGCTTTGTCCGCTGGGCGCAAACCGCTCATCTTGGATAACTTTGCCGACAAGAACGCCCAATTAGCCGGGCGCAACGTGGCCGGTTTAACGCACATGCAAACGCAAGACATCAACGCCTACGAAGTATTAAACAGCACCAAAGTGATTTTCACCAAAGATGCCGTAGATACTTTGACCAAGACGTTTGCGAAGGAGGCCAACTAATGTCCGGCGCTTACGATACCCTTAAAAAACCTCTTTTAACTGAAAAGAGTTTAATTGAACGCGATACCCACAACCGCTATGGTTTTATTGTGGGCAAAAATGCGTCCAAAGGTGAAATTAAAACCGCGGTGGAAAAATTGTTCAACGTAACCGTTGTAAAAATCAACACCATTTCCGTCACGGGTAAGACCCATCGCATGGGTCGCTTCGAAGGCAAACGCCCCGATTATAAAAAAGCGTTTGTTACTTTGAAAGAAGGCGATAAAATCGAAGTGGTAGAAGCCACTGCGAAGTAGAGAAGGAGACACTACGAACTATGCCTATTAAATCGTTTAGACCTTATACCCCGTCTCGCCGCACGATCACGGTGTCGGACTATTCCGATATCACCAAGACCACGCCCGAGAAACGGCTGACCAAAGGTCTTCGCAAAACCGGTGGAAGAAACAATACCGGTATGGTTATGGTGCGTCACATTGGCGGTGGCCACAGACGCGCTTATAGACAAATTGATTTTAAGAGAGAAAAATACGGCGTGCCGGCCAAAGTCGTTTCTGTAGAATACGACCCCAACCGCAGTGCCCGCATTTGTCTTTTAAACTACGCTGACGGCGACAAACGCTACATCTTGCAGCCCGTAGGCGTACAAGTGGGCGATACGCTCATGTCCGGCCCGAAAGCTGATATTAAAGTGGGTAACTGCCTTGCACTTAAATATATTCCGGAAGGTACTTTTATCCACGCTATTGAACTGAAAGTCGGCAAGGGTGCACAACTGGCGCGCAGTGCCGGTTCGCAAGCCCAGCTGATGGCCAAAGAAGCCGGATATGCCCATATCAAAATGCCGTCTGGCGAAATCCGCTTAGTCCCCAGCGACTGCTGTGCCACCATTGGCCAAGTAGGCAACGTGGACCATGGCAACATCGTCATTGGCAACGCCGGGCGCAACCGCCACTTAGGCAATCGCCCGACCGTGCGCGGTAGCGCGATGAACGCCGTCGATCACCCCATGGGTGGTGGCCGCGGTCATGGTAAAGGCGGCAACATTCCGCGTTCTCCGTGGAACCAGCCGGCCCGCGGTTTGAAGACCCGCTCTACCAAGAAAGCGTTTAGCTGGATGATTATCAGCGACAGAAGAAAAAACAAGGTTAAATAAGTATGGGAAGATCAACTAAAAAAGGTCCGTTTGTAGACTTAAACCTGTTGGAAAAAGTTCAAAAAATGAACCAGTCCAACGAAAAGAAACCTATCAAAACATGGGCAAGAGCGTGCACGATTGTGCCGGAATTTGTCGGTCACACCTTCTTGGTGCACAATGGCCGCAAGTTTCTTCCCATCTACGTTTCCGAACGTATGGTAGGCTTTAAACTCGGGGAATTTTCGTTCACCCGTTTGTTCAAAGGCCACGGTGGTATAACCAAAGACTCCACCGCCTTGAAATAAGAGTTGAGGATTTACTATGGAAGCTTGTGCAAAAGCTAAATTTCAACGCTATGGCAGCCGCCGTGTAAACCTGGTATTGGACCAAATCCGCGGTAAAAACGTCCAAGCGGCCGAAGAAGTATTGCCGTTTGTGGCCAAACGTACCGCTGACCTGGTAGCCAAAACCTTACACAGCGCCGCCGCTAACTTGCAAGTCAAAGCCGGTAAAAAGCTTGACTTCAGCCACGTCTATATTAAAGAGGCGTTTGCGAACTTAGGCCCCAGCGGTCACCTTCGCAGAGTGCAACCCGGCCCGCAAGGCCGCGCCATGCCTTACAAAAAGAGCATGTGCCATTTAACGGTAATTGTTACCGATGAAAAGAAAGGAGGCCGCTAATTTATGGGACATAAGATTCATCCCCGGTCTATTCGCTTAGGATACATCCAAGATTGGCGCTCCCGCTGGTTTGCGCCGAAAAATATGCCGGCACTTATTTTGGAAGACGCCCAAATCCGCAAACACATTGACGGTAAATTTGAAATGGCGGCTATCAGCTACGTCGGTATTGAAAGAGCCGGTGCGTTCTTACGCGTAAACATTCACACTGCCCGCCCGGGTGTGGTGATTGGCAAAAAAGGTGCCGATATTGAGGCGCTACGCAAAGAACTGGAAGCCATGACCGGCAGCAAGACGTTTGTCAACGTCATTGAAATTAAAAACCCGGAAACGGATGCCCAACTGGTGGCGCAAAACATTGCCCAACAGCTTGAAAAACGTGCCCACTACGGTGCGGCCATGAAGAAAGCGATTGAAAAAGCGCTTTCCGGCAAAGCCCTGGGTATTAAAATTATGGTATCCGGCCGTTTAGGCGGTGCGGAAATTGCCCGTACCGAATGGAAACGTGAAGGCCGCGTACCGTTGCACACCTTGTGTGCCGATATTGATTACGGTTTCACCGAAGCCAACACCATCAGCGGTAAAATTGGGGTTAAAGTGTGGATTTTCAAACGTACGCACTTTGCCAAATCTCCTAAAGAGATTATGAATGAACTCAAAAAACACCGCGACATGGAATCCGGCACTACCGAAGAAGTGGTAGAAAGCAACGCCGAGATGGCTAAATAGAGGTAACGAACTATGTTGATGCCGAAAAGAGTAAAATATCGTAAACCCTTTAGCGCCCCGCGCATTAAAGGCAACGCCAAACGCGGGACCGAAGTAGTCTTTGGGGAATATGGTTTAAAAGCCTTGGAACCCAAATGGATTACTGCGCGCCAAATTGAAGCGGCCCGTATTACCTTATCTCGTTTCATTAAGAAAAAAGGTAAATTGTGGATCCGCATTTTCCCGGATAAAGCTATCACCAAGCACCCCGCCGAAACCCGTATGGGTAAAGGGAAAGGGGCGCCCGAATACTGGGCTGCCGTGGTAAAACCGGGCCGGATTTTGTTTGAACTCGAAGGTGCGAGCGAAGAAGATACCAAACGTGCCATGCGCTTGGCTTCCGACAAACTTCCGATTAAGACCAAATTGGTAACCAGAAGGTAGTTTATGAAAACCAATCAAAAAGCTGATTTAAAGAAAAAATCTTTAGCCGAACTCAATGAAGCACTCGGCAAAGCACAAGAAAAGAAATTCAACCTTCTTTTCAAACACAGCACCACGCCACTGGCTAACCCCATGGAACTAAGAGCTGTAAGACGCGAAATCGCCCTTCTGCAGACGTTGATTAACCAGAAGGCCGCGGCGAAATAGAGGTTTAGTATGGAAAACAAAGAAACCCGCGCCCTGCGCAAAGTACTTACCGGTGTCGTCGTATCTGACAAAATGGATAAGACCCGCACCGTCAAAGTGGAACGCTTGGTACACGATGCCCGCTACGGCAAAACCTTAAAACGGGCTGCCAAATTCCACGCGCACGACGAAGCGAACGAAAGCAAACTGGGCGATAAAGTAGAAATTATGAGCACCCGCCCTGTTTCTAAAACGACGAAATGGCGTGTTTCCAAAATTGTGGAAAAAGCCAGAGCATAGTTAGGAGTTACTTAACGTATGATTCAATTAAGAAGCATCCTCAATGTGGCCGACAATTCCGGCGCCCGTAAAGTACAATGCTTTAAGGTGCGCGGTGGCCACCACCGGGATATTGCAACCCTCGGGGACGTGATTATGTGCTCCGTACGGGATGCAATCCCTACTTCCGCCATTAAAAAAGGCGACGTGGTACGCGCCGTAGTAGTGCGTGTAGCCCGTGAAAAAAGACGCAAAGACGGTTCCTATATCCGCTTTGATGACAACGCTGTTTGCATCATTAACGATAATGGCGAACCCAAAGGCACCCGTGTATTCGGCCCGATTGCCCGTGAGTTAAGAGAAAAGAATTTCTTAAAAATCATTTCTCTGGCGCCGGAGGTAGTATAGGTATGAACGTGAAAACGAAAGATACCGTGCTCATTTTAGCCGGTAAAGACAAAGGCAAAAAAGGCGAAGTGAAATCTGTAAACCCGTCCAAAAATACGGTTGTTGTGGCCGGGGTGAATATGGTTTCCAAACACCAAAAGCCTTCTCAAAATAAGCAAGGCGGCATCGTGCAGGTAGAAGCCCCCATCCACGCCTCCAACGTGGCGGTGGTCTGCCAAAAATGCAAAAAAGCAATGACGCCCAAAGTGCAAATTACGGCCGACGGTAAAAAAACCCGTGTCTGCCGCAAATGCAACGAAGCAATTATCTAATTAGGTACTGAAAATGACTGCTAAAAAAGAAACCAAAGTAACTAAAGCGCCGCAAGGTTATGTCCCTGCCTTACAAGCGCTCTATAAAGAAAAAGTGCTTCCGGCCTTGCTCAAAGAAATGGGGGTAAAAAGCCCCATGGCCGCGCCGAAACTGACGAAGATTGTCATCAACATCGGCGTAAAAGAAGCCCGTGAAGATATTAAAGCGATGGAAATCGCCAAGAACGATTTATCTGCCATCGCCGGACAAGCCGCGCAAGTGCGCCGTGCTAAAAAGTCCATTTCTAACTTCAAATTGCGTGAAGGCATGCCCATCGGCGTACGCGTAACCTTACGCGGCGCACGCATGTATGAATTTATGGAACGTTTTATTTCCATTGCCTGCCCCCGCATCCGCGACTTCCAGGGCTTCAACCCGAGCTTTGACGGGAGAGGTAACCTGAACTTGGGGATTAAAGAACACTATATTTTCCCGGAAATTGATGTGGAAAAATCTCCCAAAGCCTATGGTATGAACATTACGTTTGTAACCACAGCCGAAAACGATAAGAACGGCCGCCTACTTATGGATTACATGGGATTGCCGTTTCGCAAATCGGGTAAATAAGGAGCAAAAAACATGGCTACGAAAGCATGGGTTGCAAAAATGGCAAAAGACCAAAAGTTTGCTGTGCGCTACCATAACAGATGCCAAATCTGCGGCCGCGCCCGCGGTTACTACCGCGACTTTGGTCTGTGCCGTATCTGCCTGAGAAAAATGGCTCACCAGGGTTTAATCCCCGGTCTTAAAAAATCCAGTTGGTAATTTACAGGAGGAGCTGCCTGAGCGGGCCAACTCTAATACTAGAAAGTAGTTTGCAAGGGCAACTTAAAATATGGATCCAATCGCAGATTTCTTAACCAGAATAAGAAACGCAAACATGAAGAAAAAAGAAAAAGTGGATATCCCTTTTTCTAAAATCAAAACCGAAATTGCGCGCATCCTCAAAGAAGAAGGATATATTGCCAATTTCAAAGCCGTCCACAACGAAACCAAGGGCGGCGTGGTAAGAGTATTTTTGAAATACACGCCCGAAAACGAAAGCGTGATCCAAGGTTTACGCCGTGTGTCTAAACCCGGTTCCCGCGTTTATAGTGCTTACGATAATATCCCGAAAGTGCGCGGCGCGTTTGGTATTTCTATCTTGTCCACTTCTAAGGGTCTGATGACCGACGCCAAAGCCAAAGCGGCTAAAATCGGCGGCGAAGTTTTGTGCCAGGTATGGTAAGGGGGGAATATGAGTAGAATTGGTAAAAAAGTAATTGCTATTCCCGCTAAAACCAAAGTGGAAATTAAAGATCAGGTAATCACCGCCACGGGCGCGTTAGGTTCTTTGTCCTACACCGTTCCGGCTGGGATTACCCCCAAACTTGACAACGGCACCCTTTCTTTTTCCATTGAAGAGAAAGACTTTAAGACGTTAAACGCGTTGCACGGTACTACCCGCGCTAACGTATTTAACATTATTGAAGGGGTAACGAACGGTTTTTCCAAAACCTTGGAAATTAACGGTTTAGGATATCGTGCCAGCGTAGCCGGCAAAAAACTGAACTTAGAGCTCGGTTTTTCGCACCCGGTAAATTTGGACATTCCCGAAGGGCTCACCGTAGTTGTGGACCCCAAAACCGGGTTTGTTACCATCAAAGGCAGCAATAAGTTCTTAGTGGGCGATTTTGCCGCCAAAATCCGCCGCATCCGCCCGCCGGAGCCCTATAAAGGCAGCGGGATTAAGTACCAAGGCGAACATATCACTCGCAAAGCCGGTAAGACCGCGGCGGGAGGTAAATAAGTATGGCTACTAAACAAGAAAGATACCAGTATCGTAAAGACCGCAGCCGCGGGCATCTGCTCAAAAACGGTGCACACCGTCCGCGTCTGTCCGTTTACAGAAGCTTGAAATACATGTATGCCCAAATTATTGACGACAACACCCACAGCACCTTAGTGTCTGCGACCACGTTGTCCAAAGAATTTGAAGGCAAATTTGAGACTTCCGCCAAAAGCATTGAAGCGGCCAAAGCCTTAGGTGCCGCCATTGCCAAAAAAGCAATTGATAAAGGCATTACCGAAGTAATGTTTGACCGCGGCGGACGTGTCTATCACGGCAGAATCAAAGCGTTAGCCGATGCTGCCCGCGAAGCAGGATTAAAATTCTAAGTAGATAGGTGAATTTAATGTCTAACGAAGAAAGAAAAGAAGCGAAAGGCAAAAGAGCCGAGTTTCATAAAGCTAAACCCGCCGCCGAAGGTAAAACTACGGTTATTAACGTAGCCCGCACCACCAAAGTAGTAAAAGGTGGTAAACGCATGGGGTTCCGTGCGTTAGTAGTAGTGGGCAACGGCCAAGGCAAAGTGGGTGTAGCAATTGGCAAGGCTAACCAAGTACAGGCCGCTATTGCAAAGGCCGAAACTCATGCGCGCAAGCACATGATTACGTTCCCCATTGTGGGCGATACGATTCCGCACGAAGTGATTGGCAAATTTGGTGCCGCTTCGGTATGGATGAAACCGGCCGCCCCCGGTACCGGTGTAATTGCCGGGTCCGGCGCGCGCCTCTTGTTTGAAGCTGCCGGGATTAAAGACGTGCTGGCCAAAAGCTTAGGCAGCACCAACCCGTGCAACTTGGTATACGCCACCATGGAAGCTTTTAAACAACTTAAAAGCAAAGAGGCCGTAAACGTACTGCGCGGCAAGGCTGAAAAAGTAGAAGCCCCTGCCGCTAAAGCCGTCGAAACGACCGAAGAAAAGGCCGCCTAGTGTGAAGGAGAATAAATTATGGTAACTTTAAATAAACTTTTTCCCAAACACGGTTCCCGCAAAGCCAAACGCCGCTTAGGTATTGGCCCGGGTTCCGGCCTTGGTAACTACTGCACCAAAGGGATGAAAGGGCAAACCTCTCGTTCCGGTAACACCCGCAAAGAAAGCAAAGAAGGCGGACAAATGCCGCTTATTCGCCATACGCCTAAAAGCGGTTTTTCCAATAAAGATTTTGCCACCCGTTACGATTATGTAAACATTGGCTCGTTGGAAAAACTCTTTGCCGCCGGTGCCGAAGTTACGCCGGAAGCTTTGAAAAAAGCCGGTGCTATTCACTGTGCTTGCCGCGTGAAAGTGCTGGCGAACGGGACTTTAACCAAAGCCCTCAAAGTATCTGCCCATGGTTTTTCTGCCACGGCCAAAGCCGCGATTGAAAAAGCCGGCGGTACCGTAACCGTTATTGAGAACAAATAATGTCCAATAATACAGTTGCAAATATCTTTAACGCGCCCGAGCTCAAAAAACGTCTGCTTTTTGTGCTCGGGGCGTTAGCAGTTTTCCGGGTGGCTGCGGCCATCCCGATACCCGGTATTAACACGGATGTCTTGCGCCAGTTGTTTGCCGCACACCAAAACGGTATTTTAGGTTTTATGAATATCTTTTCGGGTGGGGCGTTAGGGCGTTTTTCCATTTTAGCATTGGGTATTATGCCGTATATTAACGCTTCCATTATCATGGGGCTGGTGCGCGGGGCACACATTTTCCCGGCGCTGGACCGCATGCATAAAGAAGGCGAAAGCGGACGTAGAAAAGAAAACCAAATTACCCGTATTTTTGCACTGTTTTTAGCCTTATTACAAGGCGGTATGATGACGTTTGCGATCTCGCGCGTGACGGGCGCGGGCGGTGTTCCGGCAGTGGTGGACCCGAATTTCATGTTCTTTGCCACTACGCTCTTGACGTTAGCGGCCGGGACCATGTTTGTCATGTGGCTGGGTGAACAAATCACCGAAAAGGGTGTGGGCAACGGTATTTCGCTCATCATCTTTGCCGGGATTGTGGACCGCTTACCCGCCGCTATTAACGAAATTGTCAACCGTGTGCAAACGGGCGAAATGGATTTCTTTGTGGCCATGATTATCTTTGGCGCGGCGGTAGTGATTACCGCTTTAGTTGTATGGTTGGAAACAGCCCAGCGCCAAATTCCGGTCCAATACGCCAAACGCCAAGTGGGCAACCGTATGTACGGCGGGCAAACCAGCTATTTACCGCTTAAAGTAGATCAGAGCGGCGTAATTGCTGTAATCTTTGCCTCGTCCGTAATTTCGTTACCTTTAACGGTAGCCAGCTTTAACCAGGAAGCCGAATGGGCGCAGAAGTTGTTAGGCTATTTTAGCCATGGCAATGTGTGGTATATGCTGTTATTTTCTGCTCTCATTATTTTCTTCTGTTATTTCTATAACTCCATGACCATTAACCCGGCGGATTTAGCTGATAACATGAAGAAATGGGGTGGCTTTATTCCCGGTATTCGCCCCGGTGAACCGACCAAAAACTACATTGAATGGGTCATGAACCGTATTACGTTCTGCGGTGCCATTTTTGTATGTTTGGTGGCGGTATTGCCGGATGCGTTCCGTGCGTACTTTGGGGTAGATTTCTACTTCGGTGGTACGGCACTACTCATCGTAGTAGGTGTAGCGTTGGATACCGTGGGCCAAGTGCAAGCGCACTTGTTGGCGCGTAACTATGAACCTTTGATGAAAGGGTCCAAAAAGATACGCGGCCGCTGGTTCAACGTCCAATAGTTTTATAATATCTTTCCCTTGCGGTTTAAACTGCAAGGGAAAGATAGGAGTTAAAATGAAATTCTTTATTGGTTTCTTAGTCGGGTTAGTGTGTGGTGTTATTGCTACACTTTGTTTTGGTGTATTTGTAACTACGATTGAAAACAAAAATTTGACTTTATTTCCCGAACCTGGGGCTTGTATTACGAAACGCACATTAAAAGTATTCCAGGTACTTGATTCCAATAAAGCATTGGTAGAGGAATCTGACACTTGGGGTTCTCCAGTTATGTTGTTAATGGGAAAAGAACAGGAACATTTTTATGACGATCAGATTGTTAAAATCTCTGCAAAACAATGTGCGCGTCAGGTAGGAACTTTTCAGTATCAAACTAAAAATAAAGATTATAAGACAGTTCCTGTAGTGCGTATAGAGGCTATTTAAGAGTATTGTGAATATCGTTTTAATGGGTTGCCCGGGGGCCGGAAAAGGTACCCAATCGGCAAAACTAAAAGAAACCTTGCACTTGCAACACATTTCCACCGGGGATGTCCTCCGTGCGGAAATAGCGGCAGGTACGTCGTTGGGTCAGCAAATATCCGCGCTGATCAACCAAGGCAATTTGGTGCCCGATGACTTGATGATTTCTATCTTACAAAACATCATCAGTGCCACGGACCAAGGGGTTATTTTAGACGGTTTCCCGCGTACGGTAGCCCAAGCCCAAGCGTTAGATAAAATGATGCAGCGTTTGGGGCGGCAAATAAGTGCAGTAGTCATGATTGATTTGCCGGAAAATGAAGTAGTAAAACGGCTTTCATCGCGCCGGATGTGCAAACAATGCGGCAAACCGGCCGCAACGGTTACGCAAGCTACGTGTGAATGTGGCGGCGAACTGTATGTGCGTGCCGATGACGCGCCCGAAAGTGTAAAACACCGCTTGGAAGTATATCGCAAGCAAACCTTGCCGGTAAAAGAGTATTACCAAAATTCCGGTAAGTATGTGGAAATTAACGGCAATCAAATGCCGGACCAAGTTTTTAAGGACATTTGCAGTGTCCTTGAGAAAGTAAAATGATTGAAGTAAAAAACGAAAGTGAACTAGCAAAAATGCGGGCAGCCGGCAAAGTAACGGCAGCGGTCCTCAAAAAAATGACCGAAATCGTTGCGCCGGGCTTGTCCACGTTGGACCTGGACCGCGAGGCCGAAAAAACAATCCGCTCCTTCGGGGCGACGCCGTTGTTTTTAGGCTATTATGGGTTTCCGGGCAGTATTTGCGCGTCTGTCAACGAAGAAGTCGTGCACGGAATCCCAAAAAAAGATAAAATATTAAAGAGGGGTGATATTATCAGTATTGATACAGGAGCCCGCCTTGACGGTTTCTGTTCAGATGCCGCAATCACCCTCGCTGTAGGAGAAGTTTCCGATGAAGCCCAGCGGCTGATGGATGTGACGAAAAAGTCGCTCTATAAAGCCATCGGGCAAGTCAAAGCCGGGCGCCGCCTTGGCGACGTACAACACGCGGTGGAAACTTTTGCTATGGAACATGGTATGGGCGTGGTGCGCGATTATTGCGGGCACGGAATCGGCCGCAATATGCACGAAGAGCCCAGCATCCCCAATTTTGGCAAACCGGGCACAGGCCCTGTGTTAGAAGCGGGAATGGTGCTGGCCATTGAGCCCATGCTTACTGCGGGAACGTACAAAGTCAGGGAGCTGTCCAACGGGTGGACCGTGGTGACGCAAGACGGAAGTTTAGCGGCCCACTTTGAACACACCGTAGCTGTGACGGCTAACGGCAGTGAAATTTTCACTGCTTTTGAATAATCTGCGTGCGGTGGCTCGCGCGTAGGTATTCCTAATTTAATCCGAACTCGGAGCTGTATGAGCGATAAAATCGAAATTGAAGGTAAAGTCTTAGAAGCCTTGCCCAACGCGATGTTTAAAATTGAAATCCCGGGCGGCAAAGTAATTCTGGGGCATATATCCGGCAAAATGAGAGTTCATCATATAAGAATCCTGCCGGGCGATAAAGTGAAGTTGGAGTTGTCTCCATACGATTTAACCCGTGGCCGGATAACTTATAGGGAGAAATAAATGAAAGTCAGAGCCAGTGTCAAAAAAATATGTCAAAAATGCAAAATCATTAAACGCAACGGCGTAGTTCGTGTGGTTTGCGAAGTAGCAAAACACAAACAACGCCAAGGTTAATTTAAGGAGTTCTAAACAGTTATGGCAAGAGTCGCAGGTATTGATTTACCGAAAAATAAAAGAATTGATGTCGCTTTAGAATACATCTACGGCATCGGCAAGAAAAATGCCAAAGAAGTGCTCGCTAAGTTGGAAGGCCAAATTGACCCGGCAACCCGTGTCAAAGATTTAACCGAACAACAAGCCGGTTTACTCAACACCATTTTGCAGAAGGAATACAAAGTGGAAGGTGAACTTCGCCGTGAAGTGGCGCAAAACATTCACCGCGCAATTGAAATCGGCTCCTATCGTGGCCAGCGCCACCGCCGCAACCTGCCGGTCCGCGGTCAACGCACCAAAACCAACAGCAGAACCCGCCGCGGCAGAAGAAAAACGGTCGGTTCCAAAGTCAAATAATTTTAATATAGGAATTTAACTATGGCTGAAGAAAAAGAAACAAAACAAGCTGAAGCGACGTCCCCTGCCGCCAAAGCAAAAAAGAAAAATGCCAAAGCTCCCGTATTTGGGGTTGTGCACATTTTCTGTTCATTTAACAACACCATTGTAACCGTGTCGGACGATAAAGGCAATACCTTAGCCTGGTCCACCGCCGGTTCCCATGGTTTTAAAGGCACCAAAAAATCTACGCCGTTTGCCGCGCAAATCACCAGCAACACCGCCGCTGAAAAGGCTGTGTCTATGGGTATGCGCGAAGTGGCCGTTAAAGTATGCGGCCCGGGCCAAGGGCGTGAAACCGCCGTACGCGCCTTAGCGCAAGCCGGGTTAGTCGTATCTTCCATTAAAGACGTAACCCCCATTCCCCATAACGGATGCAGACCGCCCAAAGCACGGAGAGTATAGTTTTATGTCAAGAAATATTGGAGCCAGCTGCAAAAAATGCAGAAAATTAGATTGCAAATTGTTCCTCAAAGGGACCAAATGCTACACCAACTGTGTCATTGACAAGTTGGCAGCCGCTACCAAACGCGGCGGTAAAGTACGCAAAGCCAAAGTGTCCGAGTACGGCATCCGCTTGCAAGAAAAGCAGAAAGCCCGCTTACAGTCCGGCATGTCGGAAATTCCTTTCCACAATATGTTTGCCACCGCCGCTAAGGCCGAAGGGCAAACCGGTGAAAATTTCCTACGCAAACTGGAAACCCGCCTGGACAACATTGTGCGCCGCTTAGGTTTTGCGGTTTCGTTAAAAACCGCGCGCCAACTCGTTTTGCATGGCAATGTAACGGTTAACGGCAAAGCCGTCAACGTACCTTCTTACCAATTGCGCATTGGCGACAAAGTAACCTTAAAAAGCGCCATGGCTGAAAATGCAATGGTCAAGCAAGGTTTAACCGAAGCCGAAAAACACAATCCGCGGCCGAGCTTTTTGGAGTATGACGCGGAAAAACTGACCGGCAAATTGTTAAGATGGCCCGACAGAGAGGAAATGTCCTACCCTGTCAATGAGCAGCTGATTGTAGAATATTATTCTAGATAGTTTGGAGGCATTAAATGGCTTTAAACGAATTAGTCCTTCCCCAAAAAATTCAGTTAGAAGAAAAAACCGCTTCTGATTACTACGGCAAATTTATTGCCGAACCGTACGAAAGCGGTTACGGTCACACGGTAGGTAACTCTTTGCGCCGCATTTTGCTTTCCGGTATGGAAGGCGCCGCCGTAACGGCGGTACGCATTGCGGGTGCCGTGCACGAATTTAGTGCCGTTCCCAACGTGCGCGAAGATGTGATCAACATTTTGCTGAATTTCAAACACTTACGTGTAAAAATGGAAGGAAAAACCCGTGAGTATTTGCAATTGCACGCCTCTAAACCCGGTGTGGTAACCGCCGCCGATATTGAAGAAGTAGACGGCGTGGAAATCGTCAATAAAGACTTGGTACTGGCTACTTTAGAAGCCGGTGGCAAGTTGGAAATTGAAATTGAAGTTTCCCGTGGTAAAGGTTATGTTCCCGGTGAAGAATTGGCCAAAGTACAGCGCCCGGCGGGTTTTATCCCGGTGGATGCGCTCTTCTCGCCGATTGTCAAAGTTCACTATGACGTGGAACCGGCCCGTGTCGGCCAAAAGACGGACTATGACCGCCTGATTTTGGAAATTACGACCGACGGTACCTTAACCCCGGCCCGTGCGTTGCACCGTGCCGCGGTATTATTGTCGGGCTCTTTGCATATTTTCACAATTGAAGGCGAAGACAACGGTGTTAAAACCGTGAGCGATGAAGCGGTAGAAACGGTAGTTGCCCCGGCGGCAACGGCGGTTTCTGCGGCGCAGAGCAAACAAGAAGAAGTATTAAACCAATCTATTGAGTTTATTGAACTTTCTTCGCGCTCTATCAATTGCTTAAAGTCCGAAAATATCCACACCGTGCGTGATTTGGTAAAAATGACCGAAGCTGACCTCAATATGATTAAAAACTTCGGGGCCAAATCCATGGACGAAATTAAAGCAAAATTAGCCGAGATGAACTTAACCCTCGGTATGAAAATTTAAGGAGCAGTTGTCGTATGATTAAAAATACCGGATACAGAAAACTGGGTAAAACGGCCTCTCACCGCCGTGCTATGCTCAACAACATGGCCACCAGCATTATTCTGCACGAAGAAGTAACCACCACCTTGCAAAAAGCCAAAGAAGTACGCCGCGTGGTGGAAGGCTTAATCACCTTGGCCAAAGCAAAAAATGAACGTGCCGTAAAAGACACGCTCAAAGATGCGGCCGCCGTCAAGAAAGTATTTGAAGTCTTGGCCCCGCGCTACGAAAGCCGCCCGGGTGGTTTCTGCCGCATTTACCGCGCTGGTCTTCGCCAGGGCGATAATGCACAAGTAGCCATTGTTAAATTGGTGGATTAATTATTTATGGTACTAGACTATCTGGGGGGGCTGTTTTCGTCGGACCTGGGGATGGACCTGGGCACGGCCAACTGTCTGATTTACGTCAAAGACAAAGGCATTGTGCTTAATGAGCCGTCTGTCGTGGCGATGGAAAAAGAAACCGGCGAGGTAAAAGCCGTCGGTAAGCAAGCCAAGCAGATGTTGGGCAGAACGCCTGCCAACATTGTAGCGGTGCGCCCGATGAAAAACGGCGTCATTGCGGACTTTGAAGTCACGCAAGAGATGATCCGCTTTTTCATCCGCAAAGTGCATACGCGTAGCAGTTTGTTGCGCCCCCGGATTGTCATTGGTATCCCTTCGGATATTACCGGGGTGGAACGCCGCGCTGTAGATGATGCCGCCCGTCAAGCGGGTGCGCGCGAAGTGTATTTGATTGAGGAACCTATGGCCTCGGCCATGGGGGCCGATTTGCCCGTAGCCGAGCCGCACGCCAGCATGATTGTAGATATTGGTGGCGGTACCACGGAAGTAGCCGTTATTTCGTTAGGCGGTATGGTGGTAGCTAAGTCTATTGACGTAGCCGGCGATGAACTGACGGAGTGCATTGTCCAGTATTTCCGCAAGAAATACAATTTGATTGTGGGCGAAACCACGGCAGAAGAAGTGAAAATCAATTTAGGTTCCGTTTATCCGCTCAAAGAAGAAAAATCCATGGAAGTAAAAGGGCGTGACCAAACCCAAGGTTTGCCGCGTACACTGACGGTCACTTCGGAAGAAATCCGCCAAGCCCTCATGGAGCCGGTACGCCTTATTTTAGATGTTATTAAGAGTACCTTGGAAGAAACCCCGCCCGAACTAGCGGCCGACTTAGTGGACCGCGGGCTTACGGTAGCCGGGGGTGGAAGCCTTTTGCGGGGCATTACGGAACTGATTCGCAAAGAAACGGATATTCCGGTCCACCGTGCCGCCGACCCGCTTAACTGCGTGGCCCTGGGCACCGGAAAGTACTTGGAACAACTTAGCGAAAAAGGTTCCCGCTTCTTCGGTTCACACCGTAAATCGTTCTAGTTTGTTTGTTTGATAGAAACGGGCACCGTTCGGTACAGAACAGTGTCCGTTTTTGGGTTTAAGGGCCTTTTGCACAGCAAAAGATATGAATACGTCTAAACACGTTACTTCTTTTAAACAATATACGGGCCATTACCGGCGGCGTTATTTATTGCCGGTAGGTTTTTTGCTGGCTTCGTTACTGCTGATGATTTTGCCGCTGGAAGGCTTTATTTCTTCTCTCAAAGCCGTGTTGGCCTACGTATTTATTCCGCAAATACGGGCGGCCCATAGCACCGTGCAATATGCACAAGATGTTTCCGAAACGGTGCAAGAACTGTTGCGTACGCATCAGGAAAATGAACAACTTTCTCAAGAAGTACAAGCCGCCCGTTTGCTTTCGGCCCAAGCCCAAGATATTTTTGCCGAGAACGAACGCCTCACCCAGCTTTTGCATCTACAAAAAGCCTTGCCGTGGCAAGGAGTTTGGGCCAAAGTAGCCTATCGCGAGCCGACCCAATGGAACGCCGTTACGCTAGACAAAGGCTCTGCCGACGGCATAACGCCGCGCAGTGCTGTGATTGCCATACAAGACGGGCAGGAAGGCTTGGCAGGGGTGGTCATAGAGGTAAGTGAAAATACCTCCAAAGTATTATTACTGCGGGATGAAGATTTTTCAGCCGCCGTACGCTTAGCTACCAGCGGGGCCGAAGGGTTGCTCAGCGGCAACGGGCCGCGCCCGGTACAAATTAAATATATCCCGCTTTTAACGCAGGTAGAAAAAGGGGAAAAGGTCTTTACCTCTTCTTCCAGCAGTGTGTTCCCGGCGGGGATTTTGGTGGGCACGGTAGGCGAAGTACGCGAAAAAGAAGCTTTCCAAACTGCCCTTACCGTGGAAGTGACCCCGCAAGTATATTTGCCTGCGGTGCGTGAAGTATTTGTAATTTTAGAGGGGAAAAAATAACCCATGCAAAATGCCATAAAACTTATTTTTTTATTTATTATCGCTTCCGTGTGTCACTGGGCACTGGCCACTTTTTTTGCACGTTGGGGGCTGAGCGTAAATATGATGCTGGTGTTTGTAACGGCTTTTTGTGCGCTCTTCAAATTGCCGCTTGCTTACAGCGCGGCATTTTTCTGCGGGCTTTTTTTAGATTTTTTTGGTACCAAATTATTTGGCAATAACGCATTCACGTTTACGGTGTGTGCAGTCTTAGTGTGCAACATTGCCCCGCGTTTTGATTTTGATGAATTTTTCCCACAAATTGTAGCTGTGTTTGGGCTTACGTGGCTGGCCGGTATTTTAAATACACTCTTAATTGCGTTGTTTGCTTCGGCCAGTGCGTGGCCCGGTTTTTTAAGTTTATTAGGCGGCAGTTTTGTGGACGGTTTATGTGCTCCGCTGGTATTTTGGTTGGTGCACCGGGTAATGGGCAGTTCGTCTATACTTAGGCAGGTATAGGGCATGGTAGTACGCAAGGTAGCTTTTAACGCACGCTTAAAAACCCTGCTGATTGTGGCGGTAGTGGTAGGGGCGGTTATTTCTTTGCGTTTGTTGGATATTCAGGTTTTACGTCATAACAATTATGTGCAACTGGCCGAGCGCAACCGTACCCAAATCTTATACCAAAATGCCCCGCGCGGCCGTATTTTTACGGCAGACGGCAAAGCCATTGCTTCCAATGCTCCCTCGTTTAGTTTGTACTATTTAGGAACTGCCAAGCAGGATGGTATCTATTTACAACAAATTGCGGCCGATATTGCCCCGCATTTAAAAATGCAACCCGCCACTTTGCTTATCAAATTGGAAGAAGCCGGGAAAACCGGCAAAGCTGTTGCCTTGGCCGAAAACTTATCTACCCACAGTACCGTTGCGTTGCAAGAGCTCCAGCAATACTATCCCGGCATTTATTTATTGGAAGAATCTAAACGCCACTATCCTTACGGTTCCATGGCCAGCCACTTAGTAGGTTATTTAAGCAGTATGGATGAGCGAACTTGGAGGAAGCGCGATATTACGCAAGGCTACCGTTTAAATTCCAAAATCGGCAAAAACGGGATTGAAAGCAAATATGAGGAGCAACTTAAAGGCAAAGACGGCGGCGTATATTTGGAAGTAGATTACCGCGGCCGCGTAAAACGCATTATTCAAGATAAAAAATGGGCTCCCGGCAGTGATGTATATTTGACGTTAAATTTTGCGGTGCAACAAGCGGCGCAGGAGGCCCTTAAAAACTCCAAAACCGGG
This sequence comes from Elusimicrobiaceae bacterium, assembly GCA_045129775.1. Classification (GTDB taxonomy): domain Bacteria; phylum Elusimicrobiota; class Elusimicrobia; order Elusimicrobiales; family Elusimicrobiaceae; genus Avelusimicrobium. The sequence goes on from JBGUOO010000003.1 coordinate 38,921, forward strand.
CGGGGTGCCGCCGTAGCACTGGATCCGCGCACCGGGGCTGTGCTGGCCCTTGCCAGTGCCCCCGCATATGACCCAAATATCTTTGTGGCGTATAGCGACGAGGAAGTCCCCGCCTCGGCCAAACGCATTAACGAGTATAATTTAGCCATTCAAGGCATTTATCCGCCCGCTTCCACTTTTAAAATTATCACAGGTGCGGCCGCGCTGGAAGAAGGTAATATAGACGTCAAGCAAAAAGTTACATGTAAAGGGAAATATGATTCCGGCCCGCGTGTGTTTAAGTGCTGGGGCACGCACGGCCCGGTAGATTTTTTTGACGGGATGAGTAATTCGTGCGACGTATATTTTTATGCGGTGGCCGCCGCCATGGGGCCTGCCCCCATTGAGCGCATGGAGCGTAAATTTATGATTGGCCGCCCCACGGGTATTGATTTGCCTGGGGAAAAAGCCGGCAATATCTACGGCCCTACCCGCCGTGCGCGCAACAAAACGTATTGGTTTGTGGGGGATACGCTTAACCTGTCTATCGGGCAAGGGGAACTGCTTGTTACGCCTATAAAACTGGCCCAATTTGCGGCCGCTTTAGCCAGCCGCGGCAATGTATATCGCCCGTATTATGTAGATAAAATTGTCAGTAACCAAACGGGCAAAGAACAAAAAATCGGTCAACCCGAAATTTTGCAAAAAGCTGATTTAAAACCGCAAACCTATGACACCCTTTATCAAGCATTAAAACATACCGTAGATGACGGCACGGCGCGGCGTGTTAAAATGAAAGGGTTTGACGTGTATGCCAAAACCGGCACTGCCCAAAACCCGCACGGGCCGGACCATGGGTGGTTTATGGCATTTGCCGGGCGCCAAGGGGAAGAACCTTCAATTGCCTTAGCGGTTTTTGTAGAATTTGGAGAGGGGGGCAGTTCCGCCGCCGGGCCGATAGCGCGCGCGATGTTGGAAGCCTACTTTGGCACGAACCAACCGGCTGAAAAACCCCACCTAGAGGAATAATATGGCTGTTTTTAAAACTATGCAATCTGCCCGCAACAAAATGGATATGCCCCTGTTTTATGCCATGCTGGGGCTTGTACTGCTGGGGGCGTTGTGTATTATGTCGGCCGTGAATAGCCTTTCCTGGTCTAATGCCATTGTACGTACCCATTTGGTAGCTTTGCCTATTGGGCTGAGTGCTTTTGCCGTGGGTTGGAGTTTTAATTACCAAATTTATAACGAACAATATAAGTGGGTGTATGGGTTTATTTTGGCGTTGCTCATAGGGGTTTTGTTATTTGGATCTTACCAACGCGGGAGCCGTTCGTGGTTCGTATTGCCGTTTTTCTCTATGCAACCCTCCGAAATTTGCCGTATTTGTACCTTGCTGGTGGTAGCGGCTTTTTTGGATAGGCGCGGCCGGCGCATGTACGATACGTCCACCTTGATCGGGTTATGTGTCTTGTTAGCCCCTATTTTCGGGCTGATTATGATGCAGCCGGACTTTTCATCCGTAGTAGTTACTTTGCCGGCCATCGCGGTACTTTTGTATTGTGCGGGGGCTAATTTGTTTTACTTAGGGCTGGCCGCCTTATTGGGGGCTGTGGCGGGCTTTTTTACCATTGCTTGGACCTATTTGTATTTGCATCCCGAACTGGCTGAAACGTGGTTGGGTCATATTTTTTACCAACTGGCCCATAACGGGTGGTACATGGCCGGGTTTTCGTTTTTGGTAGCCGTTGTGGGCTGGCTTTGTTGGTGGTTTTTTAAGCAACTGCGTGTTTTTTTGCCCACCTTATATTTTGTATTGGCCACGCTGATAGTATTAGCCGGGCTTTTTGGCGGGATTTTTGTAGAAAATCACATGAAACCCCACCAGCGCAAACGTATTGAAACATTTTTGGCCCCCAATTCGGACCCGCAAGGCGCCGGCTATAACGTATTGCAAGCGCAAATTGCCATGGGTTCGGGGGGGTTATTGGGCAAGGGGCTTTTCTCGGGGACCCAATCCCGCCTGGGGTTCGTGCCGGAAAAACATACCGATTTCATCTTAGCCGTAGCCGGGGAAGAACTGGGGTTATGGGGGATGCTTTTGGTATTGGGGCTATATATTTTGATTTTATGGCGCATTGTAGTCATTGCCTATCAAGCCAGTGATTTGTATGGTTATTTGGTATGTGCCGGTATTTTTGGTATGTTTTTGACGTATATGTTAGTCAATTTTGGGATGCTCTTGGGCATTGTGCCGGTAGCCGGGATTCCGTTACCGTTTATCTCGTACGGGGGGTCCAACCTGGTGGCTAGTTTATGGGCGCTGGGGGTGGTACAATCGGTCTATGCGCGGCGCATTGGAGTATAAAAAAGATGATAAATACGTCAAAAATTTATAAAATGCGTATAGTGTTCCACTTAGCCCCGGATGCCCCGGGGCGGGAAGATGTAGTGGGGCTGCTGCGTACTCTGGTACAAAAAAGCGGTTTGCCGTTCGCGCGCGCGAAGCAAAATCCTAAAGCGCCGCGCATTGCGTACGGGCCGGGTATCAAGCGCGGGCAATTTGCCGCGCGCGAGTATGCGGACTTATACTTGTTTACGTCTGTAAGCGCGGCCAAGGCGCGCGCCCGGTTGGAGGCTTGCAAACCCCAAGGGTTTACGTTTTTAGATTGTAAGCGTATCCCGTTTGCTTTAGCCGGGGTGCAACAACTGGCCAGTGTAGTGGTATATGAAGTGCAGGGAGATTTTGCTTCATACGCACCCAAACAGACGCTTGAAAATTATGTTGCATCCCCGCGGTTAGAAGTAATCCGCACCGCACCCAATGGTTTGCGGCTGACAACGGATATCAAGCCGTTTGTCCGTCAAGCCCACATGTTGGATGCCACACGTGCGGAGTTGACCTTAAACCGGGTGGATGAGCGTTGGTTGAGCCCGCTGGAAGTCATTGAAGCGTGGTTGGGGCCGGACCAATTCCCCACCGCCCAAAATGCAGCGGACGAATGTTTCACTATTATCAGGCAAGGGTTATATTGGGCCGATAGTGCCGGTAACCTTCACCTAATTTAAATGCCCTAAAAAGCATAAGCGAGGATTTGTTGTATGACACAAGCAGTAACCGTTGAAGAAGAAAAGAAAACCGTAGAAGTATTAGTCAATACTTCGTTTGAAGAAACGCGCATTGCCATTTTGGAAAACGAACGCGTGAACGAAATCTTGTGGGAACGCCGCGGCGCCTTGAACATTGTAGGCAATATCTACAAAGGCGTGGTGGAAAATGTACTGCCCGGGATTTCCAGTGCATTTTTAAATATCGGGTACGAAAAAAATGCTTATTTGTATATTTCCGACGTGATCGGCGGGGATAAAAAGAACATTGATAAAGTGCTCAAAAAAGGGCAAGAAGTCATGGTGCAAGTGGTTAAAGATGCCATTAGCACCAAAGGGATGAAAGTAACCATGGACGTTACCTTGCCCGGCCGTTATTTGGTATTAACCCCTAACCAAAGTTTTGTGGGTCTTTCCAAAAATATTGAAGATGCCGACGTGCGCCATAAACTCAATGACTTAATGCAAGACTTGGCCGCCAAACACTTAAACGGCATGGGTTGTATTGTCCGCACCGAAGCCGAAGAAGCCACCAAAGAAGAACTGGAACGTGAAATAAAATACTTATACCGCCAGTGGCAATCCATTTCCAAAAAATTTGAAACGGTGCGCGGGGCGCATTTGTTGCACGAAGATATGGACGCGGTGCTACAAGTAGCGCGCGACGTTTTATCCGAAAATGCCAAAGTGTATTTGTTAGACAATAAAAAAGACTACGAGCGTGTTAAAGATTTTGTGGAGAAAAACTCGCCGGATTTAGCCAACCGTGTGCAACTCTACAAAGGCAAAACGCCGATTTTTGAAGCTTACAACATTGAGCCCGAAATTGATAACCTGCGTAAAATTAAACTTCCGTTACCTAACGGTGGCAGTATTATCATCCAAGAGGCCGAAAGTTTATGCGCTATTGACGTAAACACCGGTAAATTTACCGGTAGCAAATCGCAGGAAGAAACCGTCACGCAAACCAACATTGAGGCCGCCGGTGAAATTGCCCACCAGTTGCGTCTGCGTAATATTGGCGGGATTATTGTAATTGACTTTATTGATATGCGCAAGGCTTCCAGCCGCCACCGTGTGGTGGAAGCGCTGGCCAAAGCAGTCCAGGGAGACCGGGCCAAAATCCGCATTTTACCCATTACCAAATTGGGGCTTGTGGAAATGACGCGCGAGCGCAAACGGGCCAGCACAGGCAGTTTTATTAGTGAAGAATGTCCGCAGTGCCACGGTTCGGGCCGGGTACTTTCGGCCGAGAGTATGCGTATTAAAATCCAGCGCGAAATTTACGACCTTACCAACGGCCGCCCCGGGGGTAATTTGCGTGTAGTATTACACCCTACCTTGGCCGAGGCCATCCGGCACCGCCAAGAAGATATTGAAGAAAATATCCACCGCTCGCTCAAAATCCAGGCGGATCCGCAGCTGGCGTGGGAAGATTATAAAATTGTATTAGAATAAAATAGGCGGGGCCTTGCGCCCCGCTTTTTAGCAGGGTTTATGAAACGTGTTTGGACGCTGATTATAAGTGCAGTGCTTTTGTTTTGCGGTGCTACGTTATGGGCACAAGGCCGCGTGCACATTGAGCAAGAAGGGCACTCTGCGGGGGTAGTCAGTTCCATTGAGCTCAACGGTATTACGTATGTAGAAGTGCAACGTACGGCCCGCAAGTTGGGTGCACAGGTGGAGCTGTTTGCCACGTCTAAACAAGCCAAAATTACTACCAAAGGTTTTTTTGCAATTTTAACCGCTTCGTTAAACGAAGTGATTGTAAACGGCAAACACGTTGCCTTACCCGGCGAAGTCATTATCCGCGGCGGGCAGTTGATGACCCCGGTGGATCTATTTTTGTTGCCGTCTTTTCAGTTGGCCGTTAACCGGTATATTGATTTTGAAGATAACCGGCTGATTGTAGAGCGCCGTTACAACGTGGAATTGGAAGACACCATTTTAAATCAGTCCGACAATTTACTGGTATTTGATACTCAAAAAGAAGTAACCTACACTACCGACCAACCCAACCCACATACCGTACTGGTTACGTTTAAAGACGTTACCTTAAAACGTGATATTTACAAACGCTTGCGCACCCCGTATATTGCATCTGCACAAGTGCGCCAAGTACGCGGGAACGGGGAACTTAAAGTTATTTTGGGTGATAAAGCCAAAGATTGGAGCTTTACGCCTGCGCAAGACGGGCGGCTGGTGTTCCGGGCCGGGGCCACTAAGGCCGCGCCCGTATTACCTGCCAAGCCGCTTAGTAAAAAGCCGGTAGCCGCCGTGCCTGTCATTAAAGAAGAGCCGCACCCGCTTTCTATTACTGCCGCCCCGCAAGAGGATGTGCAAATCAGTGCTCCTTCGGTATTGGAGGAAGATGATTTTGAAGAGATGGTGCTAGACGCCATGGACGAAACGCCCGTGGCCGCCACCCCTATTCCCCAGCAAGACCCCACTTCGGTCCCGCCGGAAAAAACTTCAGCGGCCCCGGTGGCTGCCGCCGCGGCCGCTTCGGCTGCCCCTGTAGCGGCTACCCCGGTTATAAAAGCCGAGCCGCACCCGCTTTCCATTACGGCGCACAAAAAAATACGTATTGTGGTGGACCCGGGCCATGGGGGGAAAGATGCCGGTGCCGTGCGCGGTAAATACCGTGAAAAAGATTGGAACTTAGCCGTGGGTAACGAGCTGGCCAAACTTTTAAAAAAAGGCAATTTTGAAGTAAAAAGCACGCGCGAAACGGATGTGTTTATTGCCTTGTCCGAGCGTTCACGCATCGCCAATAATTTCAAGGCGGATCTGTTTGTTTCCGTGCATGTAAACGCTACTAAAAATTCACAAGCTCACGGTTTTCAAGTTTATTTCCGTTCCGAAAAAGCCACCGATAAAGAAGCCGCCGCCACGGCCGAGCTGGAAAACGAAGCCATGCAATATGAAGAAGTACACTACAATTTTGTGGATGCTTTGTTGCAATCCCTCGCCAAAAACGAATATATTAACGAAAGTTCCAAGCTGGCGGGATATGTGAAAAATGCCGTCTATAAACAGCCCGGCATTGGCATCGCCGTGGACCAAAAGAACGCCATCCGCCAAGCTAATTTTTACGTGCTAAAAGGCGTGCAAAGCCCGTCTATTTTAGTGGAAATGGGCTTTATCAGTAGTCCCAAGGACCGAGCAAAATTATCCCAAAGTGCGGTGCAGAAGAAGATGGCACAAGGGATTTATAACGGGATTGTTAGCTATGCCAAGCAAGAGGGCTGGATGAAGTAATTTAAAATAACTCTTTTTCCGTGATTTTAAGCCCGTGCGCAATTTTGCGGATATTTAAAAGTGCTAAGTTGCGCTCGCCGCGTTCCACGCCGCCCATATAGGTCCGATCTAATCCAATTTCCAAGGCAAAATCTTCTTGTGAAAACCCCGCCGCTTTACGCAAGGCCCGCACCCGCGCGCCAAATTTTTGTAAATAAAGTCTATCTTGTTTTGTGTATGTGTTCTTCATACATACACGGTACCGATTTGCGCTTTATAAGTACACGGACTATAAGTATCATTTTATGCTATAATATTTTTACTTTAAGGAGGGGCTTATGAAGAAAGCGTTTACGCTCATTGAGTTATTAGTAGTTGTTTTAATCATTGGTATTTTAGCGGCAGTGGCGTTGCCACAATATCAGGTGGCGGTTATGAAGGCACGAATCACGCGTGTTATCCCTTTGGTGCGCGCGTTAACGGAAGCGGAAGAAGTATATTATTTGGCAAATGGAGAATATACGGTATCTTTGGATAAATTGGATATTGAAATGCCACAAGGAAAAAATTGTATTTTGAACTCAGCTAGCACTAGTGCACGCTATGAATGTGATGATTTAACAATAGGTGTTTACAATGGCCCTACCAATGCGCAGGGTGGCCTTGGAAACGGTGGGAAAATCCGTTATTTGGAGTTTTTTGAAGATTATGAGGATGTTTATACTGCCCAAAAAGGAGATAGAATTTGTTTAGCAAATGGAGAAATCGCACGTAAAGTATGTCATGCTCTAGGTGCAGGTGTAGAAGATGAAGATTATGCAGGGAAGTGGGATTATATGTATCGCTTTGATAAATAAAATTGGTTATCACGCGGCCTAAAAATAACCGAAAGCGAACTGTTTAAATTAGTACAATAGTTTGGTGAAAGAGTTAGCCAAACTATTTTTTATTTTTGCCAAAATCGGCCTGTTTACGCTGGGCGGCGGGTACGCCATGTTGCCGCTGATGGAGCGTGAGCTCGTCGGTCCGTACCTCACGAAGCAAGAATTTTTAGATATTACCGCCGTCGCGCAATCGGCCCCCGGCATTATGGCCATGAACGTGGCCGTTTTAACGGGCTACCGCCTCAAACGCACGCCCGGTGCGTTTTTTGCCGCCTGTGGGGCCGCGCTCCCGTCGTTTCTTATCATTTTGCTCATTGCGCTGTTCTTTCAAAAATTTGCCGAAAATTCCGTCGTGCGCCGCGTATTTATGGGCGTGCGCCCGGCCGTGGTGGCACTTATTTTAGTGCCGGTGTTTACACTTGCCAAATCGGCGGGGGTGAATATAAAAACCGTGTGGGTGTGCGCGGCCACGGCACTAGCCGTGTGGCTACTGCACATTTCGCCGGTTTATGTGGTGCTGGTGGCGGTTTTATGCGGCGTGTTGCTGAGTAACAAGGAGCGCGCAAAATGATTTACGTGCAACTTTTTTTGACGTTTTTCAAAATCGGCCTATTCAATTTTGGCGGCGGTTACGCGATGATTTCATTCTTGCAAAACGAAGTTGTTTACAAACAAGCTTGGCTTTCCACCGCCCAGTTTACCGACATTGTGGCTATTAGCCAAGTGACCCCCGGCCCCGTCGGCATTAACCTGGCCACTTACACGGGCTACACCACCAGCGGCAGTGTTTGGGGGGCTCTCGTTGCCACGGTGGCCGTGTGTTTGCCGTCTTTTATTTTGCTTATTTTGGCGGCCAAATATCTCTTTGCCACACAGGCCAAATTCCCTGCCGCATGGCGGCTGCTGCGCTTAACTGTGATCGGCCTGATTGCTGCGGCCGCATTAACGCTTTGCAACGTGCAAAACTTTGCGGACTACAAAAGCGTGCTACTTTGCGCGGGGGCCTTTTTAGCCGTGTGGAAGTTGAACCGCGGGCCGATACCGGTGTTGCTGGCCAGTGCGCTACTGGGGCTTTTATTATATTAAGCTAACTTTTTTAATCTAGTTTTTTAGAAGATAAAAAATAATACTTGTTAGTTTATCCTAACTTTTATATAATATAAGAGTCAGGAGAACTTATCTATGAAAAAATTAGCTGTATTCGTTGTTTTATCCATTCCCGCGCTCGGTTTATCCGCTACGCTAAGCGAACAATTAGAACGCGTCACCGCTCAAGCGCTTGCCAAACGTACCGTTGCGGTGCAAGTCAAATTAGCCAAACCGGTCTATATGTCCGACGTGATGTTCCGCCCCATACGCGGCGGTAAAGACACCGTCATCCGCGTAGATTACAAACAAACCAAATGCACGGGCCGTTTGTCCGCGCAGAAAACGCACGTGGTGGTGCCTGCGTTGTGCGTAGCAACCGAAGATTACAAAGCCGCGCAAATCCAGTTGACGTTTGCCGACGGTAGCCGAATTAAAAAATCGGGCAAAGCCGTGCAAGTGCAAAACAACATAGCCCGCATTGCGCTGTAATTTGACATACGCTTTTTGCGCCTAAGCCACGCAAAAAGTCTCCTATAATAAAACCCCCGTTTATGCGGGGGTTTTATAAATTGTTTATGCTTGCGGGGTTTGTTCGGTAGCCGTTTGTTGTGTTGTTTCTTCTGCCGTTTTTTCCGGTGTGTATTTAAGTTCCACGTCGGCAAAAATGGCATCTTTATTTTCGTTAAGCCAGCGGCGGTGCAGTTTATAGTCGGGGCAGAACTCAGCCACGCGCGCCCAGTATTCGGCGCCGTGATTCATAAAAGTTAAATGCGCCAGCTCATGCACCATGAGGTAATCTTGCACGGCCAGCGGCATTTTTACAATGCGGTAGGAAAAATTGATATTCTTTTTGCCCGAGCAACTGGCCCACAACGTGCGTTGGTCTTTAATAAAAATTTGGTTGAACTCCACGCTCATTTTCTGTGCCCACTGCGTTGTTTTTTTAGTGAGTTCTTCTTTGGCGTTGTTTTTGAGCCACTCGGTCACTAATAAAGCCGGGTCGTCTTGCTCGGTCTGCAAATACACGTGGAAAATTTTTCCGTCAAAGGCCACGCCCGGCTCCTGGTCCGGCGTCACATACATTTGCGCCGGGAAGAGGTCCCCACCAAAAAGCACTTTATTATCGTGCGGCACTTGTGCGGCGGGCTCGCCGGATTTTGTTTCTTTAGGTGCGGGCGTGCCGAACACTTCGGGGAGATCTTTTTTGAGGCGTTCTAGAAATAGTTTTACGTCGCTGATAACCGTCTGTGTATCTGCCATACCTATATTATAGCAGTTTAGGGCGTAAAATAGAGGTTTCCAAATTTGAGCCCTTAATAGTTCCAGCGGGTACTGGTTCCCATATTTTTTGTTGGTTCTGCCAATTTTGTTTCTTGTTGACACACGCGGTTTTCTACGGAGTTTAAATCGCCATTGTAAGCTACACAACGGGTTTTCCCAGCGGAGGAACTAGATGCATGTACATAATAAATTTGATAATTCATCGTGGTTGGATTGCCCAAGCGGCAGAGGGTGTTAGTATCTGACATTTGGCAACTGCCCCAACTAAATACCCGTTCATCTTGGGTTTCGGTGGCATTATCTCCCAATGTCCACCCACCGGGGGTATCAATATCCAAGTCGTCAAAGCTAACGGCATAATGTCCGTTTGCCAAGTAATATGCTTCCTGCGCGTTGGCAATACTTTTAGTGAGGTTTTTTAATGTAGCGTATCTGCTTTTCATTACCGCCACTTGATATTGCGGCACGGCCACCGCCGCCAAAATGCCGATAATTAGCACCACTACCAAGAGCTCTATAAGCGTAAACCCGCGCGTTGTTTCCCTCGCCCCTTGTGGGAGAGGACGAGTGCGTAAGCACCGTGGTGAGGGGTTGTTTAATAAGACTCTTCCATTTTCTTTTTTCATACGTTCTCCTTTGTTTATTTTGGAAAACGCATAAAAAACGGCCGTTTACTTCCGGGGCTATCCACAGACCCAAAAATAACAGCCGTGGCCTACCGTTTGCACGGTAAACACTAGGTACAAAACCGCGCAGGAGCTACCTGCTTGGTCTTGTACCTGTAACGGCTGTTTTTGGCGTGGATAGCACTTATAATAAGTTCTACGTTTCTTAAACGCTTCCAAAAACAGATTTAAATTGTACCTATAGTATAACAAAAATAAGGTTTTTTTGTCGTTGTTGTTTGTGCAAACATTTTATACAATGACTTTATGACACACACACTTAAAAAAACCGCCCTGTGCGGCGCCTGTGAGGCCGCCGGCGGTAAAATGGTAGATTTCCACGGGTGGTTACTCCCCGTTCAGTTTGACAGTATCATTGCCGAACATCATGCCGTGCGCAACGCATGCGGGATGTTTGATGTGTCCCACATGGGGCAAATCCGTGTTGTCGGTAAAGAGGCGTTGCACCTGTTGCAGTACGTCAGCTGTAACATCATTAAAAGCGGCGTGAGTGAAGGCACATATTTCCACATGCTGACCGAGCAAGGCACCATCATTGACGACGCGATTGCATTTTGTTTGGGCCAGGAAGAATTTTTAGTGGTCGTCAACGCCGCGTGTGTGGACGAAGATTTTGCATGGCTGCAAAAACAAGCCGCCGCGTTTAACGTCACCGTTACCAACGAGAGCGCTCAGTGGAGTATGATAGCTTTGCAAGGTCCCACCGCCGTGGGAATTGCGGACAAAATCTTGCCCGGCATTATTGACTTGCCGCGCTTTCACATTAAAGAAATTGAACTTTTTGGTGCCAAGGGCTACGTTACCCGCACGGGCTACACCGGCGAGGACGGCGTAGAAATTATGCTCCCTAACGGCCAAATTGAAGCGTTGTGGAACGCCCTGTTAAAGTTGGGCGTTAAGCCGTGCGGCCTGGGCGCGCGCGACGTACTGCGCCTGGAAGCCGGGTATCTGTTAAACGGCGCGGACGCCAACCAAACCAAAACCCCGTATGAGGCCAACTGCGGTTGGGTGGTTAAACTAACCAAAGAAAATTTTATCGGCAAGGCCGCGTTAGAGGCCAAAAAAGCCGCGGGTTTTAAGACGAAGTTAAAAGCGTTTAAGCTCAAAAACCCCGGCGTACCGCGCGAAGGGTGCAAAATTTTCTACCAAGGCGTAGAAACGGGCGTGGTAACCAGCGGTACGTTCTCGCCTTTGTTTAAAGGCATTGCCGTGGGGTACGTAGGCAGTGAAATTGCCGTCGGCGCGGAAGTGGAAATAGAAATCCACGGGCGCAAAATTCCGGCTGAAGTAGTTAAAACACCGTTTTATAAAAATAGAGTTTAAGGAGTGAATATGTATAACCAAGAAAATTGCCGTTTTTTAAAAACCCATGAATGGGCCTTTGTGGAAGGGGACACGGCCGTCGTCGGTATTTCCAACCACGCGCAAGAAGAAATCAGTGATATTGTATTTGTGGACCTGCCTAAAGTGGGCCGCACCGTAAAAGTGGGCGAAAACTGCTGTGTGATTGAATCTGTCAAATCCGCCAGCGAAATTTACGCCCCCGTGTCGGGCGAAATTGTAGCCGTGAACGAAGCTTTAAACGGCGACCCCGCCCTTGTAAACCGCGAGCCGCACGCCGGTGGGTGGCTGTTTAAAATCAAAATGACCGACCCCAGCGAAGTCAACGCGCTACTTGATTTTGCCGCCTATAGCGCCACGATTGCTAAATAGTTGAACCCCCGCTACGGCGGGGGAATTTTTTATATAGGACCGTTTATGTTTATCCCCAACACGAAAGAAGACCAAGAGCAAATGCTCGCTAAAATCGGGGCCAAAGATATTAAAGAGTTGTTGGCCCAAATTCCTCAAAAATTTTTGTACCCGGCGCTTGATTTACCCAAGGCCTTGACCGAGCAAGAATTAACCGCCCATGTACGTGAACTGGCCGCCAAAAATAAACCCTTGAAAAACTTTATCGGCGCCGGTATGTACGAGCATTTTATTCCGGCGGCGGTGCCGGCGCTGTCGTCGCGCGGGGAGTTTTTAACCGCTTATACGCCCTACCAGGCCGAGGCCAGCCAAGGCACCTTGCAAACGATTTATGAGTTCCAAAGCTGTATGTGCGCGCTACTAAATATGGACGTGGCTACCGCCTCCCACTACGACGGTGCCACCGCCACGGCCGAGGCCGCCCTGGCCGCGTGCCGCATTACGGGGCGCAAGCAAGTGGTGGTGTCTATGTTACTCCACCCGCACTATAAAGAGGTTTTAAAAACCTATACCCGCCACGCCGGAATTTCTATTGCGGAAGCCCCGGCCACCGACGAGGGCGTATTAGATTTAGCCGCCTTAAAAGCCCAACTGTCCGCCGACACCGCCTGTTTTATTTTGCAAACCCCTAACTTTGTAGGCAGTTTGGAAGACGCACAAGCCGTTTGCGCCGCCGTACACGCGGCGGGGGCTCTGCTCGTTGCCGTCGTCAACCCAATTTCGCTGGGTGTGGTGCAAACCCCCGGCGAGTACGACGCCGACTTTGCCGTTTGCGAAGGCCAACCCCTGGGCAACCCCGTCAGTTTTGGCGGCCCCGGCCTGGGCGTAATGACGGCCAAAAAAGCCTATGTGCGCCAACTGCCCGGCCGCATGGTGGGTATTGCCAAAGATAAAGACGGCAAGCGGGCCTTTGTACTAACTTTACAAGCACGCGAACAGCACATCCGGCGCGAAAAAGCCGCCTCTAATATCTGCTCCAATGAGGCCTTATGTGCCCTTAATGCTGTTATTTACTTGACGTTACTGGGGCCGCAAGGCTTAAAAGAAGTGGCCGAGCTAAATGTAGAGCGCGCGCATCAGTTGGCTAACTTAATTAACCAAAAAAGTTTTCACGTGAAAACTTTTTCACCGTTTTTTAATGAGTTCATCCTAGAGTGCCCGATCCCGGCCGCTGAGGTCATTCAAAAAATGGAAGCCAAAGGCTTTGCCGCCGGGTATGACTTGGGGCAGCTCTGCCCGCAAATGAAAAACTGCTTACTGGTGTGCGCGACCGAAATGCGCACGCCCGAAGATTTACAGGCGTACGCGGACGCCTTAGGGGGGATTTAATATGCAAGAAATTTTGAAAAATCAGTTATCTATAGAAAAGTCCCGCCCCGGGCGGCGCGGCGTGCAATTTGCCAAAACGCAAAAACCTGCGAACGCGTACGTGCCTCAAAGCTATTTGCGTAAAACGGCCCCGAATTTGCCCGAACTGAGCGAATTTGACACGGTGCGGCACTTTACGCGCTTGTCGCAACAAAACTACAGCTTGGACGCGCAGTTTTATCCGCTGGGCTCGTGCACGATGAAGTACAACCCCAAAGCGTACGACGTACTAAGCGTACTTCCCAACTTTGCAAATGCCCACCCGTTTGCGCCCGAAAGTGCCGTGCAAGGCACGTTGGAACTAGCCTATCATTTGCAAGAACTGCTTAAAAAAGTGACCGGGCTTAGTGCCTTCACGTTGCAACCGGCCGCCGGAGCGCATGGCGAGCTGACGGGCATTTTAACCGCCCGCGCTTACCACGACGCGCACAACGGCACAAACCGTACCGAGGTCATCGTGCCCGACACGGCCCACGGCACCAACCCGGCTACTGCCAATATGGCGGGTTACACGGTGGTCAACATTAAGTCCGCGCCTAACGGGTGTGTGGATAAAGAGGCACTAAAGGCCGCACTGAGTGAAAAAACCGCGGTCGTCATGCTGACGGTGCCCAATACGGTGGGGCTGTTTGAGCCGGACATTAAAGAAATTGCCGACATGGTGCACGCAGTAGGTGCCCTCTTATATATGGACGGGGCGAATTTTAACGCGCTTATCGGCCTGGCTAAACCGGCTGATTTTGGCGTGGATATTATGCACCTCAATTTGCATAAAACGTTTGCCGCGCCGCACGGTGGAGGCGGGCCGGGCTCGGGCCCGGTAGGGGCCGCCAAACATGTGGCGCCGTTCTTGCCACACCCGATTGTGTCCTACGCGAACGGAAAATATACACTGGCGGATAACCGCCCGGAAAGCCAAAACCGCATGAAAGCGTTTTACGGCAATATGGCGGTAGTTATCCGCGGGTATTGCTATTTGCGCCAATTTGACGCAAGCACGCTTAAAACGATTGCCGAAAATGCCATTTTAAACGCCAACTATGTGCGTGCGTGCCTCAAAGGCAAATTCAATGCGTTTTTTGATAGAAATTGCATGCACGAGTGTGTGCTGACCCCGCCGGACCCGCACACCACCGGCGTGCATACGAGCGATATTGCCAAGCGGCTGTTGGATTACGGCTTTTACGCGCCGACGATTTACTTTCCGCTTATTGTGCCCGAGGCCCTGATGGTGGAGCCGACGGAAACGGAAAATAAAGACATGTTAGACGCGTTTGTGGCGGCGATGGAAAAAATCTACGACGAAATCCAAACGGACCCGCAAGTAGTTAAAGACGCACCGCATAGTCAACCCGTTAAGAGGATTGACGAAGTGTCGGCGGCGCGGCAACCGAACTTACGGTGGTAGATTTGGCTACCCCCTCTCTGCGGTGCTGACGCACTCGTTCTCCCCCTCCAGGGGGGAGAGAAACAGAGAAACTAAACGGCGGTTTTGTTTTGCAATATTTGATGCTAGAAGATTGTTATTGGAAGAATATTTTTAATCAAAAGCAAAAATAGTATTTGCAGTTTTTCCAGTAAAAATTTTGCACCATTTTTGAGCAGTTTGATTATTTTCCGTCAAACAGTAACATTTGTTGCCTTTAATACAACCTAATATATAGGCCCCATATTTAGAAGAATCTCTACGTCGACACACTCCTATGAAGTCGGAGCTTTCTTCATTTGTTTTAGGCCGACACTCAAAATATTGTAATACTTTGCTAGTTACATAAGGATCTGTTTTTTCAGTTCCTGGTAAGTCAATATCAAGTTCATCTAAAGAAGAGGCGTAGGTACCGTTTGCTAAATAATACACTTCATTGGCCCGGGCGATAGCACGGATGAGCATAATCCCTTCAGTAGCACGTGATTTTTCGACCGCAATTTCATACTGCGGTACGGCGACGGTGGCTAAAATGCCGATAATTAGTACCACGACCAAGAGCTCAATGAGGGTAAAGCCCTTTCTTCCTCCCTTGCGGAGGAAGTGGTCCGCAGGACCGATGGAGGGGCTCATTAAGGAGAATGCCTTATAGACCCCCCTTTTTGTCGGCAAGCCGACGTTTTCCCCGCAAGGGGGACAAGAAACAACTTGTTGATTTTTGGTTTGCATACAGTTCTCCTATACAAAGATTTCAATTTTGCTGTTTGGGAACGTATGCAAAAACGGCTGATATATCAGGTACCTTAGAAGACCCAACAACACAGCCGCGGTTTTTTGTCCATGACAAAAAACACTCGGTACAAAATAATGAATTCGCGAAAAAACATTATCTTGTACCTAAAAACAGCTGATTTTGGCTTCTAAGGTAACACTTGGGTTACAAGTGTTCTGCGTATTCCACATACGCTTCCAAAAACAGAATCAAATTGTACTTACATTATAACATAAAAACCATCAGGGTACTTATAAGATACCCTAAAGGCCTATGGTAATTAAGACCTGAAAGTTGGTACAATGTTCCAACAGGGATATATAACAAAGAAAGAATCCCTGTGATAAGGAGATAAAAAATGAAGTGTAATAAAAAAGCAGTAGCATTGGCACTGGTGATGACGATTAGCATGACCGTGGCTGCCTTTGCGCAAACTGCATTCGAACAAGAAGTGGACCGTGCCATTGCACAGGCCCAACAAAAACAACAACAACAAAATGCTGTTGTAAATGTATCGGTATATTGGACCGACGCTAACCTCAACCAAGCGGACCAATATATTAAAAAACAGTGTAAAGGTGTTTTAGCGCAAGACGGGCAAGTCCTATTTCCCGCGGTATGTTTAAAGAATGCATCCCGTTCTTTAAAAGAAGTTGGATTTACCTTTGCTAATGGCAAAATCCAACCGGTAGCGGTTAATGAAATCACCACGAATGGGGATATGGCTTTAGTAACCGCCAATCCGCAAGCCGTGCAAGATTTGCAAGGGCTACCGGTCCAAGCATTGCCGGAAGGGCGCTTGATGCGTGCTTTTTTCAAGCAGTTCTTGCTGAATAAAGGCGTTTTACCTGCCCAATACCGCGATTCCGACCATGCCTTTGCCGGCGCGTATGCTTACCGCGAAGCTTCCATCCATGTAGGCGAGCCGGTAATCTATGAAGGTAAAGTAATTGCTTTAGTCAAAGAAGTACCGCATGTAGTATATGCAAAGGCTGAAAATTACTTTGCGTGGCTTCAATAAGCGTTATTGAACATTACATAGATATAATTGATATGTAGTTGTTTACCGGGCCCGGTATTATACCGGGCCCGGTTTATGATGCGCAAATACCCCGGTCGGGGGTATTACAGATAAAGTAGGCGTAGCAACGCCCGTGCGGCAACTTTGTATTGCTATTAGGAAGGGAAAACGGAACCGCTCGCGGGTGGAAAATAGTAGTAAATAGGCTGACATCCGGCGCGGCAGTGCCCGTATGGCTAATACATTTGATATAATTTTGACAATGAATGTATTGTTGACCACTCCGGCTTTAAATGTGTTTGAGCAAATGGCACTGGATGAAGTACTCATACGCGCGCGTGCGGGCGCACAAACGGTGCGTTTTTATAATTGGGCAGGCGGCCCGGCAGTGACGTTTGGCTATGCCCAGTTTATAAGCGAGGTGCGCCGCGGCGTGCAACAAGAACATTTTATCGGTGAACTGTGCCGCCGGCCGACCGGGGGAGGGGTGGTGTATCATACGGACGATTTGACGTTTTCACTGGTTTTCCCGTCTCAAGACAGACCCGCGGAAATTTATAAAGCGTTGCACGGGGCCATTCAAGCCGCGCTGACGCTAAGCGGGTTAGCGGCGCACGTGTTTGACAAAAAACTCCCGGCCGTCGCCTATGCGCCCAGCCAACACCATAGCGCGAGCGCGTGTTTTGTAAACCCGGTGGAAAACGATTTGCTTTTAAACGGGCAAAAAATGCTGGGCGGGGCGATCCGGCGGTTTGGAACGACGGTGCTGTATCAAGGGTCACTCCAAGTGCCCGGTGCGCGTGAAAATAATGCCTATAAACAGGCCCTTATCAACGGCGTGCGTAGTTTTTTAAATGCGGATTTGAAGATACAACCTGCCGGGGAAACGTGGCTTAATGAGGCGCGCCAACTGGCAAAAACGCAATATCAAACAAAAGAATGGACGGAGAAATTTTAATGTCAAAATTTTGGAAATTTTTACTGGCCCTTATCTTACTACCCATTACGTGCTTAGTGGTGTGGCAGGAAATGCGTTTGTTGTGGGGCGTGTTAGAACATTCCAGCGCGGCGATTAGCTTTGTAGCAGGAGCGGGGATTTATGCGCTCATTCACTACAAGTGGTATGATTTTTCGCGCCCGTATGTATTTATGCACGAGCTAACCCACGCCGTAGCCGCCATTTTGTGCGGTGCGCGCATTAAAGATGTGCATGTGGGCAAAGAAAGCGGTTACGTTAAAATGAGCCACACCAACACGTTTATTGCACTGGCGCCGTATTTTGTGCCGGGATATGTGGTGTGTGTGGCGTTGGCGTATTTGTTTGTTAGTTTATTTGCGGATGTTACGCCGTACCGGCAAGCGGTGTTGTTTCTAGTCGGGTTTTTTATGGCGTTTCATTTTATCCAAACGTTTCACACGCTTTGGGATGCCGACCAGCCGGACCTCGAGCTGGCGGGGGGGAAGTTCTTCTCGTGCGTGACGATTGTGCTGGCCAATATGCTGGTGCTGGCGGTGGTGCTGAAAATTTTATTCCCCGAGAATGTGCAACTGTTGGAAGCCGTGCGCCAAGTAGCCCACCACACAAGCAAGGGCTGGCAAATTATAGTAAACTATATGAGAGAGAAACTGCACTAACATGCCCGAGAAATTCCGCCAGCGTGCCCGTAAACGCCTGTTAATACGTAAAACCAAACACGCCACCCGTGCCAGTATGCTAACGGTGTGGCGGGTGGTGCTTATTTTGGTGATGGCGGGGCTACTGGCATTTTGCGGTGCGTGGATTGTGTTTGTGCGTGCGTTTAATGCCCAGCATATTAGCGAAATGATTACCCGCCAGCTGGAAGAAAAATTTAACCGCCCGGTTATGATTTCTTCCTTAGAGCTTAAATTTATTAACACCTTAGAGCTTAAGGGCTTTTACGTGGTAGATACCGTGGGCGAGCCGGGCAAAGCCTTTGTATCGGCCGATTCGGTCACCTTGCATTTGGATTTGTTGTCGCTACTGGAAAAAAAGCTGGTTATCCACGAAGTTACGTTAAATGCCCCGCGCTTTAATTTTGTGCGCAGTAAAGAAGGTATTTACAATGTGCCGCGGGTGAATGTTTCCAGCAAGCCCGCCACCTATACCAGTGAGGCCGGGCATAAATTTGCGCTTAGCATTGAGGACTGGAGTATTAAAAACGGGGTGCTAAGCTTGAAAGATTTAGCTTCGGGCGGGGCCCATGCGCTTTACGATATTAACGCCCGGTTTGAAAATTTGCGGTTGGATGAACTCTCGCGCTTTGAGCTTTCCACCGTCTTGCGTAACCAGTGGAAGGGAAATATTTCGGAAATGGAAATTAAGGCTACCGGGCATGTGAATTTTGCCAACTTCAACTGGCGCGGATTTGCCCTGCGTAGTGTAAAAACACAAGTGTTTTTATTCAAAAACCCCGTGGATGTGGAACTGGATATGGATAACATGGCCGAGCCGGTGTTTAAACTTGCCGCTTCAGCCCCGGCGTTTAGTGCTAAAGATGTGTCCGTCTTTGGGGTGGATCAGTTTTCGTTCTCGGTGCCGCCGGCTACCGTAACTGCTGAGGGTAAATGGACCGATAATTACCAAAAGTTGACCGTGTCGGACATCACAGCGCAAGCCGGGGATATAGTACTTAATGCCAGCGGCCAGGCCGATTTTGCACAAGACCCCTGGACCATGCAAGCTGATTTTTCCACCCAGTTTTTTACACTGCCGGATAAAGAAGATTTACTACCGTTTTTGGCACGTTATAAGCTGACCGGGCGCGGGGCGCTGGGGGGGCAAATTGCCCGCCAAAAAGGTAAGTTTACTTTGCCGCTACTAACGGTGCAGGCCGATAATGTATCGGGCGATTTTTATGGTTTTAAAGCGTATAATGTTACCGGCGAGTTTCAAGCTAAGAACGATTTTGATGACTTATATGCCCGTACCAAAACCGGCACAGTAAAGGTGGACCGCTCTACCTTTGATAAACTACAACTAAGCGGTACGTGGCGCAAAGGGAATTTGTATGCGTATATTGCTTCCACCGAGCTTAACGGCGAAAAATTAAAACTGCGCCTTAAAGTTGATAAACTTAAAAAAGACAACCGCCAAATCACCGCTGACCTGCACTTTGGCAACTTTGACCCGATGTCTTTTATAGGCACCGTGCAAGATTTTGTAACCGTGATTACCCCGCTGACCCATGCAAAACCCTCGCCCGAAGTAACCGGCGAATTAGCGTGGCTGCGTAACTTCCGCGATAAATTACCGGACTTTATGCCCAATTTTGCGGGTAGTTTATCGGCCGATACATTTTCGTCCACGGTGCTTTCGGGTAACCATTTTAATGCAGAGTTTAATTTAAAAGGCATGTTTGCCGGAGCCAAAAAACTTTCCGGCCCGATTGAACTAAAACTGCAAAACGGCGTTATTCACCAAATGGAAAAATTGGCCGCCGAGCAAGAAGCGCTAAACGTCACTTTCCAGCCGTTTATTATGATGCACCGCATGGAACGCGCCGGAAGTTTTAGCGTGGGCAAGGTCCTGCGCGATGTGGAAGTGAGTGAACTGGCCGCCAGCGTGCAGTTTGCCGGCGGCGGTATGCAAATTAACAACGCCTATACCGTGGGGCCCATGATTTCGGCCGCTGTGAGCGGGTGGGTAGATTGGGTGAAAGAAACGTTGGATATTACCATTTTTACCATGTTTACCAATACGTCTAAAAGCGGCGTGCTGGCCGAGAATTTGACCGACGAATCCGGCAACCCGGCGTTGGCGTTTAAGGTGTCGTCGTCTATGTTAAAACCCAAGGTGGATATGCTACGCGCCAAAAAAGCCGGCAACACTATCCGTGCCGCCCAAGAAAAGGGTGTAAATACCGATTTTAGTCAAGCAGAAAAATTCATCCAAGGAGACTTCCATGCCACGAAATAACCTAGATGTTTTATGCCTCTTGCAAGAGCATGGGGCCATTGTGGAAGGCCATTTTGAAATGCCTTCGGGCTTCCACAGCCAGACGTATATTCAAACGTCCCTACTCTTACAGCACCCGAATTTGGCGCAAAAAATTGCGCGGGCGCTGTCGGAAAAATTTATCAAAAAAGCAGACGTTATTTTGGCGCTTACCCCCTCGGACAGTGTCCTGGCGCAAGAAGTAGCGCGCGTGCGCGGCGTGCGGGCTATTTTTGCCTCCAAGGGCGAGGACGGTGAGATGATTTTAAAACATAACTTTACCATTAAACCCGGCGAGAAAGTGCTGATTGTAGACGACGTAGCCGTATCGGGCCGCAAAATCAACCGCGCCATTGACCTGGTGCACCGCTTAGCGGGTGACGTGATTGGCGTGGGGGTCATTGTGGACCGCTCTATGGGATATTTACCCTTAACGGTGCCACTGCGCGCGCTACTTTCGTACCCGGTGCAAACCTTTACGGACACGCAGTGCCCGCTGTGTGCGGCTAAAATACCCTTCACGCAAATGGAGGAAATGAAGTGATTGAAATTAAACTCAAAGCCAAAGAAGAACGCCGCCTAAACGCCGGGCATTGGTGGGTGTTTTCCAACGAGATTGACGGGCTGGACACGTCTATTGAGCCAGGCACGTTGGTGCGCGTACTTACCCACGAAGGCAAGCAAGTGGGGCACGGGTATTTCAACCCGCACAGTTTAATTGCGGTGCGCTTATTGCAAAAAGGCGAAGAAGAACTGCCGGAAGATTTTGTGTTTGAAAACTTGGATAACGCCTACGCGTACCGTAAAGAAATCGGCGTGCGTAAATACGGGCGCATGTGCTATGGCGAGGCCGACCATATGCCCGGGCTGGTTGTGGACCGGTATGGCGACGTACTGGTAGTGGACGTGTTGACCGCAGGCATGGAGCGGCTTAAACCCCAAATTACCAAGGCGCTTCAAAAGATTTTCAAACCCACCGGCATTTATTACAAGAACGACAGCGCGTTCCGCGCCCTAGAGGGCCTAACCAATACGCCCGAGATTGTGGGCGAAGTGCCCGACCAAGTAGAAATTGAAGAAAACGGGGTTAAATATATCGTGCCGCTTCGTGGCGGTCAAAAAACGGGTTTTTATTTTGACCAGCGCGAAAACCGCGAATTTTTAAAGCCGTATTTCAAAGATAAACTGGTGTTAGATTTGTATTCGTATATCGGCTCGTTTGGTATTACGGCCGCTCTCTCTGGGGCTAGCCAAGTGTGGGGGTGCGACAGTTCTGCCGCCGCCGTGGAGTGTGCGAAGAAAAACGCCGAACTTAACGGCGTGCAAGATACGGTCGTTTTCCACCGGGATGATGCCGAGCGGTTGTTATCCGCCCTTAAAAAAGGCGAACTGCCCGATCAGCCGGACATGATTTTGTTGGATCCGCCCGCCTTTGTCAAAAGCCGCAAGGCGTTGCCGCAAGCGGTGGGGCTGTATGTAAAGCTGGTCAAAATGGCATTAGAGGGCATGAAAGCCGGCAGTTATTTGGCGTTTTCCACGTGCAGCCACCATATCTCGCGCGAGCTGTTTGTGGATATTATCCGCCAAGGGGCCAGCAAGGCCGGGCGGCAAGCGGTGCTGGTGGAACTGCGCGGGCAAGCCAAGGACCACCCCATTTTAATTGGCATGCCGGAAACGGAATACTTGCATTTTGCGTTAATACAAGTAAAATAAAAGAGTAGGAGGATTTGGTAGGACCGCGCACGCGGAATAAACAATTTAAAACTATTTTGGAAAATAGTTAGGTGGCATAAGCCACGCAAGCAAATTCCAAGATAGCCGCTAGAGATAGCGAGGACGATTGCAAGCGTTTTTACTATCGAATGTTCCCCACCCGCAAGGGCGGGGAATTACGGCTGTTATATTTGGGCTAATTTGCTTGCCCCAGGTATAATAGGCCGTTTTTCTTTTATACGTTGGGGCCGATAATTAAAAGGAAACAATGTATGAAGAATGAAAAAGAAGTTATGGATGTTGTAATCTGTCCCCCTTGTGGGGAAAGTACCGCTACAAGCGGGGTAAGGGGGGGCTATAAGGCCACTTCCTTAATGAGCCCCTCCATCGGTCCTGCGGACCACTTCCTCCGCAAGGGAGGAAGAAACGGCTTTACGCTTATTGAGCTGTTAGTGGTGGTGCTGATTATTGGTATTTTGGCGGCGGTAGCCGTGCCGCAGTACCAAGTGGCAGTGAAAAAGGCACAGTTAGCTCGGCTTATTCCGTTGGTTAAAACATTAAAGACAGCGGAAGAAGCATATTATTTAGCAAATGGAACATATACAGTAGATTTAATGAGTTTAGATATACAGGTTCCTACTAATAACTGTACATATTCTCCAGAGGGGTACTATTTTAATTGTGGAGAAAAAAAGGAAACTTGGGGAATTTGGGGAGATACAATACAAGCCGGAGATTCAGACATACGGTATCTACAATTTTTAGATCATACTGAAGGGGCTAGAGGACAGATTGTATGCTATTCTAGAGGGGATATTGCCCGTAAAGTATGTAAGACGTTGGGCCCAGGAGAAGAAAAGAGCGGTGAATTATGGACATACCACTATTGGTTAAAATAAAGTACTGCACAAAATTAAGACGAAAAAGAATGCCGAGGGACAGGATCGAACTGTCGACACCTGGTTTTTCAGACCAGTGCTCTACCACTGAGCTACCTCGGCATTACATACATATAATACAAAATTAGTTGCCTGGCTGGCAACTAATTTTGGTTAAAGAAGTATAATTCCCGAATTTATTTCGGGATCTTCCACGCATGCTTTTATAGAAAAACAAGCGTTGAAGACCCTGAAACAAGTTCAGGGATAATGCTAATTTGAAAACAGGGTAGAACGGACGTTGTAAGCGCGAAGGGACGGTTTTTCAAATGTTAATAGGTCTGTCATTCCCGAGGGATGTTATCGGGAATCTTCCGCGTACTAAGTAGTTGTAAATAAGGAACAACCTTATATAACAACAACCGTACGTCGAAGATCCCCGATAGAGACTTTCGGGGATGACACTTTATTTTATAACAACTAACCTCCTTTTTCTATTGCATTTGGGCTATCAAAAGACTTACAATAAGGTAAGGGCCGGTTTCAACCCCCGGCCGCAGGAGCCGTTTATGCCAAGAATAGAAGTTGATGAAAACCGCTGTAAAGCGTGTTACCTATGTGTGAGTGTTTGCCCCAAAAAATGCCTGGGCAAAAGCAAAACCATTAGCAAAAAAGGTTATTTCCCCGCTGTGCAAGAGCGCCCGCAAGATTGCATTGGGTGCAAAATGTGCTACGTGATGTGCCCCGACGTGGCAATTACCGTTTTAAAGGATTAAATTTTTATGACCCAAAAAACACTTAGAAAAGGAAACGAAGCCCTGGCCGAAGGCGCTATCCGCGCCGGGGTGCGTTTCTTTGCCGGGTATCCCATTACCCCGCAAAACGAAGTACCCGAATTTATGGCCGCCCACATGCAAGAAGCCGGCGGCGCGTTTGTGCAGGCCGAGAGTGAACTGGCCGCTATCAATATGGTTTACGGTGCGGCCGCTACCGGCACACGCGCGATGACGTCTTCTTCTTCCCCGGGTATTAGCCTTAAGCAAGAGGGTATTACCTATTGCGCCAGTGCCGATTTACCGTGCCTTATCGTTAACGTCATGCGCGGCGGGCCGGGCCTGGGCAGTATTGCGGGCGCGCAAGGCGACTATTTCCAAGCTACCCGCGGCGGCGGTAACGGCGATTACCGCGTGCTTGTATTGGCCCCCAACTCGGTAGAAGAACTGGGCAACTTCCCCAAACTGGCGTTTGATTTGGCCGAAAAATACCGCATGCCGGCGATGATTTTGGCCGACGGTATTTTGGGGCAGATGATGGAAAGTATGAGTTTTAATTTTGACCCGGTGGACCCCAATAAACTGGGTAAATTTGACTGGGCCGTGGACATCCACAAAAACGGCCGCGCCAAAAATAATGTGTTTTCGTACAAAGGCGATAATTTGATTGCCGACGTGGTGGAACGCGCCAAACGCTACGGGCTTATTGAACAGACCGAGCAACGCTATGAAGAACGTGATTGCGAAGACGCTGACGTGATTTTAGTGGCGTACGGTCTTTCTTCCCGCGCGTGCTTAGAGGCCGTCAACCACGCCAAAGAACAAGGCCTTAAAGTAGGCCTTTTCCGCCCGATTACGCTGTGGCCGTTCCCGGTTAAACGCCTGGCTGAACTGGCCCAAAAAACCAAAGCGATGCTGGTAGTAGAGCAAAGCCTGGGCCAGCTGTTGCAAGACGTGCAACTGGCCGTAGCGGGTAAATGCCCCGTTGGCTTAAACGCCTATCCGGCCGGGGGCCAACCCGACGGCGCACAAATTTTAATGGCCGCCAAGTCGCTCTTAACCGGAAAAAAAGACGGGCTGTTTACACTGAAAGATCACGCCGCCGGGTTTACTTATAACTGTCAGCGCGACCTTAAACTCGGCGTGCAGGGCGACCGCAAGGGGGAAACCAAATGAGCACGATTTTAGCTAAAAAACCAAACGCATTGACCGACGTTCCCATGCACTATTGCCCCGGTTGCGGGCACGGTATTGTGCACCGTTTAATTGCCGAAACGGTAGAAGAACTGGGCGTGGCGGACCGCACCATTGGGGTGGCCCCGGTAGGGTGTGCGGTGTTTGCCGACAGTTACTTTGCGTGCGATTGTGTGCAAGGTGCGCACGGGCGCGGCCCCGCGATTGCTACAGGTATTAAACGCTCTAAACCGCAGGCCATTGTGTTTTCGTACCAGGGCGACGGCGATTTGGCCTCTATCGGTATGGCTGAAATTGTACACGCCGCGGTACGCAGTGAAAACATCACGGTTATTTTTATCAATAACGCTATTTACGGTATGACCGGCGGCCAAATGGCGCCGACCACTTTAGTCGGCCAAGTGGCTACCACCGCCCCCAAAGGGCGCGACCCGAAACTGCAAGGTTGGCCCGTGAATATGTGCGAAATGCTCTCACAAATTACGGGTAGCAAATTTTTAGCACGCGGCGCAGTAGATACGCCGCAAAATGTGCTCAAAACCAAACAATTTTTGAAAAAAGCGTTTGAAAACCAGGTAAATAACGTTGGGTTTTCCATGGTGGAAGTGATTTGCCAATGTCCCACCAACTGGCATGCCGACGTACAACAAGCGCTGGAATTTGTGCGCACCAAAATGATGCCGCAATATCCGCTGGGCGTATTTAAAGACGAGGGGGCGAAATAATGTACCAAGGGATTCGTATTGCCGGATTTGGCGGCCAAGGGGTTATTTCCGCCGGGATTTTATTGGCGCAAGCAGGTGTGGAAAATAAGTTAAACGCCAGCTGGTTGCCTTCCTACGGGCCCGAAATGCGCGGCGGCACGGCGAACTGCTCGGTGGTAGTGAGCGACGGCGAGGTTTACACGCCCATTGTCTCGCGCCCCGACACCGTGATTGTGATGAACGAGCCGTCCCTGCCAAAATTTGAGCCCATGCTTAAAAAGGGCGGGCTCTTAATTTTGAACAGTTCACTCATTAACTCGCGCCCGACGCGCACGGACATTAAAACCGTCTGCGTGCCGTGTAATAAAATTGCCGAAGAACTGGGTATGGACCGCATTGCCAACTTAGTGGCACTGGGGGCGTTTATTAAGCTCACCGGCGCGGTAAGTTTGGCCGCGGTGGCCGACGCCATGAAAAAAGTGTATAAGCGCGCCAAACCCGAGATGTTGGCATTAAATAAAAAAGCGCTAGAGGCCGGATTTAACGCGGTATAGCTTTTTTCCCGCGCTTAAACAGTTTCCACATTTGGGCAACTTTGCACCGACTTTCGCTCGCGTACTTGCGGCGCTGTGCGCCGTCCGCAGGACGTACGCCACGCTCAACTTATAGTGCAAATTTGCCTCAAATCTGAAAACAGGGTCGTCCCTTTCTTTTGGAGTGCGTTAATTTAAATTTTATGTCTAATACGCTTTTACTTAAACAACTGGAAAGTGTGCTTTCTATAGCCACTGACTCTGTGGCTAATATGGCCAATATGTCTGCCGTCTTGTTTCACGGCTTGCCCGGTTTAAATTGGGTGGGATTCTATGTGTTGCGCGGCAACGAACTTATCTTGGGGCCGTTCCAGGGGAAACCTGCGTGTGTGAAAATTGTGCTGGGGCGTGGGGTGTGTGGCACCGCCGCACAAACCGGGCAAACGCAAGTGGTGCAAAATGTGCACAAGTTCCCCGGCCACATTGCGTGCGACAGCGCGTCTAATAGTGAGCTTGTGGTGCCGATTTTTAAAAACGGCGCGGTGTGGGGCGTATTGGATGTGGACTCGCCCACGTTAGCTCGGTTTACCGAAAACGACAAAGCCCTTTTTGAACAAGCCGTTCAAATTTTTGTAGAAAAAACTGCTTTATAAACTTTCAACTGTGCCTCTCGCGGACGCTCACTGAAAAATTTGTGGTAAACGGTAGGCGCGGAAGTTGCCGCCCGCAGGGTCTTGACTTGTTTTTTTTTTGTTATGATACAACTGTACGACGAAGAGTGCGGAGGTATTATGTTAACAAATAAAAAAGCGTTTACGCTAATAGAGTTGTTGGTAGTAGTTTTAATCATTGGTATTTTGGCGGCGGTGGCCGTACCACAATACAAAAAGGCAGTTTATAAGAGCCGCGTGGCCGAAGCAGTTGCTATGCTCAAAGCCATCGGGCAAGCCCAGGAGGCATATTACTTAGCTAACGGAGTATATACGGATGATATCAGTAAGTTAGATGTAGAAGTGCCCAGTGAATTGATTGGTACGGATGAAGAACAATGTGATAAATATTGTTATAAGTGTAATACTACCAATTGTTCGGCGCGTGTAAATAATGCGAATTTACCTTCTTTCCAAGGATATTTTTTAAAAGGAACTTCTACGGTAGAAAGAAGAGGAAAAACACAGTGTTTTACGTATTGGGAAGGGAGCATAAAGAAAAATGCTACTGCTAAAGCAATTTGTCAATCTATGGGCCCTCAAGAAAACTTATATAATTATTCCTGGTATGTAGGTAACTATTGGACTATTAACTAATTTTTAGCCCGTATCCCGGCCCATATGCCGGGCAGTAACATCAAACTGGCGCAAAAAACGGCCGCTTTTAAGTTCCACGCGTCCGACGCCCACCCAATCAGCGTGGGCGAAATGGCATCACCCAACAAATGAATTATCAAAATGTTTAGCGCAAACGCCATGGAACGTATTTTTTCGTCCGTGGTGGCTACCAGCGCGGCGGCAATCGCGCCCGTGGGCATAAACAGCAGTGTCAGTGCCACGCCTAAACAAGCCAGTACACCCGAAGTATGGGTACATGCAAGGGCTCCCCAGCAAAACGGTAACGCCGCCAAAAAGCACCCGCTAATGAGCTGATAATAGGCATTTGATGTGCGTGCCAGTAACCGCGCCGCCAAAATTCCACCGATGTACGTGCCTGCCGCCCCGCACACAATGACCAGCCCGCCAAAATAAGTGCCCGCTTGGGCTGTGTCCATTTGTAAATAGCGGTGTAAATACATGGGCATCCACGCCGCAAGCCCGCCCATGACAAACGTCATCATGGCTTGGGCCAAACAAACACATAAAAACGAACGGTTTTTAAATAACGGCAAATAATCTTTTAGGGCGGGGCGCGGCGCGTTTTTGCGTTCGCGCGCTTTGTCTTTTAAAAGAGTTCCGGCCAAAAAAGCAAAAAACAAGCCGGGCACACCCACTACCATAAAGGCAAGCCGCCACCCCCAGTGTTGGCCGACAAGGCCGCCCAATATATACCCCAACGCACTGCCAATAGGCAACGCTAAGCCGAACGCGGCCAGCAGGGGGGCATGTTTTTCTTTGGGGGCGTGTTCGGCCAAAAAGGGTTGGGCGATAGTAGTAAAACCGCCCTCGCCCACGCCGATGAGCGCACGCGGCAGAAGTAAAGAAACATAATTTTTAGCTGCCCCGCATAACAGGGTAGCACCGCTCCATAAAAAAGCACTCCAGGCCATAAGTTTGGGGCGGTGAAAACGGTCGGCCAAGTAGCCCATCACCGGCGCATAACACATATACACAAGCATAAAGGCCGAGGCCAATGCGCCTAGCTGTAAATCATTTAAGTTCAGGTCGGCCTGTACGAGGGGAAAAACCGAATATAACACTTGCCTGTCTATATAATTAAGCAAGTTCAAACAAAATAAAATAATAAATAAACGCTTGATTTTCATACGGTTTTTATTATTCTATAAAATAAGGAGAATTTTTGTATAATAAAAGCAGGAGAATGCTATGAAGAAAACAACAGGTTTTACGCTTATTGAACTTTTAATTGTAATGGTGATTATCAGCACGCTGGTAACCATTGCGTTGCCTAAATACCAGCGCGCTTTGGAACGCGGCCGCGCCTTGGAAGGGTTACGTAATGTGCAGTATGCGGCCGATTATGCTAATGCCAAACATATGGCTACCGGGGAATATCCCACTTCTTTACCCAATACGGACCAAATCAAAAACCGTTTTTTTGATGCCCCCGTTATTAACGGCACCACGGTTACCATTAGCCGCAAAGGAACAAGCTGGTCTTACCAGCTGACCGCCAGTAGCAGTGGGGAGGGATATATCACAAGCATCACTTGCGGCAGTAAATCCGGCCAAAGCACCAATAACTGCGAAGAGCTGGACTTAACGGGCAATTTAATGCAACGTATTTAGACGGTATTTTAACATACAAAAACCCCCTCAAAAGAGGGGGTTTTTAAATGGAGCGGGCGAAGAGAATCGAACTCTCGTCTCAACCTTGGCAAGGTCGCGTTCTACCATTGAACCACGCCCGCAAAAATCGTTTAACTTCTTATATAGTATAGCACATTTGTACGCCCCGCACAAGTTTTATTTTTTTGCTTTTTGGGGGGCGGCTTGTTTTTTAGCGGTATTGGCCGCCGGAGCGTAGGACCGCGGCGCCGGGCCTAAAAGTTGGGGAGCTATACTTTTTAAATAATAGTTGCTGGTAACGGCTTGGCGTACGCCGGGGTTTTGGCGCAAGGCGTTAAGCTGGGGGCTGGCGTTGATTACCTTGACGGCTTCTTGCGGGTGGTCGCGGTAGTATTTGACGGCTTTACTGGTAAGTAAGTAGCTCATAAAACGGCTCCCGCCGATTTTGCGTACCAAATTAGCATTGGCCAGCACTTGCTTGACCACGTCACTTTCAAAAAATTCGTTTAATTTATTGCTGTCTTGCGTAAAAGCGGCCAGCAGTTGCGGGTCCTCCAAGAGGGGTGCAACGTCGTTGCGGGCAATGAAAGCTTCGCCGACTTCTTTGCGGTTTAATAAGTAGTGAATCAGGTCCGCATCTTGGATATTGGCGGCTAAATTTTCGGTCAGTGCCCACGGGGCCATGCCGATTACCCCATAGTTTTTAGGCGTAATAGATTGATAATTAAAACGGTTAATAATGGGCAACGTGGTGCCCAATTCGTCTACCGATACGTTACGGTCTTGCCCTTCGTAAATTTGCACATAAGTTACACCTTTGCCGGGGTTAAACTCTGCATTGGAGATAAGCCCTTGTACGGCTTTGGGGTCCAGCGCGGCCGTCAGGTTTTCGGCACGGTTTTTAGCGTTTAAGGTAACCAGCCACACAATGGCCGCTATGCCCAGCACGCCGGCGGCAATGGCCAAGGCCAGCATATTTAAAAAGGTATGGTTTTGGGCGCGTACCACGGTGGCCTGTTGCTGTTTTTTTTGCTTGGCAACGGCTTGTTTGTTATATTTTTGCGGGTTACGCAGGCGGTCTATAATTTCTTCGGTCTTCATAATCAAGTATAATTATTATATGAAATCTTATCAAAAAGAGGAACTGTATGCAAAAAACTATTTTTTATCATGATACCGATTGTGGCAACGTAGTCTATTACGCCAACTATTTGAAATATTTTGAAGAAGCCCGCACTTTATATATGGCCCAAAAAGGGTTTTCGGTGCCGGCGTTGATGCAAGCGGGTAAATACTTTGTAGTGGCCCGGCAGGAAGTAGAATATAAATACCCGGTGCGCTACGGCGACGTAATTACCGTGGATACGAAAGTGTTGGAAATTTCGGACATTAAAATTGTGTTTGAAAATGTGATTACCAACCAAAACGGGCGCCTTTGCACCAAAGGAAAAACCACCCTGGTGTGTGTGGATAAAAACGGGGTGCCTACTTCTATGGGGGTGGAGGTAAAGGCGGCTATGTCCCCGGCGGCGTAAATTTTTACCATTCAAAAAAACGGGCGGAACTAATGAGTTCCGCCCGTTTTGCGTGGGTAAATTAGTTTTGGGCCAAGCACGGTAGCACGCGCCCGATGGTACCGGCCACATTGGCCATTTGCGGGTTATAAGGCACTTGGGCTTGCGCCGCTTGCCACAACGTAATACCATTGGCCGACCCGGCGGACACAATATCTTGGCAATAAATGGCTTTGTGTTGGGCGTAAATGCGCTCGTCGGTGCCGTGTAAGCGGGCCAGTTGGTTGCGGGCCGCGTCGTTTTTCTTTTTTAAAGATGTGTAGGTGTAAATCGGGCGGAAGGTGTCGCCGTGGGCGGCGTTGATTTGGGCGTGCAAGGGGGTTTCACCCAGTTTGTTGCGCGTATCTACCAAGGCCGCAATTTTGCGTGCGGCATTAGCACCGTAGTAGCGGCGGATTAACGAGGCCACCGCTTGCACGGTATCGGCATTTTTAGCTACGTGAAAGAGGTTGTTGCCATACGTATCGGTAGCCAGTAAAAATTTGCCGTTTGAGGGGTATTGCGCCAGGCTTAACAGGGTTTTAACGTCGCCTTGGCGGGCCAGTTTAATAATCAGTGGGGTGCCGTATTCGTCGAGCGCGGTTAAATAGTGGTCCACCCCTTGTGTGGTTTGCGCCGCAAGTGCCACCGTCAAGCGGGTATGATCTACCGGGTGAGCGCATAAAACACCCGGTACGAAGACAAAACTCAAAATAAACGCCACTATCAGTTTTTGCATACATACCTCTTTTTTATAGTATGCCGTTTTGGTGGGTATAAAAACAGGGTCTTTGGACCTAGGTGGAAATAGGTCCTTTTGGGAACGTAATTAACGACTCTTGCGATGTGGCATTGGCCCCCGGCAACAATTTTTCAAATTCGTCACATTTGGGCGTGACTTGTGCCTTATGTACTTGCACCGCTGTGCGGCGCTAAATGACGTACGCTACGGCCCAACTTTTCCCCGCAAACTAAGCTCAAATTTAAAAAATCAGCTTACTATAAGTTTTACCTTGTACTTGGGAAATACGGCCCGCTCTACAGGTTGTGCGTTGTTCCTCTCCCCCTTGGAGGGGGAGAACGAGTGCGTCAGCACCGCAGAGAGGGGAAAAAAGTTGCCCTAACTTTTGCTTGACTTGTTTTTTTTTTTTGGTACACTTCGGGTATATTGTTGCCAGGAGAAAATAAAATGAAAGATAACAAGGTTGTGGCTTTATTAGATGACCCCTCACCTGCCCGTTGGGCATCCTCTCCCACAAGGGGCGAGGGAAACGGCGTGCGCGGTTTTACGCTAATAGAGTTGTTGGTAGTGGTGCTGATTATCGGTATTCTGGCGGCGGTGGCCGTGCCGCAGTATCAAAAAGCAGTCACTAAAAGCCGGATGACACAGGGTATTGTATTTGCTAAAGCCGTACATGATGCTGAAGAAGCGTATTATTTGGCAAATGGGGAATATACAAATAGTTTTAATGAATTGGATATAGATATTCAATGTCCGGAGAATTTAACTTGCAAGATAACAAGTGCTAGTTCACCGAATTATGTACAAGTTTATCATAGTAATACATGGGCTATTAGTTATGGTTTTTCACATAGAAATGATATTCCGGAACTAGAGAATAAACTTTATTGTGTAGCTAGTAAAATCAATATTCAACGTCAACAAATTTGTGCCAGTATGGGAACTCTTATTTACGAAAACAAAAACTATGAGTATTATTCCCTTAATTGATTTTATTTTTCAGTGCTTTCGCCACGCAAGGGGGAACAAGGTCTGTAATATCCGCCCCGTAAGCCGCGGCTTCTTTGACCGCCGAAGAGCTGATAAATTGGTACGTTTCATTGGCTGGCAAAAACACGGTTTCCACCGCCGGGTAAAAGCGTTTGTTAAAGTGGGCATTGGTGCGTTCGTGATTCCAATCGTGCGCACTGCGTAACCCGCGCACCACGGTAGTATAACCGTGATTTTTTAGATAATCAGTTAGTAAACCCTCGGCACTTTCTACCGTGATATTTTCTTCGTTTTGTAACGCCTCTTTTAACAAAGCCACGCGCTCTTGCATAGTAAACTGGGTTTGTTTTTGGGCGTTATGTAATACAAGCACCACGACTGCGCCGAAAATGGCGCGGGCGCGTTTAATTAAATCAAGGTGTCCGTTAGTGACGGGGTCAAAACTGCCGGGAAATACCACTGGTTTCATAAAATGTCCTCTATACGTAAGCTTTCTATTATGGTATCATAATTTTATGATAAAAAACCCGTTTTCCGATGAAATTTATTTAAAACGTACCCATGCGCATACGCCCGATTTGCGTGATGAGTACTTTCGGGATCAAACAAAAATCATCCATTCGTTGCCGTTTCGCCGTCTGAAACACAAGGCGCAAGTATTTTTTGCGCCGAAGAACGACCACATTTGCACGCGCATTGAACATGTGCTCCACGTGGCAACGATTGCGGCCACGATATGCCGCGGTTTAAATAAAAGCGGAAATTGGGAACTCAGTGAAGATATGGCCTATGCCATTGGCCTGGGGCACGATATTGGCCACGCGCCGTTTGGCCACGAGGGCGAACGCGCCATTGATGCGTGTTTAAAACCCGGCGGCAAACGCTTTTTGCACGAGCTTAACAGCTACCGCGTGGTGGAACATATTGCCAACTATGGCGAGGGGCTCAATTTAACATTTGCCGTCAAAGACGGCATTATTTGCCACTGTGGCGAAGATTTCCACAACAACGCTTTACGCCCCGCCCAAACGCCCAACGATTTGGAAGCTATTACCGGGCGCACGCAAATGCCTTCTACCTATGAGGGGTGCATTGTGCGCTTGGCCGATAAGATTGCCTATTTCGGGCGCGATATTGAAGACGCCATTAAGGCCGATTTGATTACCCGCGCCGATATCCCGCAAGACGTGCGTAAAGAAATGGGCACCTCCAACGGGGAGATTATCAATACGCTCACGCTTGATTTAATCGGTCACTCCAAAGATAAAGATTGTATTGGATTTTCCGACGAGAAATTTGATTTGATTTCCCAACTGCGTGATTTTAACTACCAGCGCATTTATTGCAACGAGGATATGCTACGGCGTAAAGAAATTGTTACCAAATGCTTGCGCGACGTGTTTGACTATTTCCGCGCGCTGTTTGACCGCCACGGCTTTGACTATGAAGCCTATGCGCAAGAGCCGCAACAAGCCGCCCGCAGTTTTGGCAATTATATTAAGTCTATGCGCGGGTTTTATAAAGAAAACGCCGCCGAAATTGACACTGCCATTGCCGACTATATTGCCGGGATGACGGACTCGTTTGCGTTGTCTGTAATGCAAGAAGTGTTGTTACCAACGGCGGTGGATTTTTTTAGTTGATAAGATTTTTATACGCGTTGACGTTGCGTTTTACCTTGGCAACCATTTTCCAAATTTGGTTTATTTTGCGGTGACTTGGACCTTACGTACTTGCCGCACTTCGTGCGGTCCGGTAGACGTACGCCACGGCCCAACTTTTCCCCGCAAACTAAACTCAAATTTGAAAAATCAGCTTACTGTAGGTTTTTCCCGGTGATGCTTGGCAATTTTGTTTGGTTCCAAGTTATCTTCCTAATACGTATTTCCACTTCCAGCCAGACGAAAATTCATATTCCGTTCCTTCTCCTAAAGATTTACAAACAGCACGGCTGATTGTATCTTTTGAATAACACCAAACATCTCCTTTTTTATATTCCAAATCTCCTGAGCGGTCTGTAAGATAGTGTAGATACGCAATATTGGAAGTTTGAAATTGGGCATTGGTGGGTCCGTTCCATACGCCTATGTTAAAATAGGAATTGTTTTTTTGTTTGCAATGATAATATTGTCCGTATTGGTCGTTAGTAACATAAGTACACCCTTTAGTAGGAAGATCTATATCCAAATTTTCCAATTCATAGGTATAATTGCCGTTTGCCAAATAATAGGCTTCTTCCGCTTGGGCGATTTCTTTGACAACAGGCATGTAGATGCTTAAACGGCTTTTTTCCACCGCTTTTTTATATTGCGGCACAGCGACGGCGGCTAAAATGCCGATAATAAGTACGACAACTAAGAGCTCAATGAGTGTAAAACCGCGTGTAGCAAACAAGCGGTGGGGATGCTGAAACAAGTTCAGCATGACATTTTTATTATTTTCTTTTTTCATTCTTATACTCCTTACAGTGAATTGCAATTTAACCTGGTTTGGAGTACAAAAATACGGCTATTGTCGCTAAGTATCTTCGAAGCCTTAGACGAAAACAGCCGCGGTTTGCCGTATAAACGGCAAACACTCGGCACAATACAACCAAGGGATCAGCTTGGGCATATTGTGCCTAAAACGGCTGTTTTTGGATTCGAAGATAACGCTTTTAAACGCGCTCCGTATTCTACATACGGTTCCAAAAACAGGAAAAATTGTACCTATACTATAGCAAAACAGGGCCCTAAAAAGCTAGTGTATTGCTAAAGTAGGGCCTATTTTTAAAATAGGTCTTTTTTTCCTTGCAACCCCTTTCCAAATTTCCTAATATATATGTGGAGAAGGTTAAATTGTTATGTACCAGTGCAACACCACCCAATTTGTGTGTTTGTGCTCCGCCCGACGGGAAATTACCCCTCACACGTCGCGGGTCGGCTTTCTTTTTTCCATTTTCTTATCACTATTTTCACAACACTGTAAAAATAAGCAAACAACCACCTATACTATATACCTGCAGTGCATTGAACAATTTGTGTTATATAGGGCCAAAAGATACTTTCAATTAGGACTTTTGGCCCTGTTTTTTGGCCGTTTAAATTGCGATTATATATATAAGAGAGGAAAACTCATTTATGCGTAAAATTCTTTCGCTCGTGCTGAGCGTAAGTATCTTGGTAAGCAGTATCACTCCGGCTTTGGGGCAGGTGGGCCCGGCCGGCCGCGGCGTTGTAAAAGGGGTACGCCGGGGAGTAACTACCTTGGCCGACAAAAAAGCCCTCTCTGCCCGCCTCACTGCTCAAGTAAACCGTCAAGTGGCCCAAAGCGCTTTATCTGCCAGCGGGTTACAGAATCGTATTTTAACGGGGAACGTAAATGGGTTGGCGGGTCAAATTTTACAAAAACCTGTGGCTGTACGTGCGCCGATCTTACGCAATGAATTTGTTACCCTCTCGTTAATGCCTAATGCCTTAACACCCGCTCAACGCAGCCAAGCCGTAAAGGCCTATCAAATTCAGCTCAAACAGGCCCCCAAAGCCTTGCAGGTGCCGCAAACCGATTTATCCTCTTTCTTAGCTTATGCCCAAAAATATCCGCTCCGGGCTGACGTAACAGCCGTGCAAAATGTGTTGGCGGATGCCTCGGCCCTGGGGTTGGTGGGAACGCAAGAAAATGCCCCGATCCTCCTAGATTTTTACCAACACGCGCAAGGTACGCTGTTTGAAGACACCGCCGCGTTAATTACGGCGCGCGGGCTACTGCGCATGCAAGCTTATGAAGCGTTGGGCACTTTCTTGCAGGCGAATGCAAAGAAGGAAGTTTTAGCGGGTACGGCGGCCTTTATCCGTGTGAAAGGCCTGCCGGTAGAAATTCCTGCTTCTTTACAAATTTATAATCCCAAAGCGGCTGATGAAAATTTAGCCGCTTTTTTAAGCCGTACTTTTCTACCCAACCGCCTCCATGCGGATACGTCTTTAACGGCTACCGAACAATGGATGAATTTGCGTGCCCCGCGCCAAGTAGCGGCGCAACCGGCCGCTAATCCCCAAGTACCCGTAAAACAAGAGATTGCCAAGCAAGTTCCGGCACCGGTTGCGCCCGCCCCGAAATCCCGCGCCAACGCCGGGGTATTATATAGCGGAATCCCCGTGTTTGTCGTGACGGATGCAATAGAGCGTTTTAGTATGTGGGCCCGCCGCCAATTAAGACAAAGAGCCGGAGATGAAAACGGCGGTGGATATGAAGAGCCGGGTTTACATGAGAGCAAGGTACGCCCCGTATTTGCTGAAATAGATATCCCGAGCAAAGCCTCTGTCGGCGGCGATTTGATTGGGGTGGAAGATATTCAAGAAGTTCCCGTGGCGGTGGACGGTTTTAAACTTACCGTAGTAGGGGAAGATAACATTGAGCACATTTTGCGTAACGTGGATTTGACGGTCAGCAATACCTTAAAGAATTTTTTGCCGGGATATAACCGCTTGGCGTTGGACAAGGACTACATTTTTGAACTACGTAACCAAACCGTACCTAATAAACGCCCGGACCACTTTTACTTTACGTTAACTACCCAAAACGGCGAACTCAATACCTTACTGGAAGGGATCCGTCAGTTGAATTTATCCCGTCCGATGCGTCTTAAAATCCAACGCACCAGCGCCCCTAAAAAAGCAATTACGTTGCCGGTTTATGATAAAAATTTAGAAGAACCCCCGGTTGTAATGGCCGAAGTAGATGCCAGCTTGCTTAGCGGCATTAAAGACCCCGAAAAAGGCCATATCTGGACTTATAACGGCGGCCTTTTCTTCCGCAGTGCAGAAGGGGAAATTACCCCCTTGCAAAATGCCTTTGTCCGCTTGCCTAAAGCCGAAAGCAAATACTGGACGCAAGTTTTTGCCATGTATCCGCAAACCCCGTTTAAACTGGGTGTATTTTCCACCATGGAAAAAATGGTGCCGGTTACGTATTTAGTACCCAGTTTGCAAATCGGCTTAGGTAAAACCTTAGCCCCGGAAATGCACGATACCTTTGGTATTGAAAAAGATACCGCCAGCAATATTATGTTGGGAATTAACAACGTACTGCCGGCCTTGATGATTTTTGTGCATCCGCTTATGAAACAATACGGGGAAGCTGCTGTGTTCCGGGTCGGTGCTACTATGTTTACCGTGGGTGGGTTGACGGCCTTGGCTACCGGGTTATATGGCCATGTAGGTGGCGGAGAAGTAACCTCGTTACAATTAACAGGGTTTATTATTTCAAGCGTTTTGATTGCGTTGGGCACCAACGTAACACGGTTTGTGCAAAACTTACTGATGAGTGCCAACCGGGGTATTGTGCCGCAAGCCAGTTCCTTTGAAAAAGAAAAAGTAGTGGCCAATGCCATCCCGGTTACCTATAACCGTAAACATTTAGCCAAACGTGCTTGGGAAGTGCTGACTAAGAAAAATTCCAAATCGTTGCGGGATGTTATTTACTACCAGCGCGGGGCCATGTTTAAAAACTTAGGGACCATGTTATTCTTATCCTTCCCGATGTTTGCCAACTTTTTAGGGAAACTGGCCGGGGTGGACTTGGGGTTAGATTTTTCAGCCAGTTATGTGCCATACACCTTATATAGCTTATATACCTTGCGCCAAGTATATAAGACACGTTATAAAGATGCGTTCCCCATGAATATGACGGTGCTTAACAACAATTTACAAGATTTGCAAAATACGTCAGCCTTAAAAATTCACGCGATTGAGCCAGAAGAAGTATCCGCCCAACACCCGGTTTTGATGAGTGTGGCCAAACAGCTCAAAGGGGCTATTGATGCCTTAGTGCCGGTGGAATCCCGCCAGACTAAAACCACGATTAACACCTTAACGGCTAAACATGAAGCCGAAGTGGGCCAGGAACTTGAACAGTTACTCTTATTATCAAACCGTACCCCCGCCCAAGCCCAACAAGCGCGCCAAGCGTTACAACAAGCCTTTGATATATTGGGCCGCCGTGACGTAAAATGGTGGAAAGTGGCCAAGATGAAAGGGTTGCCTACCGCATTAAGCGCCATGACGTTGGCTACTTTTGGCGAGTTAGGTTTTTCCAACGGGTTAGCCTTTGCTATGCGTGATATGGGGTTGGAAGGTACCGCCGCTACGGGGGTGGTAGGGTTGCTCTTATACGGTTGTATGTTTGGGTGGCGTATTGTGGGGAACATTTTAAGCCAACGTATGAGTGGCGGCAGTATGTACGCGCTGTCTTCCATAGCCAGCATTTTAGGGCCGGTGATGGCCTCGTTAGCCGTACCCATGGGCAATATCGGCCTGTTGGTAGCGGGTACCATAACCGCTTGTTTTGGGATTAGCAATTTCTTCTCGCAAATGTATGAATATATGATTGGGCTTTACCCCAAATATAAGCGCGAAATTGCCTTGCTTATCAACTTTACCATGCCGGTAGCCGCTCTGCCGGTAGGGGCGATGAAATCCGGCGCGTTTGAAGCTATCCCGGGCTTAGATATAGCCATTTGTGGGGCCGCTTTAGCCGCCAGCGTGGCTTTAACACCGGGCATGCTGGCCAATTCCAGTATGGTACAGGCTACTAAATATGCTTGGCAACAGTTAAAAGCAAAGGTACAGCGTTTCTTCCACCGTGGCGGCAATGTTCCGCCCGCGGCACAAGTTCCCGCGAACTAAAATCCTGTTTGAAAAAATAAAAAATGCCCGCTTAAAAGCGGGCACTTTTTTGCCGTCTCAAAATGAAAAAGCCTTGACTTGTTTTTTTTTTTTGGTACACTACGGACATGTCGTTCACAGGAGAAAATAAAATGAAAGATAATAAGCCTAAAA
>JBGUOO010000004.1:0-28945 GCA_045129775.1 Elusimicrobiaceae bacterium
CAGGGGGCGCAAACGGTTTGTGAAAAAGAATTTTCCAACCTGGGGTTGGAGGCATTTGCCGCACAGGTTATAGAACACTTTGAAGCCAACGTGCAAACCCCGGTGCAACGGCGCATTTGGTATCACAAAAACCGCCGCCATTTGCGCAATATTTTGGAATTTTGCGGGCAAGATATCCCGCTAGCTTTGCAAACTATAAAAGAATGTATTTTGTACTTAAAAAAAGAGGGCCTTACCGGCGGATATGCGGCGGTGTGCCGTAACTTGCCCGATTATTACGCCCAAGCTAAACAAAAACGGGAAGAATCCTATGGATACAATTGATAACCCCGCCCACAGCCCTGCCCAAGCGGGCCTGGCGCTCATCCCGTACCGGGCATATAACGAGCGCGGCCAGCTGACGTGGTTTAGCAAATGGGTGCGCTTGCAACCCGGCCAAACCGTGGCCCAAGCCGCCGTGCGCCTGAGTGTGCCGCCGCCACAGCCCACGCTAACGCCGGCCCAACAAGTGCAAGTGAAACGCCTTTTGGAAGAAATGGGCTTACGCCACGGCTACGCTAAAACAGAATCCGGGCCGTAATGAAGAAGTTTCCAACGTGATTTGCGGCGCACCCAGGGCGGTGTAAATCTCCAGCGCGCGGCCGTAAAACTGCGCCGCTCCCCCCACCACGCGCACGTCTTGCGTGTTAATAGTAAGCCCCGGGCCCAACAGTTTAACAAGCGCCTCTTTTTGGGTCCACAGGGATGTTAAAAAGGCGTCGTCCGTGCGGGTCAGTTCGGTGGGGTGGAAAAACGAATCTTTCCACGCGCTCAGGCGCGGGGCGATTTTTTCCAAATCAATGCCGATGTATTTGTGTTCGGGTGCCAGGGCCGCCACCGCAAAGCCGTTGCTGTGCGTGAGGCTAAAAGGGATATTAACTGCGCCGGAATCTTTGTTTTCCCCCTCACCTGCCCTGCGGGCATCCTCTCCCTCCAGGGGAGAGGTGAAATTGGCGGACACTGTAACCGTGGGTTTGCCCACGCCGCCTGGGGTTAAAACTTCGTAATCTTTAAGGGTGCGGCCTAACTGCGCGCACAAGAGGGTTTTAAGGGCTAGTCTTCCCCCCAGCCACTCGGTTTTGCGCTTGGGAACTTGAAGGCGGTTATAAAAAGCCAGTTCTTTTTCACACAAAACCGTGTTAGCCGGGGGCAAGTTGTTTAAATCAACTACTTTTAACTGATAGGCCATTACTGCCCAATGGCCTGGTAGCCGTGGATTTCTACCCACACCTTGCCTTGTGCGTCAAACACATACGCGTCGTGCAAGGTTTTACCGTCGGCCGTGTCGCCCTTATTGACACCGTAGAGGTACAAGCGCGCGGGCGGCAGTTGGTTGTTAAGCACAGCCACTTCGGCAATACCGTCGGGCAGGGTCATTTTGTGGGCGATGGCCATATCCTGGAACCCACAGCACTGGAACGCCGCTTCAATGAGCATCGGGTTAGCGAGCAAGGTGCGCGGGCCGTCGGTCCATTGCGGGGCCGGGGTGGTGTTGTAAATGGCGAGTGATTCTTTGTCATTCACGCGCACAATGCCGCCCAATACCTGGAACGACGGGCCGTGGAAGTATTTTTCGTAAATCTGCTCCGCGGTTACTTGCAGGGCGTTCTCAAGCCCGGTCATAGCTTGGGCTTTTACGCTGTCCCACGTGGAGGTAAATTCGCGCAAAGTTTTAGCGGTAAAGTGGCGGCGGGTGTTGCCCATTTTCACGCCTTTGCTGTTAATGAAGTCGCTCTCAATTTCCATTTCCACTTGGTCGCCCACGGCCTTGCCAAATACGCGCACGGCTTGCGGCCGGTTGCGAAGCAGTTTAATAGGCAAGTAGAAGTGCACGTCTTGCAAGGCGTGCGTAACCTCGCCGGTTAAGGCGGTGGAAGTTTCAAAGAACGTTTCCAAGCCCATTACGCCCGGCACGTACGGCGTGCCTTCAATGGCGTGGTCCGCCAGGTACGGGTCGGACGTCAAGTTAAACTCTTTTTCCACGTGGATTTGCGCCCCTTTATCTAAGGACTTTACTTCGCCCAAAAAGTGCGTAGCCCGGGAGGCATCGGGCCCGTTAGCGGCCGGCTTTGCCGCCGCTTTGGGGGCCGCCTTAGGGGCGGGCGCAGCACCGCCTTTGGGGGTGTTATCGTCGTCTTTGGAGGCGAAGTCGGCCGCGGAGCCGATTTCGTCCCACTCAAACTTTAACTGGTGGTCCCAATCTAAGCGGCCCAGCGAGCCGGTGAGTACAATCTCGGGCACTTGGCCATAGACGATTTCGTCTAAGAAGATTTGCATACCGTCTTCGGGGTCCACAAAGTCCACCCCGTTGGAGCGCAGGAAGGTTTCCACCCCCGCACGCACGCCCATGCCTACATTTTTGTAAGCGCTCATGGCAATGCTTACGGCGCGGTAGCCTTGGTTGCTTAAGGACAAGGCGGACTTGGCCAAATAGTCGTTGGCGCTGGCGTAATCGCTTTGGCCCAGGTTGCCGTACTTGCCGGCAATGGACGAGGCAAACGCGAAGAAGCCGTCGTCGCGTACAATGTTGTTAGCGAGAAACATGCCAAAACTCGTTGCTTTTACGTCAAAGATGCGGTAGTATTCAGCCGGGTCTTTATCGTAAATGAGTTTGGAGCGCTCTAAGCCCGCAAAGTGGATAAGCCCGTCCACGCGGCCGTTTTTGGCCTTAATCTTGGTGCAGACTTCTTTGACCATGGCGGCGTTGAGCACGTCGCAATGGTAGTATTCCACTTCGCTGCCCAGTTCGCGCAGTTTTTGCAAGTTGTTATAGAGCGTAATGGAATCTTTCACGCGGCCAAACGCACGCTCCAAGAGGACAGGCGTCGCTTTGTGCGTGGGGTCTGCCTTGAGGTCTTCCCAGATTTGCTTTTTCAAGGCGGCCAGTTCGGCTTCGTTCATAGAGGCCCACAGCGGCGTTTTCTCTTGGATTTCAATAATATCTAAGACGATAATTTTGCTGTGGTACTGCGCGGCAATTTTTTGGGACAGCATGGCCCCAATCCCGCGGCCCGAGCCCGTGAAGATAATGGTTTTACCCGCCAGGTCAAAATGTTTGACGCGCCGGTCTAAGCGGGTAGGTAGCGACAAAATAGTAGAGCGTACGCCCCCGCGGGTGCCGACCATCAGGCGCATATCGCCGTGGAGCACTTCGTCCAGGGTGCGCTGGGCCATTTCGTCGGGCGTGGCGGTGGGCTCAAAGTCCATGAGTTTACTAATCGCCCCGGTGCGTTCATACACGTCTTTTCTAAAACACGTGGTGCCGCCCGTTAACGCGCCTACAATGGGGTTGAACTCGTCCTTGGTGAAGTAGCCAAAGTTACCGTCCACCTTGGTATTGACGGCGAAGAACGTGTCGCTATCCTGGCGGTTAGCCAGGCCCTTTTCAAATACGCGCAAGGCAATAAACAGCGGCATGACAACTTTGGTCAGCTCGTTATGCGGGCTGGCTTTTTTGTCAAACTTTTTAACCGTGGCACCCAAGAGATAGATGATACCCTGAATATTGGGGTCCTCGGCGGCGTAGGCTTTTAAAGCGGCCTCGGTCTCTTCGTACGATTCCCAATTCATAATGGTGGTGTTTTTACTGCGCGTTTTGAGCGTGGTAAACACGTGGTAGGGTACGCCAAGCTCTTTGCACTCCTCTTGATAGGCTTTGATAAGTTGGGAGTTATCGGCAAAGATGAGAACCGTGCGGTCCTTGGCCAAGCGGCGGTTGGCGCGCTCGCTAAGCGGGGCGTCGGCCACCGTGGTTACGTAGCGCAGTTTTTTCTCGTGGCAGTGTTCGCCCTGGTAGCCTTCGCGCTCGGGGCGTTCGGCCAGCGAGTCGCGCTTTACAATGGGGGCCGTGGGGTTGGTGATGACGGCGTCGGCCTCGGGCGCGCCAATGTGTTCGGCTACCACTTTTTCGGGTTGCTCAATGAGTTTATGCTCCGGCAACGCGTGGCTTGCTTCAAACGGTTTTGCTTCGGCTTTCACTTGCGCTTGCGGTTGCGGCGCCGGAGTGGCGGCAGGCGCGGGAGTGGCGGCCGGTTGAGCCGCGGGCGCGGGTTGCGCGGCCGGGGTTGCGGTTGCGGGTTTGCCCGCGTTAGCCAGCACAAACTTAATGCAGTGACGAATCGTCGGGTAGTCTTTTAATTGGATGCCGTCTTGTTGGGCAATGCCGTAATGCTCGCGCATACCGGCAAACAGTTCAGCTTGTTTAACCGTATCAATGCCCAGGTCGGCCTCCATGTCCAAATCTAAGTCCAGCATGTCCTCGGGGTAGCCCGTTTTCTCAGCCACCATGGTAACGACTTCTTTGGTGACGGCGGCCTCGTCCAAATTGGCGGGTGCCGAGGCAGGCACCGCCGCTTT
The DNA here is from genome assembly GCA_045129775.1 of Elusimicrobiaceae bacterium. Classification (GTDB taxonomy): domain Bacteria; phylum Elusimicrobiota; class Elusimicrobia; order Elusimicrobiales; family Elusimicrobiaceae; genus Avelusimicrobium. Next base: position 4,396 of record JBGUOO010000004.1, read on the forward strand.
CGGCGCGGCGGCTACAGGGGCGGGTTGCGCTACCGTCGGTTGAGCAACTGGCGCGGGCGCGGGTTGCGCGGCCGGGGTTGCGGTTGCAGGTTTGCCCGCGTTAGCCAGCACAAACTTAATGCAGTGGCGGATGGTCGGGTAGTCTTTTAATTGGATACCGTCTTGCTGGGCAATGCCGTAATGCTCGCGCATGCCGGCAAACAGTTCAGCTTGTTTAACCGTATCAATGCCCAGGTCGGCCTCCATGTCCAAATCTAAGTCCAGCATGTCTTCGGGGTAGCCTGTTTTTTCGGCCACCATGGTAACGACTTCTTTGGTGACGGTGGCTTCGTCCAAGTTAGCGGCTTTGGGCGCGGCGGCAGGCGCGGGTGCAGGTGCGGCTTGCACAGCGGGTTGTGCTACCGTCGGTTGCGGCGCGGGTGTAGCAGTTGCGGGTTTCCCGGCGTTAGCCAGCACAAACTTAATGCAGTGGCGAATTGTCGGGTAGTCTTTCAACTGGATGCCGTCTTGTTGGGCAATACCGTAATGCTCGCGCATGCCGGCAAACAGTTCGGCCTGTTTGACCGTATCAATGCCCAGGTCGGCCTCCATATCCAAGTCCAAATCTAACATGTCTTCGGGGTAGCCCGTTTTCTCAGACACCATGTTGACAACTTCTTTGGTGACGGTCGCTTCGTCTAAGTTAGCGGCTTTGGGCGCGGCGGCTACAGGCGCGGGTTGCGCTACCGTCGGTTGAGCAACTGGCGCGGGTGCAGGTTGCGCGGCCGGGGTTGCGGTTGCGGGTTTGCCCGCGTTAGCCAGTACAAACTTAATGCAGTGGCGAATCGTCGGGTAGTCTTTTAACTGGATGCCGTCTTGCTGGGCAATACCGTAATGCTCGCGCATGCCGGCAAACAGTTCGGCTTGTTTAACCGTATCAATGCCCAGGTCGGCCTCCATGTCCAAATCTAAGTCCAGCATGTCTTCGGGGTAGCCCGTTTTCTCAGACACCATGTTGACAACTTCTTTGGTGACGGTGGCTTCGTCCAGCGCTTTGGCGGGGGCCGCTTTTACAGCGGGCGCTACGGCGGGTTGAGCCGCGGGCGCGGGCGTTGCCACGGTTTGCACCGCCGGGCGTACGGCGTTTACTTTATCCACAAACGCTTGCGAGCCTTCCATCACCAGTGCGGGTTTTACGCCGTGCTGGTAGTTATCCTTAATACGCAAGGTGTTTTGCACTACTTCCAGCACCGGGGCTTGTTGGCCGGAAATTTGCTTGAGCCAGGCGTCGTGCTTGGCGTTGTCAAAAATGCGCGGCTCGCCTTCTTTCCAGGTGCCTTCTAACAAGGTCATGCCCAGCTGGCTGCCAAACCCGGCGGCCAGGCGCAAGGCGTATTTAAAGTTGTAGTGGCCGCCTTTGCTTAGCGTGATGCCTTCAAGTTCGGGGTCGGCCTCTTTGAAGTTGGCAATCGGCGGGACGAGCCCGGTGTTAAGGCAGCGCACGGCAATGGCGTCTTCCAGCCCGGCCCCCATGGAGTGGCCGGTAAATCCTTTGGTGTTGCTGACGATAATGTTGCTCACATCCGCGCCAAAGGTAGATTTTAAGGCGTACGCCTCGGCACTGGCCGAGCCGCCACGCGCGGGCGTGTACGTTTCGTGCGAAATAAAAACCAGTTGTTTGGCCATATCACTGCGGTTTAGGCCAAAGTCTTTTTCGGCAGCCGATACCAGGCGGTTCATGACGCTGGCCACGTGCGCTACGTCTAAGCGGGTAACGTGGAAGCCGCTGTTGGAAATTTCGGTTTCTAAGAGCTTAGCCAGCGGTTTCATGCCGCGTTTAGTGACTTCGCTCTCTTCTTCTACGATGAGTGACACCGCACCCATGCCCACAATCATGCCGTTGCGGCGGCGGTCAAAAGGCAAGGCGGCTTTGGTAACGTCGGCCTCGGTCGTGGCGGCGCCGGAGGCTAAGAACGCCGTTAAAATCCATTCGCTGACGTTGTCGTTAGTAATATCGTCTGCGCTGATGACAATGACGCGTTTACAGCGCCCTAAGCGGATCCAGTCCTGCGCTACGCCAATGGCTTGCGCGGTGGAAGCACAGGCGGCACTCATGGCGGTGGCCGGGCCGCGCGCGCGGATCCACTGGCAGAAGTGGGAATGTGCGATAATAATGGTTTTCAAAATAAATTCGGACGTAAACGCCTGCGGCTCTACTTCTTTGTCTTTAAAGTTTTGCTGGTACCAGGCTTCCATTTCGGCTTTTAAAGCGGGGTCCGTGATTTGGGCGATAAACTTGTCGCAAAACGCGCGGACTTCTTTGGCGGTTTTGTTGTTGAGCAGCCCTTCCACGCGTTTGGTTAAATCGCCCATCATGCTGTTAGCCACGGGGAAGGCAGAGGTAAAAATAACGCCCGTTTCGTCAATCATTTCAGCGGGCAGGCCCCAGCGGTCGGGCAGATAGCCGCCCGTGGAAGTGGGTTTGTAATAAAGCACCAGCGGGATGCCGGCGTCTTTTAAAGCCAGCATACCGGCCGCAATGGCCAGCTGAAAAGAGCGGTCCATAGATTTGACCCATTTAGCGGGCAGACCGAATTCTTTCTCGAGGTCAAACGCGCCGCCGCGGGCCGAAAGTTTAATAGCTTGCGAGGCCGAGGTTAAGCGCTCAAAGCGGTGGTTACCGTCTGGCGATTTAATCACAAATTCCACGTGTTTATCAATTTGTTTTTGTTGGGTTTCTTGGCTTACAGGCTCAATCATGTTGCGGCCGGATAAGATTTCGTCTAGTACCCCCTCACGGAAGATTTTGTCCCAACTGCCGGGGCCGCCGGCGGCAATACCACTAATTACAATCGGTTTTTTCATAAGTTCCTCTTCGTCATATACAACGTCTTGCGTACTAACAGCTTGCGCGTTTTGCGCGGAAATAGTTGCTTGCGCCTTTACTGCTTCGGGCGCGTTCTCTTTCACCCAGCTGACAAACGCCGGGTTGTAGGTAGCGTTGTTGCCAAAAATATCGGTGCCGGTCCAATCTACATGAATGCCCGAAGAAATAAAGTTGGCAAACAAGTCGTTAAACTCCACAATGCCGCCCTTTTTGGGGTGGTTGGAAGCCACTACCTTGATATCTTTTTTATCGGCCAGCGTGCTGGTGGCTAAGGCCGAAAGCACCCGCTTGGGGCCGCACTCCACAAACAACCGCACGCCCGAATCGTACGTGGTTTGCAGTTGTTTAATCCACTCCACCGAGTGTGAAATCTGCGTGACCATGAGGTCTTTAATCTTCTCGGGGTCGCTGGGGTAAAATTCGGCCGTTACGTTAGTCGTAATGGGCATGGTGGGCGCGTGGAATGTAAGCGTATCTAAAAACGCGCGGTACTGCGGCATAGCCGGGCGCACAATCGCGGAGTGGAACGCATGCGACACCGGGATTTGCACCGCCTGAATACCCATGGCGGTAAACATGGCTATGGCGTCGTCAATAGATTTGCTGGCCCCGGCAATCACGGTTTGCGTGGGGCAGTTTTTGTTGGCCACGGCCACGTAACCGCTAATGCGTGCAAGCTCCGGCTCTACTTTTTCCACCGGGGCGGCAATAGAGGCCATTTTGCCGTTGTCCTCTACGCGGATTTCGCTCATCACTTTGCCGCGCGTGCAGACGGCTTTGAGGCCGTTTTCAAAATCAAAAATGCCGGCGGCTACGGCGGCGGCGTATTCGCCCAAGCTGTGGCCCATCACCACGTCTGGCTTAATGCCAAAGGACGAGAGCAAACGCATCATGGCAATATCGGCCGTGAGTACGGCGGGCTGGGTCATTTCGGTTTTCTTAATGGCGGCCTCGCGCACGGCAATTTGCTCTTTGGTTTCGCCGGGTTTGCTCCACAGCGTTTCGGTCAGCGTTTGGCCGATAATGCCCAGTAGCAAGCGGTCGGCCTCGTCAAACGTGTCTTGCACGATTTTGTATTTGCTGGCCAAATCTTTCATCATGTCCACATATTGCGAGCCTTGGCCCGGGAACATAAAGCAGACTTTGGGTTTAATTTCGCTGGGCGTAAACGGATAAATGGCCTTCATGCGCAGGTGCAAAGACTCGGTAGCCCATACATCTTGCTTGGCGGCAATTTTCTTGAAAAATTCAATTTTCTCTTTGAGTTTTTCCGGCGATTCTACGTTAATGGTTACGGCAAAGCGGCCCGGCTTGGTAATGTGGTTTTGGTACGAAATGCTGGGCAGGTACGTCGGGTCCAGCACTGCGGCCAGGGCGGCTTTGTCGAGCACTTGGTAAAGTTCTTCCTTGGTGGCAGCCGAGAAAGTTAACACGTCACTTTGGATTTTTTCACCCGGCACGTGCAATAAGTACGATTCTTGCTTTTGCGCTTGGGCACTAATCGGCGCGGCAACCAGTGTTGCCGGTGTTACAACCGCGGCTTGTGCGGGAACAACGGTGGGCTTGTTTAAAAGCGTGTCGTTCATTTCTTCCATAGCTACGTGGAAGTTCGTGCCGCCAAAGCCAAAAGCCGACACGTTGGCGCGGCGGATTTTGCCGCCTTGCCAGGGCTCGGCCTGGGTAATCACGCGGAAGGGGCACGTGGCCCAGTCCACATTGGGGTTGGGGGTTTCAAAATTCACGGAAGGCGGCAATACCTTATTATATAAGGCTAAAGAGGTCTTAATCAAAGCCGCAATACCGGCCGCCGCTTTGGCGTGGCCGATTTGGCTTTTGACACTGCCCAGCCCAATGGTGCCCGGCTTAGCATACGGGCCAAAGGTTTCGGTAAGCGAGGCCAGCTCTACGGCGTCGCCCACGCGGGTGCCGGTGCCGTGCGCTTCAATAAGGCCGACTTCAGCCGGCGTGTATTCTACTTGTTCGAATGCTTTTTCTACGGCAATTTTTTGGCCTTTGGGGTTGGGGGCGGTGATGCCTTTGCCCTTGCCGTCCGAGGACGCACCCACGGCGCGGATGACGGCATACACGCGGTCGCCGTCTTTGACGGCGTCGGACAAACGTTTCAAAATGACCATGCCCGCGCCTTCGGCCATGACAAATCCGTTGGCACGCGCATCAAAGGGATAAGACCCGGTTTCGGACAAGGCCCCAATTTTGCAGAACTTAATGTAGGCAGAGGGAGACATCATCTGATCTACACCGCCCGCAATGGCCATGTCAAAGTTCCCCAGGCGAAGGCCGTTGACGGCTTGGTCAATGGCGGCCAGCGAAGTGGCACACGCGGCGTCCACCGTGAAGTTGGTGCCGTGTACGTCAAACACGTTGGCCACGCGGCCCGCGATGACGTTGGCCAGTTCGCCGGGCATGGAGTCCTCGGTTACGGGCATAAATTTTTGGCGCACGCCTTCGTCCATTTCGTTAATGAGTTGCTGGGCGGCGGCAGGCGTTAAGGCTTTATAAGTAGGGGTGTCTTTTAAAATCTCGTAGAGGAACGGGCGGTTGAGGCGCGTGTTGGACATTTCGTTCTTCATGCCACCCATAGAGTTGCCGATAATCACGGCCGTGCGGTTGCGGTCAAAGGTTTTTTTGTCGTAGCCACTGTCTTCCAGCGCCATGCGGGTGGTTTCAATGGCTAAGTGTTGCACGGTGTCCATCTGTTTGGCAATTTGCGGCGGGATGCGGTATTGCAAAGAATTGAATTTGAAAGTTTGCGGGATAAAGCCGCCGATTTTGGAGTAAAGTTTATCTTCTGCTTTGTGGTCCGGGCTGTAGAACAGTTTATAATCCCAGTAAGAGGCGGGAATTTCGGTAATACAGTATTTGCCGGCTTGAATGTTGTTCCAGAACTCGTCTTTGTTTAGAGCCCCGGGCATGATAGCACCGATACCTACAATGGCAATCGGTTCCAGGTTTTTTTGGGTCATGATGTCTCCTAGTGCGGGACCCTTTGCCCCGCAGTTCTATGTATATATTTTAGTAAATTTGGCAAAATGGCCTGGCAAATTTAAGTTAAAATTCTTGACAAAATTTAATTTGCATTGTTAGATTTTTTAGCAAAAACAGGGGCGGTTTTGCGGCTATCGTCGGTAGCCGGGCGAAAGAGTTAAAGCCGGGGAACGCTGATTTTTGCAAATTTTGGCGTGATTTTGCGGTTTGAAAGCCCTAAGCGGGGTGGAACTTGAAACCCACACATTTGCAAAATTGCACTTGATTTTGCAATTTTAAATTAAGGTTGTCATTCCCGAGGAATGTTATCGGGAATCTCCCGCGTACTATGTTGTTGCTGTTTTTAAAACGACGTAACAACACGTATGTCGAAGATCCCCGATAGAAACTTTCGGGGATGACAGCTTTATGTAATACCTAGTTCTTTTCAAAATTATCCCCAATTTTGCGGTTTTATGCTACAATGTAGGTACAATTTTATTTGTTTTTGGAACCGTTTAAGAAACGGAGCGCTTTTTGCAAAAACAAAAGGCACACTCGAAAACCAAAAACAGCCTTTTTAAGGCACAAAATGGCGGACCTTCGAAACCCGCTGTTTTGTGCCGAGCGTTTATTGTGCAAACAATAAACCACGGCTGTTACTATTGGGTTATTCGAGTGGCTCATGGGTAGCGGCCGTTTTGCATGCCCCCAAGAACAGATGAATTGAGAATTAAACTTAGGAGAAAACAACATGACAAAACAAACAAAACGGGGGTTTACCCTTATTGAGCTATTAGTAGTGGTGCTGATTATTGGTATATTGGCCGCAGTGGCCGTGCCGCAATATAAGGTAGCCGTGGAAAAAAGTCGTCTAACCGAGACATTGACCATTGCCAAAAACATTAAAGACGCCCAAGAACGTTACTATTTAGAACATGGCTCTTACACAAAGAAAATAGAAGATTTGGATATCAGTTTCCCCGATACCAGCGGACATGCTATTACTTCACCAAACGGGATAACTATATATCTAAATGGAGGTAATTACGTTTATGGGTTCAATAAAATACAAACTATAACCCTAAAACTTAATTATACCCATCATCCAGAAAAACCCAACTTACGATATTGCTATGCTAAAAAAGACGATAATATAGCTAACCAAATATGCAAAAGCTTAGGAGGCAACCTTGACAAAGAAGACGTTGATTGTGCTAGAATCGGCAAATGTAATACTTACATTTTACAGTAGTGTGGCACACTTCTAGAATTTTAATTCTTCTTCCGGCAACTCCGGCACCGGAGAAGTGTGGCCGGGGCCCTCTTGCGGGTCTTGCGCGGGTTTGTCCTCTTGGTCCGGGTCTTCCCCGCCTTTGATATGCTCCAGCTCCTCAATCACGCGCAGTAAGGTGGGTTGCAGTTTGGCAACTTCTTGCTCAAACGTGCCCAGGCGCGACTCTAACCGCGCCAACCGGCCGGCTAAGTCGGCCTCGTGCTTTTGGCTAGAGGCTTTGAGTTCTTCCAAGTGATAATACAAGGTTTTAACTTGTTCTTTTAAATCGGCTACTTCCAGGGCGGCAGGGGCTTTGGCGGTTTGCAACAGCGCCGCGCGCGGGGCAAACACAGGCGCCTGGGGAACGGAAGTTTCTTCCAGGCCTTCTACTTCTTCCTGAAAATCTTGCTCGGCCTCCAGCGCCGCGTGATACTTGGCGATAAAGACAAACAGCAAAATAAAACAAACTACAAAACCCACAATCTGCCAAATGATGATATTTTCCATAGCCTTATATTACCATATTTTAAAGAAATAGCGTTATTTTTCGTGCGGGGGGTTGTCTTTTTTGGTGTCCGGCTCTTCGGCAGACGGCGCCCCTTTACGCACCAGCGGTTTGCGGCTGACTACCACAAAACACGCAAAAATCAAAAACACCACCCCCACAAAGCCACACACATCACTCCAAATATGGCTTTTGGGAAACGGAAACAACCAAAAAAATAACGTCATCAAGGTTAAAAACGAAATTAAATTCATGGCGTTTATTTTAAACTCTATTTTCATAGTTCCTCCTATTTAATAACCGTACCGGTTTTGCCGGTTTGATAATACACAATGCGGATTTCTACGCCCTTTTCTTTGGCCAGGCGTACGGCATCGGGGTGGAGCACACTGGCGCCGTTAAGGGCCAGCTTATACATCTCATCAAAATCTAACACTTCGTAGCGCTGGGCACGCTGGTTTTTGTTGGGGTCGTCGGAATAGACGCCGTCCACATCTTTAATCATTTCCACGTGGCCCGCGCCCAGTTTGTGCGCCAAAAACACGGCCGACACGTCCGACCCGCCGCGCTTAAGCGTGGTGATTTCTTTATCCTCGCCAATGCCCTGGAAACCGGCCACAATGGGCACGTGTTTTTTTTCAATTTCTTTGGCCAGGCGGTCGCCTTTTAAAGTTAAAATATCCGCGCCGTTGTGCGTGGCCGTGGTAACCAGCCCAATTTGAGAGCCCGTGAGCGACACGGACGGAACGCCTAGCGCGCGAAGTGCAATAGAAAGTAAAGCCACGCTCACGCGCTCGCCGGTGGTGATGAGCATGTCCAGCTCGCGCTTGTCGGGCGTGGGGCAGATACTAAAGGCGTGGTCTAAAAGTACGTCGGTCAAATTGCCGTTGGCAGAGGCTACCACCACGGGCGCAAGCCCTTCGTCCCAGCGTGATTTAATGAGCCGGGCGGCCAGTAAAAGTTTTTGTTTATTGGCCAGCGTATTGCCGCCAAATTTCATAATGCAAACATTAGACATATTATTTCACTTCTTTCATCTGGCGTTTCCAGGCCTTGCGAGCAATTTTTTGTTTTTTCTCGGCCTCGCCGGACAGTAAATCTTCTACGCGCTGGGCCTTAACGGCGGGCAGGTTTTGCTCGTCGGCCTGGATTTTCTTTTCCCAGTTATCCAGGTTGGCGCGCTCGGCCGCGATGTGGGCTTTCATGTATGCCATTTGCGCGTCCACGTGTTCGCTCACCAAGGCGGTCAGCTCGGCCTTGATGGCGGGCTTTTCACTTTCGGGCGCTTTTTTGTATTTTTTAATGAGCTCTTTAATTTGTTTGCGCCGCGCTTTAAATTGCGCTTGCTCGGTGGAAACCACGGCGGGTTTGCCGCTGTCGGCCGACGTGTTTTTAGCTAAACCAGCCGGGGCCAACAACCCCACACACAACACAAAAAGTAAATATTTTTTCATACAGGCTCCTTATAAAGACGTATCTTTTACGCCGGCTTCCAAAAACCCGCGCGCGCGCAGTTTGCACGAATCGCACGTGCCACAGGGTTTATCGCCCCCGGCGTAGCAACTCCAGGTCAGTTCAAACGGCACTTTTAACTGGGCGGCCAGGCGCACAATGTCCGCCTTGGACAAGTGCATTAACGGCGCTAATACTTCCAGGCCGTCCGTCACGCCTTTTTTGGTGCCGCGGTTTAGCGCCTGGGCGGCGGCCTCATAAAACGCGGGGGTACAATCGGGATAGCCCGAAAAATCTACCGCGTTGGGCCCGGCAATAATAGCATCGGCGTTCAGGCTATCGGCGAGCGAGCCCGCCAAAGACAAAAACAGCAAATTGCGCCCCGGCACATAGGTGGAGGGAATCCCCCCCGCCGTAATTTCTTCCACGGGCACATTGGGCAATGCGTGCGCCGCGTTTGTTAAAGAACACCCCGTAAGCCAGGGCAGTTTAATATCCAAAAAATGCGTTTTTACGCCCAAGTTTCCGGCAATTTTTTGGGCCGATTTAATTTCGCGCGCGTGGCGTTGGCCGTACGTAACCGTGAGTGTTTCGCACGTGTAACCTTGCGACAGTGCCCAATACAAACACGTGGTGGAATCTAACCCGCCCGAAAAAAGCACCACGGCTTTTTTGTGGGGGTTTGGGTTTTTTTGTACGGCAAACGGCGCGGCGATATTCACGTTAATCCCCGGTCCGTTCGTTTAAAATACCCAGCACGTCAAATTCTTCCATGGCTTTGATGTCTTTTTCGTTGACGGTATCTAAGTATTTAATGGCGTAAATGATAAGCGTTACGCGCGGGTCGGCCGCGCCGTCCGAAGCGCTGTTATACTGGCCCAGCAAAATAGCATCGGCCCCTTTGCCGGCGGCAAAGCGTTTGCCTTTTTCCACGCCCATTTTAAGCACTTCGCGGTCCGGTTTTAAATTTTTAATACGCAGTAGCCCGATATTGCCATACGCCCGCGTGATTTCTTTGGCACTGGCTACCACTTCTACATTTTGCACCTTGGTAGGCGAAAATTCCGGCCCGATCGGGATCCAATCTATCGGGCTGTTATCCAACGTGGCACAGCCGGTGACAAATAAAATTACTGCGGCAAAAAACCCTAATTTTTTCATACGCTCTCCTATTTTTTGGCGGCGGCTAACTGCCCGCAAGCGGCTAAAATATCGTTGCCCATGCTTTTGCGGATCGTTACGCCGATGCCCATGCCCTTGAGCCCGGCGGCAAAATCTTTGACGATGCGTTCGTCGGTCTTTTCCCCCCGGCCCAAATTACACGCAATTAAATTGACGTGCAGTAAATAATTATCTTTGATACTGTAAATCCAATCGGCCAGTTTGCGGATGTGCTCGGGCCGGCTGTTGACGTTTTCCAAGACGGAATATTCCAAAAACACTTGCCGCCCCGTCATGGCGATATATTCTTCCAACGCTTTTTTAAGCTCGTCTAAATCAAACTTGCGGTTGACGGGCATTAGTTTAGAGCGCTCTTTATTATCGGCGTTGTGCAAGGAAATTGCCAAATTGGCTTGCGGCAAATCTACGGCCAGTTTGTGTAGTTTGTCGGCAATCCCCGAGGTGGAAACAGAAATGTGGCGCGCGCCGATATTTAAATGGTTTTCACTGGAAAGTTCGCGCGCGGCTTTGACAACGTTTAGGTAATTAAGCAGTGGCTCGCCCATGCCCATAAAAACGACACTGGAAATACGCTCGCCCAATTTTTCTTTGTGCAAATACTGGAACCAAAAGAGCACTTGGTCGGTGATTTCTTCTTGGGTTAAATCGCGCTTGAAGCCCATTTTGCCCGTGGAACAAAAACTACAATGGAGCGCACACCCCACTTGGCTGGATACGCATACACTCCACGTATCTTGCGGTTTTAAAAGCACGGTTTCAATTTGAAGCCCGTCGGCAAGGGTTAAGAGCGCCTTGGCCACTTTGTCTTTTTGCGAGACGACCACTTTGCTGACTTTGAAACTTAAAATCGGGCAATCTTTTTTAAGTTGCGCGCGCAAGGGGGCGGGCAAGTTGGTGGCCTCGTCCCACGACGAGATGCCCTTTTTGAAGACAGCCTCTTGCACCTGTTTGATACGGAAGTTGGGCAGGCCCTCTTTTTTAATATATTCTTTTACGGTTTCAAAGTTCATAACTATACCTTTATTATATATATTTTACCATTTTATGCTATAATAGCTTTACAATTTTTCCTGTTTTTGGAACTGTATGCAGAATACAGGGTACGCTCAAAAAGCGTAACATAACGAGCCAAAAACAGTCGTATTAGGCACTTGGGAACAGGAAGTCATGAGCCTGCTCCCAGGTGCCGAGTGTTTGCCGTTTTACTATGGCAGGCCACGGCTGTTTTTTTGTGGGGTCCTCGTTATGTACTCCTGAAAAATAGCCGTTTTTGTGTTTGCCACACGGGCCTGCCCGCGCAAACAAATTCCGGGCTATACTAGGCAAACACCCGCGAGGGACCTGTAATGCATCTTTCTCCAAAGTAGGAAAATTGAAACAAACACAAAGGAGCAATATATGCAATACAAAAAAAACACCCGGCGGGGTTTTACGCTCATTGAGTTGTTAGTAGTGGTGCTGATTATCGGCATTTTAGCGGCGGTGGCCGTACCGCAATACCAAAAAGCGGTAGAAAAAAGCCGTTTGGCCGAACCGCTCAGTTTTGGTAACAGCTTTCAAAAAGCAGTATCTGTGTATTTGTTGGAAAACGGATTGCCTACCGGGGATGATCGCGTAAAATTTATCGGCCATACTACCGGAGAAACCACCTTTAAACTCCCTTTACCCGTTGATGCGGAAACAACCTTAGACTGTAATTCAATGTCCGATAAGTGCGTAGGGAAATACTTTTCATACGACGGCTTTTGTACTTCTACAGAATGTATATTCCGTGCCTTCCGATATTTCAAATCTGATTTTAGTGATGCAAAAGATGGAAGCAATTACTACCTTCGTTGGCGTTTTAAAAACAATGTTTACACAACTGCTTGCATTTTTTACACAGACTTAGGCGCCAACATTTGTAACAGTTTAAAGCAACAAGGTTGGAATATAAGCGACAAACGCCCTTAATTGTTTCCGTTTGCCCGGCTTGACAGTTTTTAGTATAATACTGAAACGATGAGTGAAGATATCAAATTTAGCACCGCCGGGTTCCGTGCCACCATGGCGGGTGGGCTGACTGCCCAAAATGTACAGCGTCTTGCTTACGGGATTTCCGAACATATCTTGGAACATCCCTTCTACGGTTTTGAGGGCGAAGGCTACAAACGCCACTGCCAGGCCTTGGGCAAAAAAATGAAAAAGCCCTTGGTGTTGGTAGGTTATGATACGCGCTTTCTGTCCAAACAGTTGGCCTATGTGGCCGCTAACGCGTTTGTGCAAAACGGCATTGCCGTAAAAATTGACGAACTGCCCTTGCCTACGCCGGTGGCGGAGTGGTCCGTCTTAAACGAATGTGCCGTGGGCGCCCTGGTAATTACCGGCAGTGAGGGCGAGTATTATGTAAACGGCGTGAAGTGGATTTCGTACTACGGCGGGATAGCCAATAACGAAATTATGGAAGATATTGAAAAACGCATCCCCGCCGCCAGCGCCCAAATCTTAAAAGCCTCGTCCACGGAATTTGGCGAGCTGAACGACGCCGTCACCGTCACCAAAGATTTCCGCAAAGCGTACTTTACGCACTTAGATAAACTCATCAACACGCGCGCACTAAAAGCCGCTAAACTGAAAATAGCGGTGGACCCGTTGCACGGTGCGGCCAAAAACTATTTGCGTGCGTTCTTGGAAAAATACGGCATTACCGTGGAAGGCATCCACGAAGAGGACGACGTGCTTTTTGGCGGCAAAACGCCTAACGCCGGGCCCGTGAGTTTACAGGAACTTAAAAAGCTGGTCGTCAGCAAAAAGCTGGCGTTGGGCCTTGCCTGCAACCCCGATTGCGACAAATTTGGCCTGGTAGATAGCGAAGGGAATTGGCTATCGGCCAACGAAATTGCCCCCATGCTCCTGGACCATTTGGTGCGTAACAAAAAACAAAAAGGCCGCGTGTGCCGCAGTGTGATTACGTCTAACCTCGTGGACCAAGTGGCCAAAGCGCACGGCCTTATGCTACGCGACACGCCGGTGGGGTTTAAATACATTACTGAGCTGATGATTACCGGGCAATACGTGATGGGCATGGAAGAATCGGGCGGGATTTCTATTGCCAACCACGTGCCGGATAAAGACGGGCTCTTGGCGTGTTTGCTCGTTGTAGATATGCTGGCTACCGAGAAAAAACCCTTTAAGCAACTTAAAAAAGAGTTTTATAAAAAATACAAACCGCTCTTTGACCAAAAAGTCAGTATCCCCAAAACGGAAACCGAAATTAACCGCATCATGGAACGCCTGGATATCCGGCCCCCGCTCTCTATCAACAAAACTTCCGTGTGGCGTATTGACTCCACCGACGGGTTTAAATTCATCCTAAAAGGCGGTAGCTGGCTGGCTATCCGCCCGTCCAGCACCGAGCGGCTGATCCGCTTGTATGCCGAGTCTATGGATGAAAAAATGCCCGCCGCGCTAATTAAAGAAGGCAAAAAAATTATAGAAAGCCTATTATAAGGAGTGTTCCATGGCTACCCTTGAAAAAATTACCGCGCGCGAAATTTTAGACTCCCGCGGTTACCCCACTGTGTCTTGCGATGTATATTTGAGCGACGGTTCTGTCGGCTCGGCCGCGGTGCCCAGCGGCGCGTCCACCGGCTCGCACGAGGCCTTAGAACTGCGCGACGGCGGGGCCCGTTACGGCGGCAAAGGGGTTTTAAAAGCCGTGGCCAACGTGGAAAGTTTAAACGCTGTTTTAAAAGGCTGTGACGTGAACGACGTGCGCACCATAGACGAAAAAATGCGTGCGGCCGACGGTACCGAAAACAAAACAAAGTTAGGGGCCAACGCTACGCTGGCCGTTTCCATGGCGGCGTTGCGCGCGGGCAGTGTCAGCGCCAAGTTGCCGCTGTATGAACATATCCGCCGCGTGTATGATTTAAAAAGTGATACCTACTTACTCCCGGCCCCGATGCTCAACATTATTAACGGCGGCAAACATGCCGATTCGGGCCTGGACGTGCAAGAATTTATGATTGTACCCACCGCCCCCGCCACATTTAAAGAGGCGTTGCGCGCGGCAAGTGAAACGTATCACGCCCTTCGCAACTTGTTAAAAGCGCAAGGCCAAGTAATTGCCGTTGGCGACGAGGGCGGCTTTGCCCCCAAAATTGCCAAACACGAGGACGTGTTAAAAACCATTTTAGCCGCCGCCCAAGAGGCCGGGCACGGCGATATTTCCCTGGCTATGGACTGCGCCGCCAGCGAGTTTTATAAAGAGGGCGCGTATCATTTTGAAGGGCACAATTTAACCGCCGCCGAACTTTGCGCCGTGTATGCGGACTGGTGCGCTAAGTACCCGCTGGTGTCCATTGAGGACCCGTTGCACGAGGACGATTGGGCCGGCTGGCAAGAAATTACCAAAACGCTGGGCGGTAAAATCCGCCTGGTGGGCGACGACTTGTTTGTCACTAACCCCAAGCGTTTAGAGCTGGGCATTGAAAAACATGCCGCTAACGCCATTTTAATTAAGGTAAACCAAATCGGCACCGTAACGGAAACGATTGATGTTATGAACTTGGCCAAAGCGCACGGGTATGCGTGCATGGTGTCGCACCGCTCCGGCGAAACCGAGGACACGTTTATTGCAGACCTCGCTGTAGCCACCAACGCCGGCGCCATTAAAACCGGCGCCCCCGCCCGCACGGAGCGCACCGCCAAGTACAACCGGCTCCTTCAAATTGAGGCCGAACTGGGCGCCAAAGCCACCTACGCACAAGGGAAAATTTTCCGTAAATAACTATGCAAAAACTTTCTGCCAAACAAAAACTGATTATCTTTGCCGCTGTGGGGATAGCGGCCTTTGGCATTTTTTTGGGCGGCAGTATTTTTAACTTAGTGCACAATAAACTGGAACTGCGCCGCCTGACTAAAAAAAGCGCGCAGTTAGATGCCCAGTATCAAAAATTATTGGAAGAAAAAAAACTCTTGGAAGAAAAAGACCCCAAGTATATGGAAACACTGGCCCGCACGCGCTATAATATGGTCAAGCCCGGCGAGATAGAGTTTAGGTTTAAGCATGATTCACATTGACGTTTTAAATTTAGGCCCCATGGATAATTGCACGTATTTAATTACGCGCGGGCAAGATGCGCTACTGATTGACCCGGCGTGGGACCCGAACTTTATTATCCATACGGTGGAAACAAAAAAACTAAACTTATGCGGCGTGCTGTTTACGCACGGTCATTTTGACCATGTAAAACTGTCGCAAACGCTACTTACGCATTTCCACCTAAAAGCGTATTTGGAAGAAAACGACGTCGCTCTTTCGGGCCTGCCCGCCGACGTGTTACACACATATTGCGGCGACCAAACTTTAAAAATCGGCCCGTTTACCGTGCAAATTTTAGCTACCCCCGGCCATACCGCGGGCGGCGTGTGTATTTTGATTGAAGACGCCCTTTTTACCGGCGACACCCTGTTCCCCGGCGCGTGCGGGCGCGTGGATTTACCTTCGTCCAACCCGCGCGACATGCTGGCCAGCTTGCGCCGCATTGCCGCCTTGCCGGGTGACACACGCATTTTTGCCGGGCACAGTTACGGCGGGCGGTGCAGTTCCACCGTGGCCGACGAAAAACTGCACAACCCTTATATGCGCAACGCTTTGCGCACGGAGAAAAACTAATGCACCCCGTGCTCTTTCATATCGGTAATTTTGAGTTAGCCAGCTACGGGCTGATGACGGCGCTGGGCTACGGCGCGGCCGCGTGGTACTTGGTACCGCGGCTGAAAAACTGCGCCATTAAAGGGCTTAACCAGGACACGTTTTGGAACATTTTGTTTATTGTTTTCTTAGGTGCTATCGTCGGCGGGAAATTATTATTTATCATTTTATCCTGGCCCGAGCTGGGCGCTACCTTGGCCGATAAACTGACCCACATTATTAAAGATATCCGCTACGGGTTTGTGTTTTTTGGCGGGCTCATAGTGGCGGTCAGCGGGGCGGTGTGGTATATGCGCCGCAAAAAACTGCCGCTACTTAAAACGAGCGATTTTTTAATTGTGGGCGTTCCCTTGGGGCATGCACTGGGGCGCGTGGGTTGTTTTTTGGCGGGATGTTGCTACGGCAAACCCACTTCTTTGCCGTGGGGCGTGCGGTTTACCGACCCGCATACTTTAGTGCCGCCCGAACTGGTAAATGTGCCGTTGCACCCCACGCAACTCTACGAAGCCGCGCTCAATTTTGCGCTGTTTTTGCTGTTGCATTACAGCTCTAAAAAACCGCACAAAGACGGTAAAATTTTGGTGGAATATGTGCTGTGTTACGCCGTAATGCGTTTTGGCTTAGAGTTTTTGCGGGGCGACTTTAGGGGCGGGTTTTTGCTGGGGTTATCCCCCTCGCAAGTGATTTGTTTAGGGATTGCGGGCGCGGCAATTTTTATTTGGGCCCGGTTTTTACGAGGTGCTAAAAATGGCTGATCAGAAAATAATTTTTGACGGATATACGCGGCGCCTGGACGTGTTTGCCGCTGATGAACTGCCGGACCTGTCACGCGCGCTGGTGCAAAAAATGATTAAAGAGGGGCGCATTACGGTAAACGGAAAAACCGTTAAACCCTCGTGGCCGCTTACGCGCGGCGAAGTGGTGGAAATTACTCTGCCTAAGGCCCGCGCGCAAACGCCGCTAAAAGACTTGCTCATTCACGACGCGAAAGATTTTTTTGTAGTCATTAAGCCCGCCGGGCTCCTCGTTCACCCGCAAAGCCCCGTGTGGGAGGAACACCCGGAAACGGTGTTTTCAACCGACGAGACACTGGTGTCTATCATTTTGGCAAACCCGCCCAAAGGCTTTGACCCGGCTACGCCGCGCGCCGGCCTGGTGCACCGCCTGGACCGCGAAACAAGCGGCGTAATGATAGTAGCCAAAACGCCCGAGTTTCAAGCCGAAATGGTGGCGTTGTTTGCCGGGCGCGAGGTGCACAAGACGTACCACTCCATTGCCTGCGGCGAAGTGCCTGACGACAAAGGAACGATTGACGTGCCCATTGGGCGCGTGGCGGGCGGCAAGATTAAAGCGTCCGAAATCGGGCGCGAGGCCATTACCGATTATAAAGTGTTGGAGCGCAAAAACGGCTTTACGTATATTGAACTTTATCCGCGCACCGGCCGCACCAACCAACTGCGCGTGCATTTAAATTGGCTGGGGTACCCCGTGCTGGGCGATTGGCTGTATAAGGGCGCCACGGCCGAGCGGCTGATGCTCCACGCCCGGCGCATTGAGTTTAAGCACCCCTTAACGGGCAAACCTTTGAAATTTGAAGCCCCGGTGCCTGCGGACTTTATGGCGGCGTGGGAACGCGTAACAAAAGGGAAATAAACAGAATCTAAAGAAGAATATTGTAATAATTTCTGCTACTAATTTCACTAAATCCTGATTTTTCTCGTCCACTAATAGCTCTACATACATTATTGGCCACCTTCCTATCCGGCGCGGCCCAACACATAAATTTTTGTTGCGAAAAATATTTCTCAAATTGTGGTGCATTCACAGCGGTACTGTTACAATATACACTACTTCTACTATCACTCCCCCCAAAATGACAGACAAAACCCTGGTAATTCATCTGTTTGTGTGTATTATCCTGCCAGGTTCCACCCGCCGGAAGTTCTATATCTAACTCATCAAAAGAAGTAGCATATTCGCCATTGGCTAACTTATATACTTGTTGTGCATTCGATATCGATTTCATGATAGGCACTAAACTCATTACACGGGCTTTTATAACCGCTATTTGATATTGCGGCACGGCTACTGCCGCTAAGATGCCAATAATTAAAACTACTACTAACAATTCAATTAATGTAAATGCTTTTTTGTTACTTAACATAATACCTCCGAGCTCTTCGTCGTATGGTAGTATGATAACAAAAAAAAAAAACAAGTCAAGCAAAAGTTGGGGCTGACTTTTTAACGACAAGAAACAACAGCAACCCCTCACCACGGTGCTGACGCACTCGTCCTCTCCCACAAGGGGCGAGGTAAACGGCCCCAATGGGAAGAACTAAAAGTAAGCTGATTTATCAAAATCAAACCAGTTTGCGGCGTAAGTTGAGCGTATAAAAGTTGGGAGTAAAATTGAAACAGGGCAGGGGAAATTTCAAAATAATTCGGTGCAGTTCTAGGCGTGGGCCGACGTAGCGTACGTCCTGCGGACGGCCCGCAAGGGCCGCAGGTACGTAAGGAGGCCCAGAACAACGAAATGCACCGAATTAGGCAGAAATTTTCTTCTCATACACGCGGTAACGCTTACTAAAATGACACCCACACTCTTCTATCCCCCTTAGCATCCCCGCATTGTCCTCAAGTACCCACGACAGCTCGGCCTTATCCCACACCGCCACGCCGTGCGTAATAATGTGCTTAATTAAAATAAGGTCCACGCCGCGCTTTCTAAACTCGGGCAGAACGCCCAGCATGATGAGCCGCGCGTCGCGTATTTTTTTCCACGCAATCATTGCTTTAATCAGGCGCCACGGGTTATACAAACTGCCGCGCAAAATTTTTAAAACGTGGTTCATATTGGGGATACAAATGTAAAACCCGGCGGGAACGCCGTTTTCTTCCAAAATGCACGTGCCTTCCACGCGAAGCACCGATTTTAATTCAATCACAATGTCCGCCATTTCCTGCTCGTCAAGTGGCACAAAACCCCAGTTTTCCGCCCAGGCTTTGTTGTAAATTTCGCGGATGATTTCGGCTTCGTGTTGCAAATCTTTGAGGTTAATGCGGCGCAAGGTAATGCCGCCGCGCTTTTCGCACCGTTCACATACTTTTAAAAACCGGGGCGAAAATTGGTCATCTCTACTGCGTTCAAAGGCCAGTAAATCTTTGGCTTTTTGAAAACCCGCTTTTTCAATCAGTTCGGCATAATACGGGTAATTGTAGGGCATCATAATGGCGGGCATACTGTCAAAACCCTCCACGAGTAGCCCGTACGTGTGATTGCTCGACGGATTCGCGGGCCCGCGCACGGCCGTGATGCCTTGGGCGCGCAGGTAATCTTCGCCGGCTTTAAACAGCGCGGCGGAAACAGCTTCGTCGTTTACACAGTCAAAAAAACCAAAAAACCCAATGTTTGAATGGTGATAATCGTTAAATTTGCGGTTCACCAGCGCGCACAGGCGGCCCAACGGTTGATCCCCCTCATAGGCCATAAACAATTTGCGGGTAGCGTGGGACCAAAAGGGGTTATCTTCGCGCAAGAGTTTGTGCGTTTCTTCTTTCAGTTCGCCCACCCAATAGGGGTCGTTCTTGTAAAGTTCAAACGGAAAATTGATAAAAGCGCTAAGGTCTTTTGAAGTAATCTCGCGTATTTCCATATTCCCCCTTACAAAAAACCCCGCACACGGCGGGGTTATAACTATTTAATAAGCCCAATCGCGCGGCCGGCGGTGGCAAAACTATCTACAATTTTTTGCACGTGCGCCTCGGTATGCGTGGCCATTAAGGTCAGGCGGATGAGCGAGCGGCCGGGCGGCACCGCAGGGCTGATAACCGGGTTAGCAAAAATGCCCATTTCGTGCAAGGCACGCCACATTTTAAAGCAGTTCTCGTTACTGCCTACGTGCACGGGCAAAATAGGCGTGGTGCTGGTGCCCAGGTCGTAGCCTAAGTCTTCAAGCCCCTTTTTAAGTAGCGCGGTTAAGCGGAACAGGTTATCGCGGCGCGACGTATCGCGCGAGATAATCTCCACCGCTTTAGAAATAGAGGCAATACACGCAGGCGGCATAGAGGCCGAGAAAATTTGGCTGCGCGCGTTGTGGCGCAAATAGTGGATGACACTTTCATCCCCCACCACAAAACCGCCCACCGTGGCAAACGTTTTAGAACAGGTACCTACGATGAGGTCCACCTCGCCGTTTTCCAGGCCAAAGTGTTCGCACGTGCCGCGCCCGGTTTTGCCGATAATACCCGTGGCGTGAGCATCGTCCACCATAATACGCGCGCCGTATTTCTTGCCGATTTTGACAATCTCGGGCAGTGGGCAAATATCGCCTTCCATACTAAATACACCGTCCACAATAATCAGCTTGCCGGCCTCGGCAGGCAGTTTGGAAAGTACGCGCTCTAAGTCAGCAGGGTCGTTGTGTTTGAAGCGGGCCATTTCGCCGTCTGATAAGCGAACGCCGTCCAAAATGCTGGCATGGTCTAATTTATCCACAATGGCATAGTCGCCTTTTTTAATAAGAGCCGATACTACGCCCAAATTCATTTGATACCCCGTTGCAAACAGCAACCCGGCCTGTTTGTTTTTAAACCGGGCAATTTTTTGCTCTAATTCATCGGCCAGTTTGGTGTTGCCGTTTAAGAGGCGGCTACCCGCCACGCCGGTGCCGTATTTTTGCACGGCTTCCAGGGCGGCCTGTTTCATTTCAGGGTCGTTAGCCAAGCCCAGGTAGTTGTTGGAGCCGGCCATAATATAGGTTTTCCCGTCCAGCACAACTTCGGGCCCTTGGGCCGATTCCAGCGGCTGGAAATAGCCATAAATACCCATACGCATGGCTATTTTGGCATCTTTGTAATTGAAACACTTTTCAAAAATATCAGACATATTCCCTCGTGGACTAAGTTACTTCTTAGCGCTTACTTTCTTAATAATCCCGGTGGTACTGCGGCCCTTTAACAAGGCAAAACGCACTACTTTACCGGCAAATTCACGGCCTACTATTTCACTGGGTTTATAGTCGCCCCCTTTGACCAAAACATCCGGGCGGACGGCCTTTATTAAATTATACGGCGTATCTTCATTAAAAATACACACGTACGATACACTTTCTAGCGCGGCCAGCACCAAGGCGCGGTCCTGCTGTTTGTTAACGGGGCGGGTGGGGCCTTTTAAGCGGCGCACGGACTCGTCGCTATTTAGACCGACGACTAACACGTCGCCTTTACTGCGCGAAAATTCCAGCACGCTTACGTGCCCGGCGTGTAAAATGTCAAAGCAACCATTGGTAAACACAATTTTGCACCCCGCTTTGCGTGCGGCGGCCAATTTAGTTTTAAGCGTACGCAGGCTGACAATTTTATTTTTGGCTTTGATCATCTTTCATCATCCGTTCAATGAGCCCCGTGTCGGTATTGCCGGCGCGGAAATCTTCGTTGGCTAAAATACGCTGGTGGAAAGGAATCGTCGTCTTTACGCCACCGATTATAAACTCGCTTAGACAGCGCGCACTGCGTTTTAACAAGCGTTCACGGTCCGGCGCGGTGACAATGAGCTTGGCAATTAAACTGTCGTAATAGCTGGGGATGGTGTAACCGTTATACATATGGCTGTCCACGCGCACGCCAAGCCCGCCGGCGGGGATCCACTCGGTAAGCGTACCCGGGCACGGCATAAAATTGTGGGCACTATCCTCGGCATTGATGCGGTGCTCTATGGCGTGGCAACGCACTTTGCCGGCTTCGGCTTGCGTAAGGGCAAGCGGCTCGCCTTGGGCAATTTGAATTTGCAGTTTGACGAGGTCCTGCCCGCAAACGGCTTCGGTCACCGGGTGTTCCACTTGCAGGCGGGTGTTGACCTCCATAAAGTAAAATTCTTTGTTGGGCGCCATTAAAAATTCCACCGTACCCACGCCGCGGTACTGGGCGGCTTTAATAAGTTTGGCGGCGGCTTCTTGCAGTTTTTGGCGCGTTTTGCCGTCCACAAACGGCGAGGGCGACTCCTCCACCAGCTTTTGGTGGCGCCGCTGCATGGAGCAATCGCGCTCGGCAAATGCCACCACGTTGCCGTAATTATCGGCGGCTACTTGCACCTCAATATGGCGCGGGTTTAAAACGAGTTTTTCAAAATAGACGCGGTCGTCGCCAAAGTTGGCGCGGGCCTCGCCCTGGGCGGTTTTCATCATGCGGTCCAAATCTTCTTCTTTGAGGCACGCGCGCATACCTTTGCCGCCGCCACCTAAGGTGG
The DNA here is from genome assembly GCA_045129775.1 of Elusimicrobiaceae bacterium. Classification (GTDB taxonomy): domain Bacteria; phylum Elusimicrobiota; class Elusimicrobia; order Elusimicrobiales; family Elusimicrobiaceae; genus Avelusimicrobium. Next base: position 26,607 of record JBGUOO010000004.1, read on the forward strand.
CTTTAATCATAATCGGGAAGCCGATTTTGCGCGCCACTTTGTGATAATCTTTGCCCACAATACCATCAGAGCCGGGCGTAATCGGCACGCCGGCTTTTACCGCAATTTCACGCGCGGTGGATTTGACACCCAGCATTTCAATGGCGTGTGCGGTCGGCCCGATAAACGTCATGCCGGCTTTCGTCACGGCGTTTGCAAAATCGGCATTTTCGGACAAAAACCCATAGCCCGGGTGCACGGCATCGGCCCCGGTTACTTTGGCGGCCGTAACCAGTGCGTCTATATCCAAATAGCTTAGTGACGACGGTGCCGCCCCAATGCAAACGGCTTCGTCCGCCATACGTACATGCAGGCTGTTGCGGTCGGCCTCGGAATAGACGGCCACGGAGCGGATATTCATTTCTTTAAGCGTGCGGATCACACGCAACGCAATTTCACCGCGGTTGGCAATGAGGACTTTTTGAAAAGGGGTAACGGTTGCTTGCATACTTATTTCTCAATAAAAAACAGGGGAAACCCAAACTCTACCACGCCCCCCTCTTGAATGTTGATTTTACGCAGTTTGCCGCTGACGGGGGCCGTGACGGGGTGGCTTTTAGAAACGCTTTCCACCACGCCTAAGGCGTCGCCTTCTTGCACGGGTTGACCCTCGCTAAGCGTTAAATTTTGGCCTTTGGCCGCTAAGTGATAAATCCCCACAGCGGGCGCGGGTACCGCGGTTAAAGAGCAAGTAAATTCGGTAGGTTCGGGCAGGGCCTGCTGCGTTTTGATTTCAATACAGTTGCCGTTTTGCTCGTAGCAAAATTCGGCTAAATCGGTGGTTTTCATCCAAGCGGTTACGTCCGCAATAAGTTTTGTATCCATATAAGTCCTCACATAAATACTTACAGGTATTTTACCATTTTTAGTGTGTGACACACAAACCAAACTAATTAATTTTCACAACTGGACAGCGAACAAAGGCCTCCTTACACTATCAATACTATGAAAATGAAAACGATACTTAATGTGTTTGTATGGCTGGCCGTGTGTCAACTGCCTATGCTAATCAGTATCCCGTTTGTGGACCCCAATATGGGGTGGTATCAAACGCTGATTAAGCCGCCGTTTGTGCCGCCGGATTTTGTGTTTGGTATGGTGTGGACGGTGTTGTACTTGCTACTGGGGCTGGCGGCGGTACTGGTATTTGCCCGAGGGATGAGCGAAAAACACGGGCTGGCCGCGTGGCTTTTAGGCGTGCAACTCATGCTTAACGCGTGTTGGACACCGGTGTTTTTTGGGTTGCATAATTTTCCACTGGCTTTAGCGGTAGTGGTGCTGATGCTGGCGGAAGGGTTTTTTATGCACCGGGCGTTTAAAAAACACAGCCAACTGGCGGCGCTGATGTTGTGGCCGTATTGGTTGTGGCTGGGGTTTGCGACGTATCTGACGGCCGGGTTTATGATGCTCAACTAACTGGAGCAAGGGGGAAAGGGAGTAATTATGGAGTGAGCACCCCGCGCGGTATGGGCGCGCGGGGTTGTATTTAACAACTTCCCGCGAAGTTTCGTTAGACGCACAAAATTGAAACACAAAAGCTGTTTCAATTTTGTTGCTTTCCAGCGATACAATTTTCCACATTTGGCTGTCTTTGCACCGACTTGCCACTCGCAGTACCTATCAGTACAGCTTCGGGCAACTTAACGGTGCAAATACGGCTCAAATCTGAAAAATCATCTTATCCTCTACTCTACCCGGTGCTTGGGGCGCGCGGGGTTGGTTAATGATTTCCCCGCAAACATCCACTTGACGCACAAAATTCATTTCTTACCAACGCATAACACATTGCCACCGACCGAATCCCCCTTCACCACAATTTGTAGCCCCAGTAAGAGATTTACAAATAGAAAGTAACATATTTACCTGACTATGCCCCTTTGGTACAAGACAATGTATCTTGGAAGTTGTTGGATAAAAATCCCATGAAATATCCGAAGAATAAAAATGTAAATGCCCATCCGCTTGGTTCGTATTATTAGTCCAATTGGATACAGTTGGAATTTCAATATCTAACTCTTGCCCTGAAGTAGCATACGTACCATGGGCTAAATAATACACTCGTTGGGCATCCATCCAGGCTTTCCCCGTTACAAAGGCTTGCATATTACGGCTTTTCATAACTGCTTTTTGGTATTGCGGCACGGCTACCGCCGCTAAGATGCCGATAATTAAAACCACTACTAACAACTCTATAAGGGTAAAACCCCGCTTGTAAAAGCTTTTAAACTTGTTACTATTCATTTTATACTCTCCTGTGAACAATATACTAGGAGTGTACCAAAAAAAAAAAACAAGTCAAG
>JBGUOO010000005.1:0-12237 GCA_045129775.1 Elusimicrobiaceae bacterium
TCTTTTTTTGCTTGGCATAGTTACTATGCCTGCGCAAAACAAAGTGCGTACTAACCGCAAAAGTCCAGCGGCGCAAAGGCAAAGAGAGCTTCTTGCCAACCCTTGCTCAACTTACGGCCTTGCCTATCCTCAATTTTGGCAAATCAGGGTACTGAAAATTTTCCCGGTGCTTGGGGAAGAACTGGCGGCTCTACAGGCCGGGGGTAACGAGGGCGGGGACTTCAAAACTGTCCTCTAACCCCAACGGTTTGACCGTGTTAAGCGGATACGTCAAATACCGGTCCAAAAACCGCCGCACCACACTGTTGCACTTGGCTAAATAAAGCAAATCTTGCGGGTCGTCAAAGACTAAGTTGGAAAATTTATCCTCGTGCATGCGTTGCCAAAACGTGGGGGGAATTTGCAAAACCGGGTGGTCCAGCCCAAAGCCCGCCAGCATCATCAACCTGAGCGTAAACGCGGCGGAAAAAGCGGGGGTCACCTCGCCATATTCCAGCTCGGTTAGCGCGGTGGTAATGAGCTCAAATTTGGCCTCGCTCACTTGGTGAAGGGGGGTTAAACGCAGTAGCAGTTCACAGCAGTGTAGGGCCAGGTGGGTGCGCTTTAAATCGCTCCGCACCGAAGGAAAAACGCTGTGTATTTTGCCGCCCGTTAGCGTAGCCAGCACGCCGCCACGTTTGACGTAAAAGCGGTACTCGGCCAGGGTGAGCGGTTCGCCCAGGGCTTTTAGCTTGCCGGTGGTGCGCGCCACGCCGGGCAAACGCGCGTTTAAGCGGCCGTGTGCACGCGTGTAAACGGACACAATGCGGTCGCTCTCGCGGAACGGTTGGCGGTATAAGATAACACCACTGTCGGTAAAAATCATACAGGTATTTTATAATATTTTTGCCACAAACATAAAAAAAAAGCTATAATATCCCTGTGGTCAAAAACCATTTGAACTTAGTATAAGGAGTGCACCGCGCCGCTTAGACCACTGCCGCGCCGTGCTATAGAATTATGTTACCGACTTACAGACCCAACAAAAGAAGACGTGCCAAACACATTGGTTTCCGCGCCCGTATGGCCACCGCCGGGGGACGCAAAGTATTAAGCGCCCGCCGCCAAAAAGGCCGCCACGAACTGATCCGCGCGTAAGCTATGTTACCCAACGGTCTACCGCGCCGGTTACGCCTGCATTTAAGAACGGATTTTGAAACCATTATCCAAGCAGGCCACAAAGTACAAAACAGCGGGCTTACGTTGTGGTGCCAAGTGCGCCCCAATGGCCCGGCCCGGTTTGCGGTAGTGGTGTCTAAAAAATTAGGCCCGGCGGTTGTACGCAACCGCACCAAACGAGTTTTAAGAGAAGCCTTTAGGACCTTGCAAGTCCGTTTGAAAGCCGGGGCCGATATTATCGTAAAACCCCGCCAAAGCGAAAAGTTAAGTACCGTGCAAGCAGCGCAGGATGCGCTCACGTCACTATGCGGCAAGGCCGCGTTACTCAAATAGCTTGCTATATATATAGGTAAGCAAGATGAATAAACTTTCGCTCCGTTTTACAAAGGCAGTAACAGGGTTATTTAAAGTAGGATATATGTGTGTGCGCCCGTTGTTGGGGCCGCGGGGCGTGTGCCGTTTTACACCCACGTGTAGCCAGTATGCCGCTCAAGCCGTGCAAAAGTACGGCCTTTGTAAAGGCAGTTGGCTAGCCCTCAAACGCCTAAGCAAGTGCCACCCGTGGCACCCCGGCGGATACGACCCTGTACCCTAGGTTTTGTAAGGCTTCCTCTTAACGCGGTAGAACTACCGCCAAACCAGAGGAGTATTATGAATAACCGCCAGTTCCTGATTACCGCTATGTTTTTTTTGCTGGTAATTACAGGATATCAACAATTTGTTGCGTTGCCGCGAGCGCGTGCCGCGCAGCAAGCGGCGCAGGCGCAGCTTCAACTCAAGGATAAACAACATGCTGCCGCGCCCGCCGCTGTGGTAGGCCCCGATGGGGCTTATCTCACCAAGGCCGCCCGTTCCCCAAAACCCGAAGAGCTAATTACGCTTTCCCTGCCGCACGCGGATGTGACGTTCTCGTCCAAAGGTGCCGGCATTAAAACGTACTTATATAAGGATGTTTTGGGCCCCGTGGACCTGACCCCCTACCCCGGCGAGGGCTACTTTGCCACCTTACCGGACGTGGACTTTGTGGAATACGCCCGCACCAAGGATTCTATCACGTTTACCGGCAATATTATCCCCGGCGTAAGCGTACAAAAAACCTACCGCTTGCAAGAAGACGGCCTGGCACAGCTGACCGTGCAGTTTAACAACCGCACGCAAGGCACCGTCAACCTGGCCGATTGGCAGTTTAACTTTGGCCCCGGCCTCGCCACCGTCAAAAGCGAAATGAAGGATAACGAGCGCGAAAGCAAAGCCGTTTACCTCGTGCAAGAGCCCGGGAAGAAAAACCCCACCTTGGAAACCTTCTCCAAAAACGAAAAACAACCGCAACTGCCCTGGCAATGGGCCGGGCTGGAAAACCGCTATTTCCTGGCCGTACTGGTGCCGCAGGACTTTACCCCCGGCACGCTGGCCACCGAAAAAACGGTCATCGGTCAGCAAAAAAAGTTCTTTGGGCTAAGCGAGGGGGAGTTAAAAGGCCCGCGTTTGCAAATTACCGTGCCCGGCGCGGCGTTAGAAGCGGGGACCCACAAAACCTATACGTCGCACTTTTACTTCGGGCCGAAGAACTATCAGCTCTTCCAAACCGCCGCGTTTGAGCCGTACCATTTTGAACGCAGTATTGAGTTTGGTTTCTTTGGCGCGCTGGGTAAAATTGCCCGCAACATTTTGGAGCTGTTCTACAAATGGACCGGCAACTACGGCGTAGCTATTATTATGATTACGGTGCTGTTGCAACTCATCTTGTGCCGCTTTACCATTATGCAGTTAAAATCGGCCGCGCAGATGAAGAAAATTCAGCCCCAAGTCAAACGCATCCAGGAAAAATACAAAAGCGACCCCGCCACCCTCCAACGCGAAACCTTGGCGCTGTACCAAAAGTACCACGTCAATCCGCTGATGGGTTGCTTGCCGTTACTGATTCAACTGCCCATTTTCCTGGCGTTGTTTAATGCGCTTCGCACGTCGTGGGCATTACACGGGGCCAAGTTTGTGTGGTGGCTGACCGACCTGTCCGCCAAGGACCCGTACTACATTCTGCCCGTTTTAATGGGGGCAGTGATGTTTTTGCAACAACGCGGCAATATCCCGCCCGGCACCGACCCGGCACAAGCAGCTATGTTTAAGTATATGCCGCTGATATTTACGCTATTGTTTATGAATTTTCCGTCGGGGTTGGTGTTGTACTGGCTGACCAACAGCCTCCTTACGTACGGCATTCAAACCTTAGTCAATAAAAAAATGATTCAAGCTAAATAGGAGAGTTTTATGTTATCTAAAGTAAAAGTACAAGGCAAAACCGTTTCCGAAGCCATCACCAAAGGCCTCAAAGAATTGCACATGCGCCGCGACCAAGTGGAAGTAAACGTCTTAGAACACCCCAAAAAAGGATTTTTGGGCTTTGGCGCAAAACCCGCCGTGGTAGAAGTGCGCCAAAAACGCTGGATTTCCGACTCGCTAGACAGCGAAATTTATATGGACGTTCCGCGCCGCCGCCGGGGCGGTAAAGGCCGCAACCAACGCTCCCGCGGCCGCACCAACCGCCGTACGCACCGCCACAGCGACGAAGTACGGGCCCCGCGTGTTCGCACCCCCAAAGAGAACGAGCCCCAGCTTTTACCCAGCGAGGCTATCCAACACGCCGTCATTCCCGAAAATTTACAAGCTCCTTTGCAAGAAGCCAAAGATTATATGATGAGTGTGCTTACGCACATGGGCATTAAAGTGGAAAACTTAAACGCCTGGTGGGACGAAAAACAACAACGTATCTTAATTACGTTTGATTGCGACAAGCCCGCCATCGTCATCGGCAAAGAAGGCAAAACCTTAGAGGCCTTGCAATACCTCTGCACGCTGGCGATTACACGCAAGTTTAACAACAACCTCAGCGTCGTGGCCGACACGCAAAACTACTGGCGCAAAGCCGAAGACAAAATCAACGGCGAAATTGAACGCGCTATTGATATGATGAAGCACGGGGCCTCGGTGTTCCGCTTCCGCCCCATGAGCTCGCAACTGCGCCGCTACATTCACCGCGCCGTGGAAGGCAACGAATATGTGCAAACCTCGTCCGAAGGCGAAGGCAAATGGCGTAAAGTGACCTTCCGCCCCACGCAAAAAGCCTTAGATGAGGCCAAAGCGGGTATCGCCCCGGCGGACTTTGTGCCCGGCGTGATTGGCGAAGATGCCCCAACGGACGAACAAACTTCAACCGCCGCGGCAGAACAACCCGCCGAAGAAGCACCGGTGCAAGCCCCGGCTTGGGCGCAGGAAGAAATCGCGCAAGAAACAACGCAACCGGCTGAACAAGCCGCTGAAACGACCGAGCAAGCCCCGGCCGCCGACACAGCCGAACAACCCGCAGAAAAAACGGACGCCCAGGTGCAGACCGAGGGAGAAGGGCCGACCCAACGCATGGCCACGCACACGATTGCCACTACGGTAACGCAAACGGTGGTGGAGACGGGGGATCATACGGTGGAGGAACATTCGGTAGTAGTAGTCACCGAAGAGAAATAAACAACTTCCCGGTGAAGTTAAGTTTTAACGGTCAGGTTTCAAATACGTAACGTGTTTGAAACCTGACTCGTTTTCCGGGCAACCATTTGCCACATTTGAGCATCTTTGCACCGACTTGCCACTCGACGCGCCTAGCAGTGCGTCTTCGGGCAACTTACGGTGCAAATCTATCTCAAATCTGACAAATCAGCCCACTGAACACTTTACCCGGTGATGTTTGCGAACGGCGGCAATAGCGTACAACCTATAAAGCGGCCAGTTCTTCCTCAAACACCGGGCCTAATAGAGGATAAGATGATTTTCCAAAACCGAGGTCAGTTTGGCGGACAAGTTGCCCGCATAGGCGTGTCTGGATGACACGTCAAGGGCAAGGTACGTCAAAATGGCCCGGTTTTGGCAAATTGTATCGCTGGCAAGCAACAAAATTGAAACATCTTTTGTGTTTCAATTTTGTGCGCCTAATGGACGTTCGCGGAGGTCGTAAATATGGTACAATAGTACTATATATTTTTTGGAGTTACTTATGCCCGATTTAGATACCAGAATCCCACCCCAAGCTTTGGACGCCGAAATGGCCGTCCTCGGCTCCATGCTATTGGATAAAGACGCTCTTTCGGACGTGCTGGAAATTTTACAACCCAACCATTTCTATAAAGACGCACACCAAGTCATCTACGGCGCCATGAAGGACCTGGCCGACCGCAACCAAGCGGTGGACCTCGTCACCCTGGTGGAAGAACTCAAACGCCAAAAAGTGCTTACTAAAGTAGGGGGGGAAGTGTATTTGGCCCAGCTGGAAGGCAAAGTCTCCACCGCCGCCCACGCCAAGTATTACGCCGAAATTGTCTATAAAAAGTTCGTCGTGCGCGACCTCATTAACACCGCCACCCGCCTGGTGCAACGCTGCTATAAAGAAGAAGATGACGACCCGCAGGTGCTTATTGATTCGGCGGCCGACCAAATTTATAAACTGAGCCAACGGCAAAAGTTATCGGGCTTTGTCTCGTCTAAAGACTTGGCACCCGAAGTGCTGGAAATGCTGGAAAAAGCCTTCCAAAACAAAAACACTATTCAAGGCGTGCCGACGGGGCTTAGCGAATTTGACCACAAAACGGGCGGCCTTCGCAAGAGCGACCTGATTATTTTAGGCGCGCGCCCCAGCCAGGGTAAAACCGCGCTGGCCTTAAACATTGCCCACCACGCGTGTGTGGAGTGCAATATTCCGGTGGCTTTCTTTTCCCTTGAAATGGGGCGGCATATTATTTACGAACGTATGATCGGCGCCGCCGCCATGGCCGAAATCCACAAACTGCGCAGCGGCTACTTTGAAAAAAGCAAATGGAAAGATTTAACGCGCGAAATGGGCCGCCTCGCTAATGCGCCCTTGTATATTGACGACACGTCGGGCATTTCCATTACCGAACTGCGCATGCGCGCGCGCCGCTTAGCCAGCGAACTTAAAAAGCAAGGCAAAGAATTGGGGCTCATTGTGATTGACTACTTACAGCTCATCCGCGGCGGGGAACGGCGCACCGAAAGCAGACAGCAAGAAGTGAGTGAAATTTCGCGCCTGCTCAAAGATTTGGCCCGCACGTTAAATGTGCCGGTGCTGGCGCTCTCGCAGTTAAGCCGCAAAAATGAGGACAAAACCCGCACGGACAACAAACCCATGCTTTCCGACCTGCGCGAATCGGGCTCTATTGAACAAGATGCCGACGTGGTAGCCCTCATCCACCGCGAGGCGTACTACAAGCGCGACGACGAAACTTTAAAACGTAAAGCCACCCTCATTATTGCCAAACAGCGCAACGGCCCCGTGGGCGATATTGACCTGGCCTTCTTTGGCGAGTTTGCCCTATTCACCAACCCCGCCCCCGAACAAAGCGAGGAAGCACCCGCCAACGCAACCGAAATGGAAACGGAGATTCCCGAGTAAAATGACCCCTATTTTACGCCCCACCGTAGCCGAAGTGGACCTGACCAAACTGATGCGCAACTTGCGTAAAGTGCGCACGCAAATCGGTCCGCAGGTGGAGTTGTTGGCCATTTTAAAAGCCAACGCATACGGCCACGGCGCGCAGACGTTAGGCAAATTTATTGAAGAAAATAAACTGGCGCAGTGGTTTGGCGTAGCCTCGGTGGAAGAAGGCATGTCCCTCCGCCAAGCCGGCCTGCAAACCCCCACGCTGGTGCTAGGCAGTATCTATCCGTTTGAGGTGTTTGAATACGCCATCCAACATAAGTTAGCCGTAACCATTGCCAGTTTATCGGCCGCCCAGGCCGCGTGTGAAATGGCGCAAAAACTGGGCCAACCAATCATCTGCCACGTCAAGCAGGACACGGGCATGGGCCGCATTGGGGTACGGCGCGGGGAAGTGATGAAAGTATTGGAATTTTTGCATCAAAACCCGCACGCCGTGCTGGACGGACTGTACTCACACTTGTCCTCGGTGGAAGCGGACCCGGCGTACACGCAAGAGCAAATCGGCTATCTGCGCGACACCCTCACCAATTTACAACTCAAAAACATCCCCGTTCCCCACGTGCATATTGCGGCATCTGCCGCCCTGGTGGCACGGCCGGATGCCCATTTTACCCTGGTACGCCCGGGGCACAGCCTTTACGGTTTAGAGCCGGGGTACGAACCCATTTTATCGTGGAAAACCCGCGTGGTGTATGTAAAAGACGTGCCCGCCGGGGCCAGCGTCAGTTATAACCGCTCTTTCCGTGCCAAAGAGCCGATGAAAGTGGCCACCTTGCCCCTAGGGTATGGCGACGGATATATGCGCGCCCTGTCCAACAAGGCCGACGTGCTGATAAAAGGCCAACGCTGCCGCATACTGGGCAATATTACCATGGACATGTGCATGGTGGACGTTACGCGCGTGCCCGGCGTACAAGTGGGCGACGAGGTAGTCATTGTCGGCCGGCAAGGCAGTGAAGAAATTACGCTTAAAGAATTGGCCGACCTGGCCGGTACGATTGATTACGAAATTTGCACGCAGTTAAACGCGCGCGTACCGAGGATTTATAAATAATATGTTTACAGCCATTGGTAAATACATGACGTATCTATTAAGTGAGTTGGGCGGCGCCACGCAGATGCTCCACTCGTGCTTGTTTTGGCTGACCCGCAGCCGCTTTGAGTGGCGGCAAGCTGTGGATCAGAGCGTAACGATTGGCGTGGACTCGTTTGGCGTAACCGCGCTGACGAGTTTATTTACCGGCATGGTACTTGCGTTGCAAGCCGGCAACACCATTGGCAACATCTTTGGCGACCCGATTTTTGTAGGCACCATTGTAACGTTTTCGTTAATCCGCGAACTGGGCCCCGTGCTCACTAGCGTAGTCGTTTCGGGCCGGGCGGGGGCGGCGGTAACGGCGCAAATCGGCACCATGGCCGTAACGGAGCAGATTGACGCCCTTTATACCTTAGGCACCAACCCCATACGCTATTTAGTCATCCCGCGCATGGTGGGCTTTTTGTTTACACTGCCCATTTTAACGCTGTTTTCCAACTTGTTTGGGATTGTGGGCGGGTATATGGTAGCCGTTTATGCCCTGGGCGTACCCGGCGAAGTGTATTTAACCGATATTACCTCGTACATGGGCGTGAGGGACTTTATGCACGGGTTTATTAAGACGTTTTTCTTTGCTTTGATGATTGGCACCGTATGTTGCTATAAAGGCATCAGCACACGCGGCGGCGCGGAGGGGGTAGGTAAATCTACCACCGGGGCCGTGGTTACCACGATTGTGCTTATATTAGTATTAGATTACTTTTTAACCGCCATTTTAACGGCGTTTGGGATTTAAAAATGATTGAAATCGTACACTTAAAAAAATCGTTCGGCGAAAAACACGTGCTTAAAGACGTGAGCCTAAAAATTCCCAAAGGCAAAACCACGTGCATTTTGGGGGGCTCGGGCTCGGGCAAAAGTACGCTGATTAAATGCTTAATCGGGTTGCTTACCACGTCGGGCGGAAAGATTTTAGTGGACGGGTACGACATTACCAAAATTAAAAGCGAAGTGCGCCTGGCCGCCGTGCGCCGGCGGTTTGGGTATTTGTTCCAGGAGGGGGCACTGTTTGACTCCATGACCGTGGGCGAAAATGTAACTTTTGGCCTGAAATACCTGACCACAGTGCCGGAAAGTGACTACCCGCGCATTATTAAAGAAAAGTTGGCCTTGGTGGGGCTTAAAGAAGACGTAGCCCAATTAAACCCCAGCGAGCTATCAGGCGGGATGAAAAAGCGTGTGTCTTTAGCGCGCGTGCTGGCCGTGGAGCCCGAAGTCATTTTGTACGACGAGCCCACCACCGGGCTGGACCCTATTATGTCCGACATTATCAGCGATTTGATTATAGACTTAAAAGCCAAATTGGGCGTAACCTCGGTGGTCATCACGCACGATATGCGCTCGGCTTTTAAAATTGCCGACTATATTGCGTTTTTGTACGAAGGCAACATTTTACTGCACGGTACGCCGGAAGAATTTCGCAAAACGGATAACCCGTATGTAAAACAATTTGTAACGGGCAGTAGCAAAGGCCCCATACAGATGAAGTTACGGGCCGAGTAGCCCAGAGCCTGGGCCCACCTTGCCCGCGCCGAACGTGTGAGCAGATAAAAAAACAGAGGGCCGCGAGGGGCCCGGTAGGGAATCAGCGTACTGAAGATTTTACGCGGTGTTTATAAAAAACACTGTGTTATAATATAAATATAGGAAGAAAAAATATGAGGGCAGAAACAAAATTGGGAATATTCACCGTACTGGGACTTATTTTATTTGGGTTTTCACTTTACTTTTTGGGAGGGCTTTCCGTCACGCGCACGTATGAGCTAAACATTAAGTTTAACGACGTGTCCGGCCTGCCTGTCAAAGCACCCGTCAAACTGGCGGGCGTGGAAGTGGGCAAAGTCAAAAAGATTAAAATTGAAGGCGAAGACGTCGTAGTGGTGGCCGAAATCCACGACGGGGTTTCCATCCGCGAGGGCGCGCAGTTTAGCGTGGTGATGACGGGCATTATCGGTAGTAAATACTTAAAAGTAGTGCAAGGTCTGCCCGGCGCCCCGCTGATTAAGCCGGATGCGTATGTGCTGGGTGTCAATGATGTGCCTATGGACGTGATGATTGCACAAACCATGGGCAGTATTAAAGAATTTGTGGACAGCGTCAACAACCGCGGCCAACTGGGCGAAGAACTCAACCAAACCATGACCCAAATGCGCCAATTATCGGCTAACTTAAACCAAATGATTTTAGCCATGCGCCCGTATATTACCGACTCTATACGCAATTTAGATACCGCCACGGAAAAACTGGCCGATTTGCTTACCAGCATTGACAACGGCGAGGGCGTGCTGGGCGGCCTGGTCAAAGACCCCGAAATGAAAACCGAGGTCAAGCAAACCGTGTCCGATTTGCGCGCTACCATGGCCGAAGTAAAAACCGTAGTCGGCAAGATGAGCAAATTCCAAGTATATTGGGATTATGACTTCTTCTATATGCCCGAACCGAAAGTAGCCTCCAGTGACCTGGGCATTGATATCTACACCCCCAGCGGCTACACCTTCTACCACGTGGGTATGGCTAACCTGGGCAATAAAGATGACCGCCTGGACAGCCACGATTATATTGAGCGTAATAAAATAGACGCACGCCTGGGGCTTTACAACCACTGGGTTAAATTCTCGGCGGGTATGATCCGCGGGGCGGGCGGCGTAGCAGTAGAACTGCGGCCGTTCTACAATAAAGAATTCTTGGAACGTTTTACCTTCTCCGGCGAATTTAGTGACTGGGGCCGCGACCGCACCATTAACGGGCGCAATTTTACCAAACCCAACATTAGCTACGGGGTGGACTTCCGCTTCAACAAATACTTTAGCGTGGGTGCTTGGGCGCGCGACGCACTGGAAACCAACAACTTCGCTATCCGCGCCAACGTGGCGTTTAACGACCAGGATATCTCGTCGTTCTTCGGGTTGGCCGCCGTGGCCGGGACGAAATAATGAAGTTTAAAACCGTCTTCATCTGCCAAAAATGTGGTTATGAAGCCCCCAAATGGGCGGGTAAATGCCCGGACTGCGGGGAGTGGAACAGCTTGGTGGAAGAAGTCAAAGCGCAGGAAACCAAAAAACCCGCGGCGCGCACGCGCAGTTTTACGCAGTTTGACAGCGAGGTCATCAAGCTTTCAGACAGTAAAGCCGTGCACGAGGACCGCATTTGCACCCATATCAGCGAGTTTGACCGCTTGCTGGGCGGCGGGCTTGTAAAAGGGCAACTCACACTCCTGGCCGGGGCGCCGGGGATCGGCAAAAGTACGCTGATGTTGCAAGTGGCGGCGCAACTGGCACAAGATAGAAAAGTGCTCTATATTTCCGGCGAGGAAAGCGTCAACCAAATTTCCGGCCGCGCCCAGCGCCTGGGCGTAAAAGGCGATAACATTTTCCTGCATTGTGAAACGGATATCCAAAAAATTGTGGAGTCCGTGGAAAACGTAAACCCCGACGTGCTGATTTTGGATTCTATCCAAACCGTCTATCACCCCGAGTTTACCTCCTCGGCCGGTACCGTGGCGCAAGTGCGCGAATGTACCAGCGAACTGGTGCGCCTGTGCAAGCCCAAAGGCATTATTACGTTTGTGCTCGGCCACGTTACCAAAGACGGCGAATTGGCCGGCCCCAAGATTTTGGAGCACATGGTGGACACGGTGCTGTATTTTGATACCGAAAAAGACAACGTACTGCGCCTACTGCGCCCGCACAAAAACCGCTTTGGCTCCACGGGAGAAATTGGACTATTCAAAATGACGGGCCACGGCTTGGAGTCCGTGGATAACCCCAGCGAATATTTTAGTCAGTCTTCACGCGCCAAGGCCCTTAAAGGCCGCGCTTATTCCTTGGCGCTGGAAGGCTCGCGCCCGCTGTTAACCGAAATTCAGGCCCTTGTCTCGCCCACGCACTACCCGTACCCGCGCCGCGTGGCCACGGGGGTAGATTTAAACCGCTGTTTGGTACTGTTTGCCGCACTGGAAAAGCATATCGGCCTGCCGCTGGATAACAAAGACATTTACGTCAGTTTGGCGGGGGGAGTGAAATTAAAAGACCCCGCGCTGGACTTAGCCATCTGCGCGGCGGTTATTTCGTCTTGTAAAGATATCGCTATTCCGTACGACCACGTCTTTATGGCCGAGGTGGGCATCTTGGGCCAAGCCGCCAAAGTGCCGCTTATTGACCGCCGGCTGGAAGAAGCCCAACGCTTAGGTTTCAAAAAGGCCTATTGCGCCCCGGTCACCCGGCAAGAAAAAGAGAAAATAACCAAACTCACGGTGACCGAAATAGCCGACCTAAACGATTTAGCGATTAAACTGCGCTAAAGTACCTGGGTCTTTTTTTCCGTATTTTATGGGCCGAAAGACCCATTTCTTTTTGCGCAAATTTACCTATAATAAGGGTGTAAGTGTTATAAAAAGAGGTGCACATGAAAAAACTAATGTTATTACTTGTAGCCGTTACGTTGCTTGGATTACCAGCCAGCGCCGCGATGAACTTTTACC
>JBGUOO010000006.1:0-61730 GCA_045129775.1 Elusimicrobiaceae bacterium
ACTGATTGCCCAGTAAAATGGCGCGGCCGGAAGTTTCGTCTAAAATTGTAGCAATAATGCCCCCGTGCACCGTGCCGGGGTAAGAGCAGTAATTATCATCCAGCTCAAATTGGGCTTCCACTTGTTTGTTATCGTAATCGTTGAACCATTCTAATTTGAGGCCAAAGGGGTTTTGCTTGCCACAGGCAAAGCATTTTAAAGAGGTGGGTTGTTTTAATTTTTTCATAAAAGTTTCTCCTAAAAATATTATACTTTAGTTATGAAACACTTGGAAATAGAATGTAAATGGGATGCTAATACCCCGCGTGCTTTTACGTGCGCACAAGATTTTTTGAAATCATTGGGCTTAAAGATTACACCTAAAAAATTAAAAATTAAAGACACGTATTTAGACCACGCAACCGGGGATCTATCGGCGCAAAAAATTGCCTTGCGTGTGCGTAATACTGACGGTAAATGGGAAGCCACTTTCAAAACGCGCACTGAAATTAAAAATGGTAAAGCCATTCGGCGCGAGGAAACTTTGCCATTGCCGCGCGTAAAAAATTTAACACAAGCATTACGTGTGTTGGCGCAGAAAAAAAGTTGGCAAAACATAAATACCCTGGGGCTTGAAATAAAATTTGCGTTAGCCAATAAACGCACGATCTGTGTGTTTGATTACGACGGGGCAACCTTAGAAATGGCGCTAGACGCTGTAACCTTATATATAGTAGGCCGGCAAGTAAAATTTAAAGAAATTGAAGTGGAACTAAAGCACGGGAAAAGTGCCGTGTTGGAACAATTCTGCCGCGCCTTTTCAGCGCAAACAAAACTGAAACGCGCGCAAACTTCTAAGGTAAAAACAGCGGAAACATTTTTGAAATTTTGGAAAAAATAAAAATTTGTCAAGCAAAATTTTAAAATTTTCAAAAATTTTTTTGCGCACGTGTCAAGCACAAAAAATAATTAGTAAAAAATAATTTCTCAGACGGTAAAAATGCAAAAAATGCTGATATAATGCGGGGAAAAGCGGGCTTGATTTTTTAGAAAAATTTTGATTCCGACGGAAAAAATATTGCAATTTTAAAATTTTTGTGCTATTATTTTTATGAGGTTAAAACTAATTGTCTTAGGAGATTAAAAATGGCTGTGAAAAAAACCGTGAAAAAAGTGGCCGCTAAAAAAGCCACCAAAAAAGTAGCTGTAAAAAAAGCCGCTGTAAAAAAACCGGCAAAAAAAGCCTGTGCCAAAAAAGCCTGCGCTAAAAAAGCCTGCAAAAAAGTAGCCGTAAAAAAAGCTGCTGTAAAAAAACCGGCCAAAAAAGCTGCTAAAAAAGTAGCCAAAAAACCGGCGAAGAAAGTAGCCAAAAAGAAATAATTTAGTACCGAAGTGAAAAATCCCGCCCAAGCGTAAGCCAGGGCGGGATTTTTTATGTAGTTAGGTTTATAAAGGAACAGTATAGTAAACGTATCCACCTTCATTTTTATATTCTACCCCACCCAATGCTAAACATACCTTTGGGGTTATTGATTGAGAGGTTTGAGTATAGCAAGTCATTGTGCCGGCTTCCTCGTTGTCCGTGTGAATATAAGTGTAATACAATCGAGGAGCTGTATGCGGATAATCTGCCGACCCTAAAACATATTGTTCGTAGAAACCATAAAAAGGTTTTCCGTTTTGTCGTTTATCCCCGGCGGTTGTGTTAATAGCTCCGGCGGGAAGAGATATATCTAATTTAGAAATATCAGTAGTATATTCTCCGTTAGCCAAATAATATGCTTCTTCGGCTTTAGCAATCGCTCGTAGTAACGTGAAAACTTCCACAGTACGAGCCTTGCGTACGGCTACCTGATATTGCGGCAACGCTATAGCCGCCAAAATGCCGATAATCAACACTACTACTAATAATTCAATGAGGGTAAACCCCCGTTTGGTTCCTGCTTTTTTCATAGTTTATTTCCTCGTATAGTTGGCTTGGTAAGGCATAAAAAAACGACGTTACCAAAGCATTCGCAGTGACCTTGATAATCGTCGCCTGCCCACCCCTTGCGGGGCAGGCAGAAAGCAGGCGATATTCCCGGACTGCGAATAAAAGAAAGTTCCCTTTCTTCCATGTGTGGGCTCTCCCCACACATCCGACAATAATCTGTAAATTAGTTAACTAAATTGTTTAGGTAGTGAATTTTTCTCCTTACAAGTAATTTATTCTATTATACTAAAATTTCGTTTTATAGTTTTTGTGCGGAGTTTTAATTGTTTGTCGTTAAGTTTTTTAAAGGCCTTGATTTGTTTTTTTTTTTTGGTATATTTTGAGGGTAAGACCTATATAAACGGAGGGATATACCTGATGAAAGAAAATACAAAGAAGGACTGTTTTTGCTCAAAAGAGGCATTTACACTTATTGAGTTGTTAGTAGTTGTGCTTATTATTGGTATTTTGGCGGCGGTGGCAGTGCCACAGTATCGGGTGGCCATGGCTAAAAGCAGGTATGCCAACATTAAACAATTAGCGCATGCGTTGGCAGATGCGCAGGAAATTTATTATTTGGACCATGGGAACTATACTACTGATATTAGACAACTAGATGTTACATTTAAAAACTCTTCCGATATAGTTGTTTCTTTATTTAGTGATGATCTTGCTGTTTGGGATAAGAAAATGAATATAGGTTATTATATTTATTATAAACATTCTTCTTCTTATCCCAGTCAAAGAAGATGTCTAATTTCAACGATGGATCCAACAGATTACCGTAATAAAGTATGTAAAGAAGAGTTGGGGGCTGGAGCCTATATGCGTACACCGGAAGGAGGATATATTCGGTGGATACTCAATCCATAATTATAATTGGATAGGCTCTAGCACGCGCTCGTAGCCTTGCGCATCCACCACGCGGGCTTTAAAAATACTGCCGGGCTTTACAGAGCGCGTAAAGGTTACTTGTCCGTCTATATCCGGTGCGTCTTTGTAGGTGCGGCCGAAGTCGGCCCCGTCGGCAATGGCTTCCAGCACCGTGCCGATGAGCCGCTTGTTAATTTTATCAATCACGCGGCTTTGCGTATATTCCAATTCGGCGGCGCGCTGGTGCTTTACGGCGGCCGGAATTTGTTTCATATCATAGGCGGCGGTGCCTTTCTCGCGGAAATACTCAAATACGCCCATGTTGTCAAATTCATACTCGCGCACGAATTTTTTAAGTTCGTTAAAATCTTTTTTCGTTTCGCCGGGGAAACCCACAATAAAGTTGGTGCGCAACGAAATATCGGGCACTTCGGTTTTAAGCATATCGAGCGTACGGCGGATTTGCGCGGCATCACAATGGCGGTTCATACGCTTTAAAACGGGGTCGGCAATGTGTTGCAAAGGGATATCAATATAGTGGAAAATTTGGTCGGTACCGGCCATTAAACGCGCTATGTCGCGTGTGACGCGGTGCGGGTAGCCGTACATAATGCGAAGCCGCCCCAGCCCTTTTAATTGCAAGAGTTTTTCCAACAGCCCCAGCAAATTGGGCTTGCCGTACAAATCCATACCGTACGACGTGGTATCTTGTGCAATTAACGAAATTTCGCGCACGCCGTTTTCAATCATCAGTTTGGCCTCGCGCACGACATCTGCCATGGGTTTAGAGCGGTATTTCCCGCGGATAAACGGAATGGTGCAATAGGCACAGCGGTTATTGCAGCCGTCGGCCACTTTTAAATAAGCGGTGTGCGGGGCCGTTAAACTCATTTTATAATCGGGCAAATAGAGGGACGTGGGCAAGGGATCCAAAATAAGGCCTTTTTTCTGTAGCGCGGTTTCGGCGGTTTCTTGTGCGGCAATAGAAAACACCGTGTCAATTTGCGGAAATTCTTTGGCTACTTGCTCTTTAAAACGCTCTACCAAGCACCCGGTTACGGCTACTTTTTTGACGATTCCCTTTTGTTTAAGTTCCAGCGCGTAGCGGATTTCGTTTTTGGCTTCTTTCACGGCCGAGGCTATAAACCCGCACGTATTTACAATAATTTCGTCGGCCTGTTCGGGCGCAAAGACCATTTTGTGGCCCTTGGCAATTAAGCGCGCGGAAAATTCCTCGCTGTTGGTTAAATTTTTGGGGCAGCCTAAGCTGATGACGTAAAATTTCATAAGGTTATACAGCCACGTCGGCGCGTTCGGCGGCGGGTTTTGGTTTCACTTCGTCGGCGTCTGAGGACATTACCGCCAAGCTAAACGTCACCACCCCAATGCGGCCAATGAGCATGGTGGCAATGATAATCAGCTTGCCTACGGTAGAGAGCTGGGTAGTGGTTTCCATAGAAAACCCGGCCGTGCTTAGTGCCGCAGTAGCTTCAAAGAGTAAGTTTAAAAAGGGGATATCTTCCGTCCACGTCAGCAAGAACACACTGGTAAATAAAAACACACTGTAAAGAAGTACGGTAGAAGTAGCGGCATAAAGCCGTTGTACGGGTACGGTGTGTCCTAAAAATTCCACACGCGGGTTTAGGCGCAAATGGCTGTGGACAATAGCCAATACACTGGCAAAGGTAGTTGTTTTTACACCGCCCGCCGTGCCGGAGGGGGAACCGCCAATAGACATAATTAAAATCAAAATCAGTACCGAGCACGAAGAAAGCTTGCTAATATCGGCCGTGTTAAAGCCCGACGTGGTAGAGGCCCCCATCGTTTGGAAGAAAGCCTCGGCCAAGCTCAAGTGTGGCGTGGTAACAAATAGGGTAAACGTGCCAAACGCCAAAATAACCAGCGTGGTCAGTGTGATAATTTTAGTGGTAAACGAGATTTCTTGGGTTTTGCGGCGGATGAAGTTAAACAAGTCGGCCGCTACAATAAAACCGACTGCCCCCGCTAAGGACAAACAGGAAATCACCGTGTTAATGGTTTTACTATCGGTAAAATCTATAAAATTGTTATTCCATAGTGTATATCCGGCGGTACAAAACGCGCTAACACTGTGGAAAACGCTATACCACGCGGCATTTAGTACGGTAAAGTCATTGTGGCGGAAATAGTTAAACAAAAATACGGTACCGATACTTTCGGCAATGGCGGTAAACACGAGGGCCGACCACAAAAAGTCGGACAGTTTTAAATCTTCAGGCAGTTTCACATCGGCCGTGAGGGCCTCTTCCTGGCTTTTGCGCAGGCGGTGTTTTTTGGCCAATGCTAAGAATACAAAGGAGGAAAACGTCATGTACCCTACCCCGCCAATTTGAACGAGGACTAATACCACTAATTTACCTAAAAAAGTGTAAGAATCGGCAAAATTGACGGTTTGCAAGCCCGCGGTGGAAACTGCCGCGGCCGAGGTAAACAAATTGTCCAAAAAACCTACCTTGTCAACGGTCATAAACGGCAAGGAAAGCAACAACCACCCCAAAAGCGTATAAGAAAGCACCGTTTGTGCCACGTTTTGGTGCGGCGTGAGGTGGAGTAAAAAGAGTAAATACTTTTTAAACGAAAGTTGGATAATGTCTTTGGTTTTATTTGAGGCGTTGCGCCAATTTATACTCATATATCTATTATATAAAAAAGGGGGGTATTTCAACTAATTTTGCGTAGTTCTAAGAGAGAAAGGGCAAAGTATACTGTGCGTAGCGGCGCGGTAGCGCCGAGGTATGCGACTATCCGAGCAACAAAGTATTGCGCCAAATTAGGAAGAAATGCAATAAAAAAATTCAAACAAGTGTTTGAATTCTATGGAGGTAATACTTATGAACAAACGTAACTTGCTCGTTTTAGTGGCCGCTACCGGCATGCTGGGTGGCTGTGCCGCCACCCTGACCCCCGCCGGGGATATCTATACCGAGGCTTTGCTTCCTATAGATACCACCACGGTCATTGTGGAAAGCGCCCCGCTAGTGGCCTATGGGCCGCGGCCCTATTATCGGCCGGCTCCACCCCCGCGGCCTAGGGGGGCAGTTCGACCCGGGCCGCATTTCGGCCCCCACCGTGGTCCGTCCGTCCGTTACGGTGCCCCCGGTCAGCACCGCTCCCCGGGCCAACACCGCGCCCCGGGTGTCCGCGGGCCCCGCACCCCGCACCACGGCTCCTACGGTAACGCCGGTTTCCACGGGCCCCGGCCGTCCGGCCCACAAGCCCGCCCCGGGAAAGCCCAACACGGACCGCAAGGGTCCCACGGGCCCCGGCAAAACGCACACGGCCCCAACTCCCGCGGGCCGCGCTAAATAAACGGATATCACTCCCTACAAGTGCTACTCCTGTTTGCCCCCTGGGAAGTTCTCCGCCCGGGGGGTATATATGTTAGGCGGGGTCCAATCATCCGCCACCGGCTCAGGGGCGGCTACGTGATGATGGGTGTATTGTTCGGTATGTGTCCAATAATACCAAGCGCTGTAAAAAGCCAGTACACACAAAAAACTACCTATAAATAAGAACGTGTAAGCAACCCATTGGTCGTAACTGAGCAGACCAAGCGGCTCCAAAATATGGTGCCAATCACCGCAGATTTCGCCGGGTTTGTAGTTGGTCATCATGTCCGAAGACGTAAGCGGGAGCGAGCATGCGCGCGCATCTTGTGCATACACACCCGCCCCGTAAAACGTGCTGGCCAGCCAATATAAAACAGGCGGCAAGGCCCAGCGGCCTCCTTCTAAACGCAGTAAAAAGAACAGAATCCCTAACGGGAGGAGCGTTTCTACCCCGTTGCCTGCCAAAGTAGCAATCCACTTGCCTACTTCGGGTGCGGTGCTGTAAAGCGCGCGGTAAAAAATGTTACCCACTAAATTATGCCCCAGCATTTCGTGCGTCAAGTAATTGGGCGCATAGACAAAAATGTTATTAAGCAAGGTGTCTGCAAACCCACTTTTCCATTGCCAAGTCAGCCATGCGGCCAAGGCCAACATAATTAGCCACGTAAGCGTGGAAGTTTTAAAAAAGAAACAACTTTGTTTGTGCGGGTCCAGCCGCAGGAGTATATTTTTCATCTCTTTATTATACTTTTTATTTGCTACAATAAACCGTATGAAAAAATATTTGGTTTTAGTAGTATTATTGACGGTGTGTTGGTTGGGGTTTAGCTACCATAAACAGATGCAAATGTTGCGCGGTGAAGAACTGGTAACGGATGCTTATTGGGGTGATTTGCTCAGTGTCAAAAATGACGCGGAAGCCGGCGCCCCGCTGGGGTATCGTTTTACGTTTGAGGATGACAAACGGCAGTATGTAAACCAAACCTTTAATGCCTTACACGCCGCGGCCAGCGGTGGCAATGAAGATGTTATTTTATTTTTGTTGGAGCAGGGTTTACCGCTTAATTCCCGCACGCCCGAGGGGTGGACCCCGCTATTTGTGGCCGCGCGCGACGGCCAGGCCGAAGCCGCTAAACTACTTATTTTTAAAGGGGCTGATTTAAACGCACAAAGTAAATTAGGTGCTACGGCCCTTACTATGGCGGTTACGCAACCCTTTGAAACGGAAAAAGCCCGGCTTAATTTACTTGAATATATGCTCAAGCGCGGGGCCGACGTAAATTTGGCCGATACATACGGCCATACGCCCTTATATTACGCCACCGTACAAGGCAATAAAGACGTGATAAAATTGCTGGAGCAATATAGGAAAAAATAATTTAAAGTTGATTGCTTGCTCAGGGCTCTATATACCAAAGCCCCCAGCTTACGCTGAGGGCTTTTAAATGGCTCGCCCTTTTGTCCTCGGCCACAAGTCGCCTTACTGACGTGCGGCGCTCGCGGCCCCGCCTCGCCATGCTCGCCTTTCACTTCGTTCAAACTCGCATAAGGCTCCGGCTTTCTCGTCCTTACGCAAGCAAAGCAGTTTGCTTGCTCAGGGCTCTATATACCAAAGCCCCCAGCTTACGCTGAGGGCTTTTAAATGGCTCGCCCTGAAGGACTCGAACCTTCAACCTACCGGTTAACAGCCGGTCGCTCCACCATTGAGCTAAGGGCGAATAAATTCTTACTACACATTTATTATAGTAAATCACAATTTGTTTGTAAATATTTTTTTTTAACTAATCAATTTTTCGGTTTTGCTTTTGCCTACTCAATTATATACAATAGGTTACACAGGAGAGTTTTATGGCAGATTATAAAGATTATTACAAAATTTTAGGCGTAGGGAAAACCGCATCCGATGCGGAAATCAAAAAGGCTTTTAAAACGCAGGCGCGCAAGTGTCACCCCGATATGCACCCCGAGAGTGAAAAAGCCAAATGGACCGAAAAATTTAAAGATTTAAACGAGGCCTACACCGTCCTTTCCGACAAACAAAAACGTACTATTTACGACCAAGTTGGCGAGCAAGGCTACCAAGATTATGCCCGCGGCGGGGGGGCATCCTCGCGCGCATCCTCAGGTGGCAGGTATGGCGGCAACCCGTATCAGCAGTATCAGCAATATACTTATAACGGCAACCCCGGGCAAGGGTTTGGCGGGTTTTCCGGCGGGGGAAATTTCTCGGGTGCCGATTTTAGTGATTTCTTCCAAAGTATTTTTGGCGGTATGGGGGGCATGGGTGGTTTTGGCCAAAACTTTGGGCGCAGTGCGGCGGCCGGGCAAGCCTCCGGCGACGTAGAGGCCGAACTTACCCTGAATTTAGAAGACGCCCACCGCGGCGGCAATATGCAAATGACTCTGCCCAACGGGCGCACCGTTACCGTCAAACTGCCGGCCGGCGTGAGCGAAGGCAAAAAAATTAAACTCAAAGGTATGGGCAACCCCACGCGCCGCGGACAAGGGGATTTGTATTTAAT
Organism: Elusimicrobiaceae bacterium; assembly: GCA_045129775.1. GTDB lineage: Bacteria > Elusimicrobiota > Elusimicrobia > Elusimicrobiales > Elusimicrobiaceae > Avelusimicrobium. Next base: position 8,715 of record JBGUOO010000006.1, read on the forward strand.
TGTTAAAATTCGCCCGCATGCCATGTTTCGCTTGGAAGGGGACGATTTACACGTGCCCGTTGTGATTATGCCGTGGACAGCCGCCCTGGGCGGTACTATTTCCGTGCCTACCTTAGACGGCCCCGTTCAAGTAAAAGTGCCCGCGGGCACGCATAACGGCAAAAAGCTCAAACTCAGCGGCAAAGGGCTTAGCAGTAAAGGTAGCCTGTATGTCACGCTGACGATAGATGTGCCGCGCAATTTAACGCGTGAGCAAAAAGATTTGTTTAGTAAGCTTGCCCAACTGGGCTAGGAGGTATGTATGAAAATAACCCTTGGACAAAACCTGCAAACTACCTGTGTGTTAGACGGTAAAAAACCGCTTCACACGGCTTTTAATAACCCGCGCGAGGACGTTAACCCCGGCGAAATGCTGGCCGCCAGCTTAGGTGCGTGTATGATGACCATGGTGGGCTTTATGGCCGCCAAACACGGCGACAATGCCGAGGGAACGGTGGTGGAAGTGCGCCCGCAGTTTGACGATAAGCACACGCGTATGACGGGCTTTGAACTGGTGTTTCACTTCCCGGCGCATTTTACAACGGAGCAGAAAGAGAAGTATGCCAAGTTGGCGCAGGGGTGCCCGGTGCATAATAGTTTGCGCGAGGATATGAAATACACGGTGATTGTGAAATAACAATACCCCGGTAAAGTAATTTGAACCCACCCGAAAGGGTGGGTTTTTTCTGGACCAACTTTGCCAAAATCATTTTTCCGCCATTTTGCCCGGTGTTTAAAGGCCCTGTTGGAGCATTGGCAACGCTTGCCGTGTAAGGTTTTAGGTGGGAGGGCTAATGGATAGGCAAATCATAATTGCCTTTTTTAGTACGGGTAACAACCCCGGTGCGGATATCGTACGTGATATTGAATAGTTGATAGTGTTGCTCTTTGTCTTTCATAGATAACGGGTTACGTTCTACCACCAAAACAACTTGGTCTATATTTGAGAAATTGAATAGCTTTTCCAAATGAGCATAATCAATACGTTGTTTACGGTGTAAAATATTGACCCAGTGCAACAATTTACCTTGGCTATATGCTTGTGCAAGAACAATATATTCATTAATACCCACAGACCCCAGATTTTTCCCCCTGAAAAATAACGGTTGTTGGAAAGACCCTTCGTGATAAGCTTGCAACGCTTGACGAATGTGTTTAACCGGGATGACGTATCCTTCTTGGCGGCGCGCAGAATTGCCGGCGTGCATACCTACCACTTCGCCTGCTTGGTTGAGTACCGGGCTGCCGCAAGTGCCTTCACGCTTTGTTTGGGCGGGGATGTCTAACGTGGTAACCATTCGATGGGGCTCAATGGCTTTAACTGTACGTATGGGGTCTATATGAATTTCTCCGTTCCAATAAGCAATGGAATGTAAGTTTTCTCCTACCTGAACGGATTGTGTGGCTAGATGTAAGGGGGAGATTTCTTGTGCCAAGGAAGATGGCAACGGGAATAAAGAGATATCATTCATGCGGCCACTCCCTTGTATTTCAAAAGAAACAGGGATAACTTTGGCAGAATGCGCTAATTTTACAGCCGGCTTTTGAAAGAGGTAATGGCTGGCCGTTACCCCCCAGAGATATTTTTTACCCTCATAAATTTCTTCTATGGCAAAAGCAGACCCATCCGGAAGGTGCAAAAGGAGGGAGGTTTCTTTGATTCTAAAAACTATGTTTTGGGAAGGGAACGTTTGGGGTTGCAGCAGGGCCCTTTCTAACACAGGTGCCGAAATGAACTTTGGGGGTTTTTTGAAAATGTGTGAAACCCGCCGATACCATTGAGCTTGTGCCGGAACTGCCAGTAATAAACAGAGCCCCCATATTAAATAAAACCGATATAACACACCTATATTATATTGTTTAAAAACAGGGCCAGCCAGGGCCTTTGGACCTATTTTTGTATAGGCCCGTTTTTGTTTTTTTTGTTGCAAAAATAAAAAAAGCTTGACTTGTTTTTTTTTTTGTTACACTACTCCTATGTTGTACGCAGGAGAATTTAAAATGAATAGTAACAAGCTTAAAATAAGTTGTAAGCGGGGGTTTACCCTCATTGAGTTGTTAGTAGTGGTTTTAATCATTGGTATTTTGGCGGCGGTGGCGCTACCGCAATACCAAGTAGCAGTTATGAAAAGCCGGGTGGCTACGTTACAAAGTGGGGTAAAAGCAATTGCCAACGCGGCCGAACTTTATTATTTAGCTAATGGCGAATATCCGGTAGACAATGTAGAAAATTTAGATATTTCAGAATTTGATGGGTGCACTACCATAGGGGGTGGCCGTATATTATGCGGACAAATCTGTTATGATTTAACTTCAAATATCGATTCGGAGGACCGTGTAGAGGGGAAGCTATTCAACAAAAAAACTACTGACTGCGGAGATGCTAACAGGCTTATTGTATATCGTCAATATTTGAGCCATTCTGCCAGTAGGCGTAATGAGCGCCTTTGTATTGCCCAAACTAACGATTCACTTTCGCATAAAATATGTAAATCTATGGGTGGCAAATACCTAGTAGGAAACTGGTATCAATTGCCATAATATTATTTATAAAAACCCCCGGCGTAAACCGGGGGTAAATTTTTGCGCTTTTGCATTACGCCGCAAACGCTTAATCTTGGTGGGCTTTTTTAAGTGTCAGCACGCCGTCTTCAAAAAACCACTCCTCAATGAGCTTGCCGTTTTCGTCATATTTTTTCGTAATGCCGTGCGGCTTGCCGTCTTTGTGGGGGGAAATCAGTGCAATGGTGCCGTTGGGGTGATAAATAATTTTATCGCCGATGATTTTATCGTTTTTGTATTTGCACTCACTGCGCAGTTTACCCTCGGGCGTATAGACTTTAGACTCGCCGTTTAAATAGCCTTTTTTAAATTCGGACACTTCCAAAAATTTCCCGTCGGGGTAGTATTTAATTTGTTTGCCGTCTTGCACGTCTAGCGTATAGTGGATTTCTTTATAGAGTTTGCCGGAGGGATGATATACTTTTACCGCACCGTCCAGCACGCCTTTTTTATAATTTTTTTCAATGTTGATTTTTCCGTTGTCAAAGTAAATGCGGCACACGCCGTTGCGCGCGCCGTTTTTTACTTCGCACTCAAAATACAATTTCCCGTTTTCAAAAAACTCTTTTACGGTGCCGTCGGGCAATTTGCCGGCGTGTTGTTTAATATCCAAATTTTGGTCCAGTTCTTCTTTATAGACTTCTTTGTCGTCCACAAAGTAGGTACGGGTAAACCCAATGTTAAGCGGATCATTGGTGCTGGTGGTTTTGCGGATAATATCTGCCATGGTTACTTCTCCTTAATAGCTTGGGCGGCCGTAAAACCGCTCGCCCAGGCAAAATGTAAGTTAAATCCCCCGCTCTTGCCGTCCACGTCTAACAGTTCGCCCGTAAGATACAGGCCGGGGCACAAGAGCGATTCAAATGTATTATAGTTTATTTCACGCGTTTTTACACCCCCGGCGGCCACCATGGCTTCTTTCCACGGGCGCAGGGAGGTAACAGTTACCGGCCACGCAAGCAACGTTTCACAGGGGCGCTGTGCGTTTTGGGCATCCATGGGCAAATTTTTGCGCATGCCCATAAAATCAATGAGCAGGTTGATAATGCCCTCATGTAGCAGGCCGGCAAAAAAATCTTTGGGTTTACGGTGCCCAAATTTTTCCAAACGCGCTTGCAAAAAAGCTTGCGGATTTTCCAGTTGCGGCAAAAAATTGATTTCCACTTTGACCGGGCCGTTTTTTAACGCGCGCGCCACCGCCTGGCTGATATTTAGCGCTGCCGGGCCGTTGATACCATAGTTGGTAAAAATTAGTTCGCCCTCGGCGTGTGCGGCGGGCGTGGTGTGGGCCGTGGTAGCTACTTGGCACTTAATGCCGCTCAGGCGCGTGAGGGCCGTTTCTTTGAGGCACAGCCCGCTGAGCACCGGCAGTGGGGGGATCACCGTGTGCCCGAGCATTTTAGCCAATTCATAGCCCGCGTTGGTGCCCGTTACTTGCGGGTACGCGCATGAGCCGCACGCCAACACTAATTTGCGCGCGTGCACGGTAAGGCCCTGTTTAGTGGATAAAATAAAATCGGTTTTGGTGTGCTTGATTTGCGTGACTTCCTGGCCGCAAATTAGCTCGGCCCCGGCCTCTTTGAGCGCCGCTTTGAGGGCGTCGGCCACGGCGGTAGCTTTGCCTGTAGCGGGGAAAATGCGGCCTTGTTCTTGCTCGGTTAATAGTACGCCTAAATTTTCAAAATAGTTTTTACAATCTTCAAACGAAAAGTGCGCAAGGGCACTTTCAATGAGTTTTGGGTCCGCATGGTAACAAGCGGGGGAAACGTGGCGGTTGGTCAGGTTACAGCGCCCGTTGCCGCTGACAAGGATTTTGCGCGCGGGCAGGGTGTCTTTTTCCAACAGGACAGTTTTTTTGCCGCCGCGGGCGCACTCCAGCGCGCAGAGTAGCCCGCTGGCCCCGGCCCCGATAATAGCTACGTCGTAAATTGGGTTTGACATATTTATAGTTTAACATATTCACAATAGAAAACTAAACCCCTCGCGGGTGGGTGTTGAAGTTTTGTAGTTGGCTGGGCCCGCGGGCATTGGGCGCCCAGGCCCTGGGCCTTGACTTGTTTTTTTTTTTTGGTACACTCCTAGTATATTGCAGACAGGAGAAAATAAAATGAAAAATAATGTGTCTAAAATAAGTTGTAAGCGGGGGTTTACCCTCATTGAATTATTGGTGGTGGTTTTAATTATTGGGGTCCTAGTGGCCGTTGCCGTGCCACAGTATAATAAGGCGGTTGATAAATCCAGGTTAATGAATTTAATACAAATGGGTACAAATGTCCGAAAAGCACAAGAAGTATATTTTTTGCAAAATGGTACTTACGCTTCCAATGTTTCAGATCTAGATGTTGTCTATGAGGAAAGTTGTTCGAGAGGGACAGATCTAACTTATTATTACTGTAAGGATGGGGACCTGGATAATATTGTAGGGAGTGTGGGTAACTTATCTGCGCATGCTGTTAAAATTTGGTACAAAAAAAACAAACAGTATATATTGACAGTATGGATATATTTTGCGCACTCTTCCAAACCTAATCAAGTTATTTGTGAAGGCAGTACTGATTATGGAACTAAGTTATGCAATACATTGAATTTGTAGGAAATGAAAATTTAGTAGAAAGATAAGACTTTATAGAGAAATAAATTTACTTATCTATCCAAACTAAAACCCCTCGCGGGTGCTCGCCGCACGGGCGACCTTGAGGGGTTTTGTAATTTGTCAGCGCGGGAAAGCCCGTGCGGCAAGTACGCGAGCGAAAATCGGCCTTGGATATTCCAATTTTGGCAAATTGTTGGTCAAGCAAAAACCCACCCTCGCGGGTGGGTTTAAAGTTACATCACAGGGAAATAAATCTATCCATACACCTAAACTAAAACCCCTCGCGGTCAGTAACCTTGAGGGGCTTTGTAATTTTTCAGCGCGGGAATGCCCGTGCGGCAAGCACTTACTTCACAACCTTTTCGTTCGGCACGATAGCGGCTAACTGTTTGTACAAATCACGCCGCCAGGCATACTCGCTCTCGGCCCGTTTAATAAGCTCTTGGGCCAAGGTGGGGTTGTCGCGCATTAAGCCTTTGAAGCGGTTTTCGCCGCTCATATAATCGGCTAACGGTAACGTTGGCGCACCTAACGAAGAATCCACTTTCAGCGGGTTTTTGCCTTCGTAGCGCATTTGCGGGTTGAAGCGGTAGAGGATCCAGCGCCCGGCTTGTACCGCGCGTTTGGCTTCGCCCATACCTTTGGACATATCAATCCCGTGTGCAATACAGTGCGAGTACGCAATCACCAGCGCCGGGCCGTCGTAAGCGTCAGCTTCGGCCAGGGCTTGGATGGTCTGGTTCATGTTGGCACCCATGGCTACTTGCGCCACGTAAATGTTGCCGTACGTCATGGCAATCATACCCAGGTCTTTCTTGGGCATTTGTTTGCCGCCCGCGGCGAATAAGGCTTTGGCGCCCAGCGGGGTGGCTTTGGACATTTGACCGCCAGTGTTGGAATATACTTCGGTATCCAGCACCAAGATTTTAATGTTTTTGCCCGAGGCTAAAACGTGGTCCAAACCGCCGTAACCGATATCGTAGGCCCAACCGTCACCGCCCAAAATCCATACGGATTTGCGGATGAGGTAATCGGCCAAGCTCAAAATGCGTTTGCAGGTTTCGCAACCTTTGGCGGCACCTTGGCTCACAATTTCTTTGAGTTGTGCCACGCGTTTGCGTTGTTCTTCCACGCCAACGTCGGTAGTTTGGTCGGCATTTAAAATGTTGTCAATTAACGGCGCATAGGGTTTGAAGTTAGCGTCGGCTTTGGCGGCTTCTAAGGCGGCCTTGGCGTCGTGGTTTAACTGGTCAAACGCTAAGCGCATACCTAAACCAAATTCGGCGTTGTCTTCAAAGAGCGAGTTTGCCCACGCCGGCCCTTTGCCGTCTTCGCGTTGGCAATAAGGCGTGGTAGGCAAGTTGCCGCCGTAAATGGACGAGCACCCGGTGGCGTTGGCCACAGCCAAACGGTCGCCAAACAGTTGGGTTAACAGCTTTACATAAGGCGTTTCGCCACAGCCCGCACACGCGCCCGAGAACTCAAATAAGGGCTTGCGCATTTGGGAGCCTTTAACCGTTTCTTTTTTGGTCGGCACCTGGGCTTGTTTGAGGCGCAGGAAGAAATCGTAATTTTCAATTTCTTGTTCGCGCACATCTAATTGGTGGACCATGTTAATGGCTTTTTTGGTGGAATCTTGTTTGTTTTTGCCGGGGCAGTTAAACACACACGCACCACAACCGGTACAATCTTCCACCGCTACTTGCACGGTAAATTTTTTACCGGCCAGGTCGGCCTTGCCGTCGGCAGATTTAAAGGTTTTAGGAGCGTTTTTGAGCTCACTTTCGTCGTACGCTTTAATGCGAATGGCACCGTGCGGGCACACGAGTGAGCAGAAACCGCACTGGATACACGCCTCGCTATCCCAGCAAGGAACTTGCAAGGCAATGTTGCGTTTTTCATACTGCGTGGTGCCGGTGGGGAACACGCCGCCTTCCGGCATTTTGCTGGTGGGCAACTCGTCGCCGCGGCCCGCAATCATTTCGCCCAATACGTCTTGCACGAAGGCAGGCGCGGTGGCCGGAACGGGGGCTTTGGTGTGCAGTTTAGAAGAAACTTGTGCCGGGTATTTTACTTCTTGCAGGCCCGCTAACGCGGCATCCACGGCTTTGTAGTTTTTCTGCACTACTTCTTCGCCTTTTTTGGAATAGGTTTTTTCAATGGCGTGTTTGATGTCTTCAATGGCTTTTTCGGTCGGTATGACGCCCGCAATACCGAAGAACGCCGTTTGCATAATGGTGTTGGTGCGGCTGCCCATGCCGGTTTTCAAGGCAATTTCGCTCGCGTCAATGACGTACACTTTTAATTGGCGGTCAATGATGATTTTTTGTACTTCGGCCGTCAGGTGGTTCCACACTTCGTCTTTGTTATACGGCGAGTTAATTAAAACCGTGGCACCTTTTTTGGCTTTGCCCAGCACATCGTACTTATCCAAGAAGTCAAACATGTGCACGCCAATAAAATCCGCACTTTGAATGAGGTACGGGGCGCGGATATAGTTTTTACCAAAGCGGATGTGCGAGGTAGTCATGGAGCCGGACTTTTTGGAGTCGTACACAAAGTACCCTTGCGCACAGAAACCGTTGGCGGAAATAATCTTCATGGTGTTTTTGTTCGCACCGACGGTACCGTCCGAGCCTAAACCGTAAAACAAAGCGGCAAAAATGTCGCTATTGGCTTTGCTTTCCAAGGTGGCTTTGGGCAAGGAAAGGCCGGTTAAATCGTCGTTAATGCCGACTACAAATTCTTTTTTGGGTTCTTTGGCGGCTAAGTTGTCAAAGATAGCTTTTACGTCGCTAGGCGTAAAATCTTTGGAGCCGATCCCATAGCGCCCGCCCGCGATGAACGGAGTTTCTTTAAATTTGGCTTTAGCTTCTTTGGTTAAGAAGGCCGCGCACACGTCTTGGAACAGCGGCTCGCCTAAAGAGCCGGGCTCTTTGGTGCGGTCCATAACGGCAATTTTCTTTACGCTGGCCGGGATGACGCGCACAAAATCTTCAATAGAGAAGGGGCGGAATAATTTAATTTTCAGTACGCCCACTTTTTCGCCTTTCATGGCTTCCACGGCGTTTTGCGCCACGTCGGCGCCGGAGCCCATAATCACAATGAGGCGTTCGGCATCGGCGTCACCAAAGTATTGGAATAAGTCGTAGTTGCGGCCAGAGATTTTGGCAAACTTGGCCATTTCTTCTTTCACAATGCCGGGCACGGCGTTGTAGAATTTGTTGACGGCTTCGCGCGCTTGGAAGTACACGTCCGGGTTAGCGGCGGTACCGCGCACGGTGGGGTGTTCGGGGTTCAAGCCGCGGGATTTGTGGGCGGCAATTAAGTCGTCGGAAATCATTTCTTTCATTTGTTCTTTGGTGAGGGGTTCCACCATGTTGAGTTCGTGGCTGGTGCGGAACCCGTCAAAGAAATGCACAAACGGCACGCGCGCACGCAGGGTGGCGGCTTGGGCGATTAAGGCCATATCCATGGCTTCTTGCGGATTGTCCGAGCATAACATAGCCCACCCGGTTTGGCGCACGGCCATAACGTCGGAATGGTCGCCAAAAATAGAAAGCGCGGTGGTGGCAATCGCGCGGGCAGACACGTGGAAAACGGTCGGTGTCAGTTCGCCCGCAATTTTGTACATATTCGGAATCATCAAAAGTAAACCTTGCGAAGCGGTAAACGTGGTCGTGAGCGCGCCGGCAACTAAAGAGCCGTGCACCGCACCCGAGGCACCGCCTTCGGATTGCAGTTCGTTTACGGAGGGAATGTTGCCCCAGAGGTTGGTTTCGCCTTTAGCACTTTTGGCGTCGCAGATTTCGCCCATCGTGGAAGAAGGCGTAATCGGGTAAATAGCAATTACTTCATTGGTAGCATGGGCGACGTGCGATACAGCGGTGTTGCCGTCCATAGCGACTAATTTGGACATAGTAAGTCTCCTTGTGTAAATTAAAGCGGTTTACCGGAGATTCCGGTACTTGTATATTATATCATTTTTGTAACACACCGCGAAAATTCAAACAGCCACCGCAATGCAACTTTGTACCCAAGCAACAATTTTCCAAATTCTGTTTACTTTGCACCGATTTGCCCACCTTGCGTACTTGCCGCGCTACGCGCGGTCCGGCAGACGTACGCTACGGGGCAACATACGGTGCAAATTAAAAGCGAATTTGAAAAATCAGCCTACTGAAGATTTTTCCCGGTGCTTGGGGAAGTGCTGGCGGCTCGGCAGGCGGGGGGAAAATAAGCACATCTACCCGTTACGCTAACAATACTAGCATATTTTGCCGGATTTGTCAAGCCCTAAAAGGGCCTATTTTTTCTGGGCCCTTAAAAATTTTTACTAAAAAAATCTCTTACTCCCTGCGCGGGTCAGGCCGCCCGCAGGGCCCGCGCAGTAAATATATTTATATTTTCTGGTTCTGATTCTGGTTCTGGTTCTGTATGGCTATTTGAGGTGCTATTAGCACAAGCTATGGTGGTGCTACCGTCTAAAACGGATATTTTTTTGTTATTTATTTATTGAAAAATAAAAAGGGCCTTGATTTGTTTTTTTTTTTTGGTACACTCCTAATATATTGCAGACAGGAGAAACTAAAATGAAAAGTAATACGTCTAAAACAAGTTGTAAACGGGGGTTTACCCTCATTGAATTGTTAGTGGTGGTTTTAATCATTGGCATATTGGCGGCGGTGGCCGTGCCACAATATAAGCTGGCAGTAGTTAAGTCCAAAACCAAAGCCATTTTACCTGTGCTCAGTGCTATCCAACGAGCGCAAGAAGTGTATTACTTAAGTAACGGACAATATGTTAAGGATATTCAAGCATTAGATATACAAATGCCGGCTGAATGTACCCCTACTAATAGTAATAAAAATACAAATTGGGGATGTGGGAAAGATTTCCATGTGGTTACAAATACGAATGGTGGTGTTACGGCAAGTTATTGTCCGGGGCATACGCAAAATGTGCACGATTGTAATGACTACCGGGATTTTTCCATTCGTTGGGCTTTTGATAATTGCAGTGAAGAAAATTGTGGTAAAGAAGAAGAAAAAGGTTATCCAAAAGAACGGTTATGCAGAGTGAGAAATAATTCCACGTTAGGAGAAAAAATCTGCAAGGTGTTTTTTAATGACTAATCATACAAAAATCCCCGGCGTTTAAACCGGGGATTTTACTACCCAAATCACTTACAGCGTGGATAAATAACGCTCTAATTCATAGCTGGAAACGTGGGTCCTATAACAGTCCCACTCAATGTCTTTGTTGGCTATAAACTTTTCAAACGTGTGCTCGCCCAAAATCTTTTTGACAAGCTCGGAGTTGCGCGTATAGTTCACGGCTTCGTACAAGTACGCCGGGAGCGTATCAATTTTGTGCGCGGCACGTTGTTCTTTGGTCATGCGGAAAATGTTTTCCTCGGTAATCGGGGCCACTTGCATTTTGTTTTTAATACCGTCTAACCCCGCGCCTAACATCACGGCAAACGTCAAATACGGGTTGCAGGCCGGGTCCGGGAAGCGGCACTCAATGCGCGTAGCGTTGGGTTTGCCCGCTTTTACTTGCGGGATACGCACCAGCGTACTGCGGTTTTTGCGGCCCCAGGCAATATAGGCCGGGGCCTCGTAGCCGGGCACTAAGCGCTTATAAGAGTTGACCCACTGGTTGGTCACGGAGCAAATCTCTTTGACGTGTGCCAAAATACCCGCAATATATTGGCGGGCGGTTTCAGACAAGTAAAGCGGGTCCTTGGCGTCAAAAAACGCGTTGGAGCCGTTTTTGAAGAGCGATTGATGCACGTGCATCCCGCTACCGTTGATTTTGGCAATCGGCTTGGGCATAAACGTAGCATACACGCCGTGTGCGGCGGCAATTTGTTTGACGACGGTGCGGTAGGTAATTACCTGGTCGGCCATTTTCATAGCTTCGTCGTAGCGCAAGTCAATTTCGTGCTGGGAGGGGGCTGCTTCGTGGTGGGAATATTCCACGCGGATGCCCAACTTTTCCAACATTTGCATGGTATGGCGGCGGATCGCGTACGAGCGGTCCAGCGGGATGGTATCAAAGTAGCCGGCGCTGTCTAACCCTTCGGGGGTTTTGTCGTCCTTAAAGTAAAAATATTCCAGTTCGGGGCCGACCATAAACTGGTCAAACCCGGCCTTTTTCATTTCTGCCAGGTTGCGTTTTAAAATGTAGCGTGGGTCGCCCTCAAATTGTTGGCCGTTGGTCGTTTTAATATCGCAGAAAAAGCGGGCGATAGGCGCGCCGGTCAAATCGGGCGGGAACATTTGGAAGGTGTCCAGGTCCGGCAAGGCCACCAGGTCGGACTCGTAAATCCGGGCAAAGCCCTCTACGGACGAGCCGTCTAGCCCCATGCCTTCGGTCATGGCGTATTCAAATTCGCGGTAGGAAACGGAAATAGATTTGAGTTTGCCTAAAATATCCACAAACCATAGTTTGATGATTTGGATGTTGTTTTGTTCGGTCAGTTTTAAAATCTCTTTGATTTTTTCTTTTTCTTCAGCAGTACGTTGCAACATAGTTTTCTCCTTTCAGGTATTCTTTATTTTACTTTATTTGGAAATATAAAAATATCCCCCGCGCTGGGTGCGGGGGGATATAGGGTTTGAAACAGGTTTATTTGGCAGAATTGTCTTTTTGGTTCTTTTCTGCCTGCACTTGGCGGTAATACTTGGTAAGTAACTGCCGGGTTTGGTTGACGGTGGCCTTTTTAGATTTCGGGTCCGCGGCATAGCGGCGGTAGGCTTCATTAAAAGTGGCCGGGTCAATCGGCTCATAAAAAGGGCCTAACGGGCCGTCGTTCGTTTCCACCACTACTTGTTTGGAAGTAAGATAGAAAAATTCCGGCTCGTAACCGTCTGCGGTGTATTCACCGCCGATTTCTACCCACATAATACCGGCTTCTGCACCGTCGGCACCGGGGGTAGGTTCTTCTTCACTCAGTTGCACCAACGGCACATAATAGTGAGGCTTTTCTTGTTGAAGCTGGGCTTGCGCCACGGCACGTTCCACAGCCTGTGTTAAGGGGTGTTTGGGCTCGGCCGCTTGGGCAACAAGTGGTAAACAAATACACGCGGCTACATAAATGACTATACGGTTTAGTTTCATAACAGCCTCCTTTATGACTTACTAATTACTTATTACAGCCCTACTTTATTGGCCCACGTTTCCCCACGTTCATAGGTAAACGGACTTTTATTCGTGCGACTATATTGACGGTGAATTTGGTTTTGTTGCGTTTTGTCAGCACGGCGGTAAGTAGGGTCTAATAAATAAGGATATTGTTCAAAAGTGGCATTATCATCTACACGGCTACGGATTAAAGAAAGTTCTTCTTCCGCTTCAATCAACTCGTGGGTGGAAAGGGATCTGTCGTCGTCATCGGCGGTAAAAATGGCCGGGATATCCGCCGGGGCCGCTTGGTGGCAGGCACAAGCACAATTGCGTTGGTGACGGTAGGCCGGGTCTAACAGAAAAGGATAGGTTTCAAAAGTGGCCGACGGGTCGTAATTGCGGATGATTTGGAGTTCCGTTTCGGCGTTAATGCGATCGGCTTCACTTATGGTTGCACTGTGCGCGGCGCAATTGCAAGTGCAAGGCTGTTGGCTACGCGCTTGCGTAGCTTGTAAAACGGTCCGCTCTACCTGTGTTTCTAACGAGCGATTATCGCTATGTTGGCCGCCGGCATTAACTTGTGTAACTGCCGTTTTGGAAACCGGGCGTGCGTGGGTGGTACCACCGTTATTTACTTGTGCGGCGGTAGGTAATGTGCAAAGTGAGGCCAATAGTAAGGTAAGCGTCCATTTATTCATTTTTTTCTCCTGTTACAAATCCTAATTTTCTTGCGTTTCTTCTTCCTCTGGGAAGAAGATTTCCGCTAAAACGGCTAATTCATCGTTATTTAACTTTTTAGTTTGTTCAAAGTATCCCAAGGCGGAAACTAAATAGATTCCTTTGAACAGTTCCGAAATATCTTGCAACGTAAATTCTTGCGTAGGGGCCCCATAGGCTTGGGTAATTTGTTTGTATTGCTGGTTAAATGCGGCTACATCCAAGTCTTTTAAGGACGGGGCTACCATATCGGTAAGGGCTTTATCCAGTTGGAGTATGTGTTTTTCCAACAAAGCTTCTTGTTGGAAGGACAATTCCGTTTGCTCGGACGTTTGTATTTGTAAGGCAAAAGTAGCCAAATTTTTGACAGAAGGCAATAGCTTCTGCTCAAATTCTTTTTGCAACGCTTCTATTTGGGCAGTATATTGTTGCAAGAGGGGGGTAACCGGGTCCTCATCTTGCGGGGCGGGGTACGCAAAAGCGCACACACTTATAAGAACGGCTACAACGGCGGTAATATATTTTTTAATATTCATACGTCATCTCCTACTAAATAGTATAAAAAGCTTTTACAAATCTACCAGGGCCTTTAGACCCATACGGTCCTAGGCCCTAAAAGCTACCGTTTTCAATCGCCTCTTGGATGATGCGAAGGGTTTCTTGCAAGGCGGCTTGATCATCCAAAAATGCCGGGGCCGTATAACGGCGCTGGTTTTTAAACAACAATTGCGCTAATTGCAAGGCTAAATTTTCAAGCTCCCGGTTGTATTGGGCCACCCGTTTGGCGCGTTCTTTTTCGGGCAAGTCCTGCAGTTGGCCTATTTTGTTAAAAAGCGGCTCAAACCCGGTAGTAATTAACGTGGCAATTTCAATATCTAAGGAGGTGGCATTAGGAGTATTGATACGGGATTTAAAATTTTTATAACCCAGCCGGATAGCCCGCTGGGAATTGAGCTCAATATCGGAAGAATAGATTTTATAAATAGGCTCATCTGTTGGCGCGGCAAGGGCATGCTCCGGCGCGGCTTCGTTCAAGGCAAAAAGAGGTAAGGCACTACAAAGGCATATAAAAAGGAATAGTTTTTTCATACTTATATAATAGGTAATACGGCCCGCGGCTTCAACGGCCTTTAGGCCTAAAACGTGCCTGGGCCCAAAAATACCACCCAAAACAGGTTGTTTTGGGTGGTGTGTGAAATGAACAATCGCGTCCGTTGTTATTTTTTAAGCTCTAACACCGCGTCTATCAGCCCATATTCTTTGGCTTCCTGCGCGGACATGTAATAGTTGCGTTCACTGTCGCGGCGGATTTTTTCTTTATCCTGCCCGGTGTGGTGTGCTAAAATGTCCAAGAGATGCTCTTTGTTTTTGTGAAGTTCTTGCGCTTCAATTTCAATATCAGTCACCTGGCCGGAAATACCGCCGCCCCAAATGAGAGGTTGGTGAATCATAATGCGAGCATGCGGCAAAGCATAGCGTTTGCCTTTAGAGCCCGCGGCCAGTAACACCGCGCCAAAGCTCATGGCTTGGCCCATACAAATAGTGGTAATGGGGGCTTTGATAAATTGCATCGTGTCGTAAATGGCCAGGCCCGCTGTGACCATACCGCCGGGGGAGTTAATGTAGAGGTTAATTTCCCGGTTCGGGTCGTCCGCGTCCAAATATAAAAGCTGGGCGATAATCATATTAGCGCTGGCGGTATCTACTTCGCCTTCGCGTCCGCCCACAAAGATAATGCGGTCTTTTAACAGGCGGGAAAAAATATCATAGCCGACGTTTTTTTCAATAATAGTAGGTATAATCATACCTAATTATTATAGTTTATTAGGTTAAAATTGGCAAAAAGCTTGTTGTGGGCTGGGCTTAACTGTGCCCCTCGCGGGTGGGTGCCAAGGTTTTAAGGTCGGCTGGGCTCGCGGGTATTGGGTGCCCAGGCTCTGGGCCTTGACTTGTTTTTTTTTTTTGGTACACTCCTGTTATATCGTTCACAGGAGAAAATAAAATGAATATTAACAAGCTTAAAACAAGTTGTAACGGGGGTTTTACCCTTGTTGAATTGTTAGTGGTGGTTTTAATCATTGGTATTTTAGCGGCGGTGGCTGTGCCGCAGTATCAAGTAGCAGTAGCCAAAAGCCGTTATGCTACTATTAAACATTTAGTTCAAGCGATTGCGAACGCTGAAGAAGTATATTATTTGGCAAATGGTCAATATGCTACCACGCAAACCGAATTAGATGTACAATTCCCTCCGTCAAATTCTAATTTTTGGTGTTGGGTACACGTTCAGAATACCGTGGGCGAGCAAAATGCGGTGGAATGTATAATCAAGAGGAATGGAAAGTCCTTTTTGGGTTATGAATTAAAATTGCATCATTCTGTCCGATCGGATAGGGCCACCTGTTATGCATATGACTTAGATTTAAGTTCTCTTGGAAATAAGGTATGTAAAGCAGACACAGGTCTCAGTGTAAATACGCGGCAGAAAACATCATGGCTGGCTTGGGATTATCCTGAAAATTAAAATGCCGTTGGGGTAACCGGTAGATTAACTAAAATTTTATTTATTTTTCCACAATAAAAACCGGGTCCATAAACCGGGGCGTAAAATACGCAGGAATTTGGTTTCCGTCAGCGCGTTTACGCCTTTTTGAGAAGTGATAACCGGTAAATCAATGCCGCCGCCAATGGCGAATGCGTTATTTTGCGGGTCCGCGGCTCCGGGCCAAAACGCCGCCGAACACGGCGATATTTTGTGCAATGTTTCTAACCGATAAATAGATTCCAGTAAATTTTGTTGGGCGGCGGTAGGGGCGTCAGCCAGTAAATTATGTCCGTCTAAGCCCAGCGTGCCAATTTGCACGAACTTGCTTTTACTTACCTCTTTAAGTTGCTTTTCGGTAATGATATTTTGCCATGGCTCTTTGTGTGGGTTTTGCCAATGGTTGTACGTGCCTAAAGTTTCCACGGCCACAAACAGCGTGGCGCAAATTTTGTACTTTTGCAAGAGGGGGAAAACGTCCGTATAAAACGATTGATACCCGCCGATAAACGCAAGCAGTACAGGTTTTTGCGGCAGTTCTTTTTGTAAATCAAGCGGCGTAATAAATGTGTAGTTATGTTTTAACAGCCACGTGAGCATTTTCTCAAGCGAATGAGGGGAATTCCACTCGTTTTTAAGGTGGGAATTTTTGGGCGCGCGGCCGATTTTTTGGTAGGCTAAAACGGGTAGAAAACTCATAATTTACTACGCCCGCGGGTTAGTTGCAAGTGGTAATCCCACAGCGTTTCCCCGCCGCGCGGGAAGGCACGCAAAATAGATTTTTTACCCAGCCATGGCCAGGGGTTAATACCCTTTTTGGTGCTAAAATCAAGTATATAGCCGGCTTTAAATACTTGTGGGCGCACGCGTTTGTCAAACCCGCCCGCGCCAAACGGATAGCAAAAACTAACTACAGGCGTGCCGAGTTTTTCTTCCAACATTTGTTTGCTTTGGGCAATTTCTTGGGCAATTTTATCATTGGCCAAATTGCGTAGCCGCCGGTGCGAACACGTGTGCGAGCCAAATGCCACCAGCCCGCTTGCTTGCATTTGTTTAATTTGCTCCCACGTTAGGTAACCGGGCGTGCCGATTTTATCGGTAATCAAAAAAATAAGTGCCGGGGCTTGGTATTTTTGTAAGAGGGGGAAAAGGGTGGTGTAATTGTCTTCATAGCCGTCGTCAAATGTGAGTAACACGGGTTTTTCAAAATGCGTATGCCCCGATTCTTTGGCATGCACCACGTCGTGCTCGCTGATCACTTCATACCCGTTTTGTTTTAAAAACAAGAGTTGCTTTTCAAACATTTGTGGCGTAATTGTAAAAGAGAACTGTTCATCTTGCGGGTTTAAGGTGCCGATATGGTGGTACATCAGCGCCACGAAACCGCGGCGGGGTAGCCAGTACCAGGTTTTGCGTAAAGGAGGATATTTGCAAAAAACATAAACCGCACCAAGAAGTACGATTAGTAATGCAACCATCATTTATTTTGCTCCAACTGCCACAGCTTAGCATATTTTACACACACATAATATGTGGAAAAACTGGCCCAAAATAATCCGCGTATGCCGTCTAAAAACCCCAATTTTAGTATGTAGCGTTTGATAAACTCAAACGGCAGTGTAAACAATACGCGCAGTAAGCTAAAATGGCGGCCGTTTTGGTAGAGCTGTTTGGCGGCCAGGGTAGTGTATTTATTAAATTTAGTGAAATAATCTTCTATGTTGTCGTACGAGAAATGATTGACCGGGTTTGTAAGCGTGGCCAGCGGGCCGTTTACTTCTAACCCTTCGTGCACCAGGCCCCCCACGTAATGGGCTTTTTGGGTGCGCACCAAGCGCAGGTGTTTTTCTTTATTTAACCCGCTAAAGCGCATTTTTTTACCTAAAAAATAATTGCAAAACGGTAAATAGTAGCCGGCAATTTTGGGGTTTTGCACGGCTTGCACAATTTCTTCTTTTAAGGCGGGGGAAAGGCGTTCGTCCGCATCTAAATTAAGGGCCCACTGCCCGGTTACTTTGGAAAGAGCAAAATTTTTTTGGTTGGCAAATCCGTC
This sequence comes from Elusimicrobiaceae bacterium, assembly GCA_045129775.1. GTDB lineage: Bacteria > Elusimicrobiota > Elusimicrobia > Elusimicrobiales > Elusimicrobiaceae > Avelusimicrobium. Next base: position 26,349 of record JBGUOO010000006.1, read on the forward strand.
AAATTCGCGTGTGTAAACCTGCGCGCCTAATTCCCGGCAGAGTTGGGCGGTGTTATCGGTTGAATGGCCATCAATGACCACAATTTCATTTACCACGTCTTTGGCGCTGGCAATGCACGCGGCAATGCGGTGGGCCTCATTCTTGGCAATGATAAATAAACTGATGCGTGGGGTATTCATAGCTTTATTATAGCATTTTGCCCCATATAAAAGGGGTAACCGCTGTAGCAGGGTTTGGGACTACAGCGGTTTGGGATGAAATTCAAATTGTTCTTACACTTATACTATAGTAATTTGTCGGTAAAAACAACAGGGCCTAAAGACCTAATTTTTTTAGAAAAAATACCTAGGCCCACTTGGGCCCAATGTGCTATAATAAAGTAGGACTACCAAGGAGATTTTATGACGAGAAATTTAGTAATTTTAAGTTGTATTTTGTTGGGCGCTTGCGCCGGATTACAAACATCTAGCGAGTATTTATCCCGCGGCAACGGGTATTTGAAAGACGGTAAAAAAGAGGCCGCTATTAACGCCTATAATAAAGCCGTGGTGCTTAATCCCAACAATATGGATATTTATGAAGCCCGCGGGGCGGCGTACTTTTTTAACGGGCAATATCATTTAGCCGCGCAAGATTTTGAGCGCGTACTGAAAGAAGACCCCTACCGGGTGGATGTATATACGGCCTATGCCAGTGTATTGGCTGCGCAGGGGAATTTTGAGGATGCCTTGATTATGCTGAACTGGGCAGATAAGTTGCGCCCCGGTCGTGCCGAAACTTATTTTGCGCGGGGCGGGGTATATTATATGTTGGGCCGTTATGATTTGGCGGTGGCCGATTATACCCGCACCTATGAGTTGCGCCCGGCGGCCGATGTATTAAATGCGCGCGGGGCCGCGTATATGGGGTGGGGGAAAACAAAACTGGCCGAGCAAGATTTTAAAACTGCCCAAGAGGCCAACTTGCCCGAGCATATTAACGCCTATGCCCGTTTGAGTAATTAAGACGGCACAAGATAAATTTGCTTGCACACGGTGTGAAGTTTTGCTATAATAATAATACAGTTTACGTCACCGTAGCTCAGCTGGTTAGAGCGATTCTCTCATAAGGAATAGGTCGGTGGTTCGAGCCCACCCGGTGACATTTTTAAAGGACGAGCGTTTCGTCCTTTTTCTTTTTATATGAAATTCCCGTGCAAAAATCTTCAAAATGTACTATGATAAAGATATGAAAAGAACCATTCTTGTTTTTTGTATGTGTTTGTTGTCTATGGCAGTGGGGGCACAATCTACCTGTGAAACCCGCGTGGATGCCCACCCGCACGCTACTACCAACCAACGGGTGGATTATTGCTTAAACGAGGCATATGAGAATATATACAATAACCCCGGGTTGGTGTTTTCCGGCGTGACAACACGTCACCCCGCTACCCAACAACCTACCCAACGCCCTACCGCGCACGAGGGAAGTTTTAACCAAGACGAGGTAACGGTTAATCAAAATTTTGTAGAAACGCGCCAATTCCCAAAATTAACGGATGGGCGTGTAAGCCAACAGGAAATTTGGGCCCAACGCCGTGCCGTTTACCAAGGCCAACAAATGGCACAGGAGGCGGCTGAACAAACGGCCTGTGAGCCGCAGGAAGAAATAGTAAAAACGGAACCGGCAACCACTACCGTGGAAACGAAAGCCGGGCTGAAAGCGCGTACCCGCAAACCGGGCCGCCGTTTCATGCAAGTAAGTAATGAAATGGATGATACCCCGTACATGGCCGAGCCTGCCCCGCAGGAAGTAGCCCCGCTGGCGGCTGAATATAGCTACGACGAAACCGCTACGCAATCGTATGCACCGGCTACGCAAAATGCACAGGAATATGTTCCGGCCACAGATATGTCCGCACAAGAATATGTGCCCGCTACAGATACGTCCGCACAAGAATATGTGCCGGCTGAGCAACCGGTCCAATCTTATGAGCCGTATGTACCGGCCGGGCAGGAAGAAATCCCGGTAGGAACCTCTTCGTACGCGCCGGCTAATTAAAGGGGAACAAATATGGAAAAATTAAAAATTTATTTTAAAACACCGTATGAAGAAAAAGGGTTTATGAAAGCCACGCTCGATTTTATCGTACGCGGTGTAACCGCCGTGGTGTGGGTATGGCTGGTATGGATATTGGGGAGCCTGTTTTTGGACTCGCTTTTTCATGATTATAACCCCTTGCTTAAGCTGTGGTGGTTTTCATACTGCTTTACCATTTTTGTAGGAGGCAGTTGGATTGCCTACATTTTACTCTTTGTGCGTGATTATTACGGCGGTGAAGAATAGTATTTAATCTAATCTAGCGAGGCTTCCTGATGAAAAAAAGTGCTTTTACTTTATCAGAGTTATTGGTGGTTGTGTTGATTTTGGGGGTACTGTCTGCGGTTGTATTACCCAAATATAATAAGGTAGTAGAGTCAAACCGTATTACCGAGGCCGAAACTGTCATGCAGGCCGTTCGTCAAGAGCAAGAAGCACGGTGTACGCTCAATAAAAACTACACGGTAAACCCGCAAAAAATCGCTTCGTGGCCAAAGAACGAGGGAAAAAGTTTTGATTATGATACCCGGCGCAACGGGATGATTGCGGTGCGCAATTCAAAGGGATATGTGTTGCAGATGCCCTCGTATGAAGATGGCCGTATTTGTTGCGACAATTGTGAAAATCTAAACAGAAACATTCCGCGTTGTAATGAATTAAAAGCACAAAGCGATTACGTAGCGGAGAATAGTTGTGCCGCGCCGGATGGGTGCGAAGAAGGAACGCAACAAACCCGTAAATGCGGATGCAGTACCCAAATTAGAACCTGTAAGGATGAAAAGTGGGGCGCCTGGCAAGGGCCGTGTGAATCAGCTCCGCGTTATTTTACCCGGTTATGCAGTGAGGCCTATGGCGGCGATTCTTGCGGAACGCAAAAACGTACGGATACTTGTGATGTTGTTAGCGGGGAATGGCAGACGGGCGCGTGGACGGGTATGTGTAACAGCGTAGGTCCGAAAATACAATCATGCCGGTCCCAAAATGCAAATACGTGCGGGATGCAAACGCGCACCGCCAGTTGTGATAATACTACCGGACAATGGAAATATAGCCAATGGTTGGGAAGTTGTAACACCAAGGAATCAGAAACCCTTTTTTGTAATGCTTTAGATGCTAGTACCTGCGGTATTAAAACGCGCACTGCCAGTTGTGAAGATAATACAGGTAAATGGAGTTACAGCGCGTGGAGCGGAAACTGTGCCGCAAAAGATATAGTAAGCCGCGTATGCCCGATGGGGTGCGGTACGCAAACGCGCAGTGCAAGTTGTAATGCCCAAAGCGGGTGGAGCTATAGCGCCTGGTCTGCAACATGTGTTCCAATCCCCAATCCCTCCACAGAAACCCAACAATGTGGTTGTGAAAACAGTGGTACCCAAAGCCGCAATTACAATACAACTACGTGTGCGTGGAACGGATGGGAAGCTTGTTCTGTCGGCGCCTGTAAAGATTGTCCGGCTAACAATAAACCCGAAAGCAGCCAAAGTTGCGGTTGTGAGAATAGTGGGACGCAAAGCCGTAGTGTGTCGTGTAACCGCATAACCGGAACATGGAGCACGGGTGGATGGAGCCAGTGTTCAGTGGGCGCGTGTAAAGATTGTACAGGAACTAAACCTGCTACCAGCCAAAGCTGTGGCTGTAATAATAGCGGTACGCAAACGCGTAGTGTAACGTGCAATCAAATAACAGGAACTTGGAGCACAGGCGGTTGGAGCACCTGCTCTGCCGGTGCCTGTAAAGATTGTCCGGCTAATACAAAACCTGCTACCAGTCAAAGCTGCGGATGTAATAATAGCGGAACCCAAAGCCGCAGTGTAACCTGTAACACAAGCACAGGAACTTGGAGCACAGGCGGTTGGGGTGGCTGTTCTGTGGGTGCCTGTAAAGATTGTCCGGCTAATACAAAACCTGCTACCAGCCAAAGCTGTGGATGTAATAATAGCGGAACCCAAAGCCGTAGTGTAACCTGTAACACAAGCACAGGAACTTGGAGCACAGGCGGTTGGGGTAGCTGTTCTGTCGGTGCATGTAAAGATTGCTCGGGTACTAAACCTGCTACCAGCCAAAGCTGTGGATGTACAAACAGCGGAACCCAAAGCCGTAGCGTAACGTGTAATACAAGTACGGGTACTTGGAGTACGGGCGGTTGGGGGAACTGTTCTGAAAAGACGACGGGATGTGGTAATAATGTAGGTACTGGTGGTGTAAATTCCACACCGCAACCATCGTCGGGTAAAAAATGGAGTAGCGCTAGCCAGGTGACGGGTTGTATTCAGTATAGTGGTGTTGTGCATATAGGACACGGAACTTACGGATGTGATAGTTCCAAAGCCCAAGCGGCTATATCTGGGATGTCCTATTCGGGTTACTCTAAATGTCCGTCAGGGGCTTATCCGGGTGGAGCGGCACCGGCCAATGCGGGAACCTGTTGGTATTCCGGCTCACCTTCCTACACAAGATGTTACACCGATCAGACTGGTTGTGTGCAAACGGGAAGTTATAAACCGACTCAATGTCCAGTGCGGACATATTCTTACGCATGTTGGGGCGGCGTTTACGTCATAGCTCCGCAATAGTTTGTGTCATCCCCCGGAATAACCGGGGGATTATTATGGAAAAATTAGCCAAAAATGATGAAAAAAATAATAACGGTTTTATTTATTACAAGTGTCCTCATGGGGCTTGTATTACGGGCCGTGATTTTAAATGTTTCCTTTGAATATGATGAACTGTTTACGGCTGTTAGTACCAATCCCGCATTACCGCTTAGCTATGTTTGGCAGCATTTTTTAGTGGTGGATGTGCATCCACCCTTCTATAATATAGGAGTGTGGGTGTATAATCATGCTGTTCCCTACGGGCCCGAATGGGTGTTACGGTTGCCTAGCCTCCTGTGTGGCGTGCTTATTTTGTGGGAAGGGTGGCAATTTTTTCCGCGGTATCTGGGCCGCACGGCCCGCATGCTTTTTCTCGTGCTACTTAGCTGTAATTTTTATTTGATTATGTATGCCCAGCATGCACGGGCTTATTCGTTGCTGGTAGCGTTAGCCATTCCGTTTACGTTTTTTTACTTGCGCATGAGCCGGGTTGTTTATCACCGCCATGTAATAGCAGGGCGTTTGTGGGTGGCTTATGGCTTGTTGGGACTGCTATTGTGCTGGAGTCATTATTTTGGTGCCTTATGTTTTGGGGTGTTTTCGGTAGTATTGTTTAGCTGTGCTTGGTATTGTAAGCAGCGGTTGCGTTGGTTTATAGTGATTCCTGTACTGGTACTGCTTTGTTTTACACCTTGGTTATTGCCTAATTTACTGGAGAACATAGCCCTGCACCGTTTTACAGGTAATTGGTGGGGAAATACTCACCTGGTTTCATGGAATTTGGTACGGGAATGGATTGAATTTTTCTTTTCTTCTTCTTATGGTTTTTACGTATTAGCGGGATTGGTTACAGGGGCCATTTGTTATAATTTGTACGGGCGGGTTTTTCATGCAAAGAAATGGCCCTATTGCCGTGACATACTTGTGTTGTTTATTCCTCTGGCAACTGTTATTATTTTTACATTGGCTGTTTCAGGTAAAATATTTTGGTTGATTTGGCGGTATTTTATGCCGTTTATGCCATCTTTGTATCTGTGTGTGGCTTTACTGTTAACGCCCGTATGCCGGCGCTACAAAATTATTTTGATAGTTTTTTTCATATTTGCCGGGATTTCTTTTGTTATGTTTTTCCGCGCTTGTGGAGCTTTTCAAAAAGATCGGATTTTTGCAGCGCGGGGAGCTATGCAAATTTATCAAACCGCTTTTGGCGATAAAGATTTGTATGTGGTTGCGTTGGAAGGTTTTCCGCTCCAATCATTACAACCCATGTATTCATTTTATCCCAATCATTATTTTCATATGAAACAACAGGTGTATGAATTATATAGCATGCCCGTTGATAAGCGCAAAGAACTGTTGAAACAGTCCAAAAATGCATTAATGTGGATGCCCAATTGCGAACTGTATAAAAAAGACCGTATTGAGCAACAATGGAAACAACGCTTTTTAATTTTTGCTGCTTTTGGGGATTCCTGCTTCTTAGTGCCGGCTTTAGAAAACCAAAACCCCGAGGATGAGGCACAAATGTCCGACTATACCAAACGTTTTACGGAATATGAAATACAAAAAAACCAACGCATACAATGGCCCGAAAAAGAGGGGGTAAAAAATAAATTATTGGGTTGGATACGTAAAATTAGCAATTAATTTTTTCGTCAATTAAGAAAAGCGGGCGGTGTTTGGATTCAATAAAGATGCGGCTTATATATTCGCCTAAAATCCCCAGGGAAATAAGCTGTATGCCGCTACAAAATAAAATCGTTACCATTAACGAGGTATATCCGCTGACGGGGTTGCCGTATATAATTTTTTTAAATGCAATCCACACAGCAAATAATACTGCACAAACAGATATCAAAATGCCGATATAGGCCCATAAACGTAACAAAACGGTACTTCCGGCTGTTAAACCCTGTAAGGCAAAATTCCACAGTTGCCAATAATTCCATTTGCTTTTCCCGGTAATACGGGGCTGCCGGATAAAGGGAATGCCCACACTTTTAAAGCCAATCCAATTAAATAGCCCCTTCATAAAACGCTCTCTTTCCGGCAATGCCAGTAGGGCGTCCACGGCTTGGCGGCTGAGCAAGCGGCAATCCCCGGCGTGTGGCACAATAGTCTGCGCGGACAGCAGGTTATACCCTTTATAAAATAAGGTAGCGGTTATCCGTTTGAACCAAGAATCGGTTTGCCGATTTGTACGCACGCCGTACACCACATCAAATCCTTCTTGCCATTTTTGGATAAAAGCCGGAATAAGTGAAGGCGGGTCTTGTAAATCTACGTCTATAATAATGACGGCATCAGCATGGGAAGCGGCATAGGTAATCCCGGCGGTTACGGCGGCTTCTTTGCCAAAATTGCGGGAAAGGGAAATTGCTTGTACACAAGTATATTGGCTGGCTAATGTTTTTAACCAACCCCACGAGCCGTCGGTACTTCCGTCATTGACAAACAACCACGAGAAATTTACATTTGGGCAAGCCGTTATAATGGGCTGGACTTCTTGCCAAAAGAGCGCAAGGGCTTGCACTTCGTTATAAACCGGAACAACTACTGTAACATTCATATTAACTAGTATAGCAAATCTTACCCTAAAAGTTGGTATTCCCGTGTTGTGTAAAATATACGACGTAGCTGTCACACGGTCTTGCAAATGAAAAGCAGGCTTTCTTATTGCTCAAGGCGTATCTGTTTAAGCAAAGCGGCCGCAGTCGTTTTATCCTTGGACAACTGCGCTTTTAAGGCGTCCAATCCTTCAAATTTTGTTTCGTTGCGTAGCTTTTCATAAAACCAAACGGTAATTTTGCGGCCATAAATACTTTGCTTAAAATTAAAAATATGTACTTCCACCAGCGGCAATAGCGTGTTTAGCGTGTTTACCGTCGGGCGGAAACCAATATTACAAAACCCGTCGTAAATTTTAGTGCCTACACGTACTTTAACGGCAAACACGCCCAGGGGTAAAATTTTATAGATGCCCGTGTCCAAATTGGCAGTGGGGTAGCCCAGTTTGCGGCCCAGTTTGTGCCCCGTAATCACTTGGCCCGTCAGTTCGTAGGGGCGGCCCAGTAACGTATTAGCCCGGGGGATATCTCCTTGCGCTAAAATTTTGCGGATTAACGAGGACGAAATTTTTTCGGTTTCTTCTTTATAAAACGGGGCCACTTCAAAAGGAAGGTTTTTGTTTGCACACGCTTCGCGTAAAAACACGGCCGAGCCGGTGCGGTTTTTGCCAAACGCAAAGTCTGCCCCAATAAGCAGGCCGCCGCAATCAAAATGATTTAACAAACGGTTAAAAAATTGTTGGGGGGATAAACTGCGTACTTGGCTAAAATCTAATACCTGGGCCCGGACAGCAGATTTTTTAAAAAGGGCTTTTTTTTCATGGGGCAAGGTTAGCACGCTCATTTCAGGCTGGGGGCTTAACAAAGTTTTAGGCGGCAATGGGAAATAAAGGACCAACGGCTTTAATTGGTGTAGTGCGGCGCGGGTTTCCAACAAGTTAAATAAATGTTGGTGCCCCAGGTGTATGCCGTCAAACGTGCCGATCGTAATTAAATTTTTCATAACGCTTGTACCTGTGCGTATAAGGTATCCGTGTCGCAGCCTTTGAGTAAGTTACCGTCAAAAGCGTGCTCCACGTGGTACGGGCCAATTCCCATGCGGCGCAGTTGGGATAAATGCCCCACCGTGCCCAGTTCCCGCGCCAGCATATGCCCCAGGGCCCGTACATAGGTACCGCACGATCCCGTAAGTGTAAACGAAATTTCGTCGGGCGCGGATTGTTTTACATTTGCCCACGTTACAGTAACGGGGCTAAAGCGCGGCTCCAGTTCTATGCCTTTGCGGGCGAGGTCGTACATTTTTTCACCTTTGATTTTTTTAGCGCTAAAGGGGGGAATTTGTTGTAAAATATTGCCGGATAATTTTTCCACGGCCGCACATAATTCTTCCGGCGTGATAGCCGGTACAGGGGCCGAAGAAACATAGTTACCGTAGCGGTCCCACGTGTCGGTTTCTTCGCCCAGTTTTAAAACGGCCTGATAGGTTTTAGGTAACTGTAAGAAAGCCGGCTGACACTTGGTAGCCTCGCGCCCGACGAGTAAAATGAGAAGCCCGGTGGCCATAGGGTCCAACGTGCCGCTGTGGCCGATGGTTTTGGTTCGCAAAATGCGCCGTACAATGGCAATAATATCGTGCGAAGAAAAATCCGCCGGTTTATCAATCAGTAAAAGGCCGCTTTTTTGCGGTTTAGGCAAGTTTTTTAAGGACATTGGCTACCACATCTGCCAAGTTGGCGGCTACTTGTTCCACCGGTTGCCCGGTGACTTTAAAACCGGCCGCACGCGCATGGCCGCCCCCGCCGAAAGTTTGTGCAATTTGGCTAACATCTGCCGCCCCGCGCGAGCGTAAATTGACCGAAACTTTATCCGGCTCTTCCTTGATGAGGGCGGAAATTTCCACACCGGGAATCATGGTAGGCTGGCTGACAATGCCCTGTGTTTGTGCGGGTGTGGCCCCGAAGGTTTCAAAATCGCGCCGGGTTAAAATGATTTCGCTGTATTTATTATCCAGTTTTAGTTGCATTTTTTCCAACGCGCGGCCTTGCAATTTGAGTTCAATATAAGGTTTGGTAAAGTAAATCACTTGGTTAATTTTCCCTACATTCGCTCCCAAGGCTACCAGCGCCGAGGCTACCCGCAAGGCCTCTGCCGTGGTGTTGGAGTGGACAAAACGGCCCGTATCGGTTACTACGCCGGTATATAAACAAGTGGCTTCTTCGGGGGTGGGTAAAAACTCACCGCCGGATTCTTCAAAGAGTTGAAAAATAATTTCCGCCGTGCTGGACGCGCGTGAATCAATATGATTGACGTGCCCGTAAGCTTCACTTACCAAGTGGTGGTCTATGTTAATTAAGGTGCGGGCGTTTTGCAAAATAAAATCCAAGTCACCGCCGCGTTTACGGTCCGAACATTCCAATAGAAGGACAGTGTCAAAATCTGCTTTTTTGGGCAGTTTATCCACGTGAATTTTGGCTAAGCCGGGTAAAAATTGCAAGTCCGCGCCGATGGCAGGCGCACAATAAGCATATACTTTTTTGCCCATGCGCTCTAAAAGTGCGGTCATGGCCAGTGTGCAACCCAGCGAGTCGCCATCCGGGTTTAAATGCCCGGCAATAAAAAATTTTTTCCCGGCGTGAATGGCATGCCAAACGGCTTGCAGGCTTTCGCTTTTATTTTCCATTGGTTTTTTCCTTATCAATAAGTTGGAAAATAGATTCTACGCGGGCGGCTTTTTCGGGCGTGTCGTCGTACTCAAAGCTAAAAGAAGGGATGCGTTTTAAGTGCAAGCGTCCGCGCAACCGGGCCCCGATTTCTTTGCGTAGCAAAGCCAGGGCTTCTTGCGTTTTTTTGCGGTCTTCGGGCCCGCCAAAGACGGAAAAATACACCTTGGCGGTGGTTAAATCTTTGGATACATGCACGGCGGTAATTGTTACAATGCCGCCAAAACTGCCTTGAGCAGCCATTTTGGTAATGAGGGTGTTAATTTCCTCTAAAAATAAGGTTTCTAAGCGTTTAATGCGGTCAATCATACTCTTATATTATACCATTTTAGCGTTTTCGGCGTTTTAGTCCATGGTAGGGAGCCCCTTGATGGGGGTTAAATGATGCTTTTGTAACAAATCTTTACGGACATAAATATTAGCAATACCGGTAGAAGGCGGATCAAACTTCCACAGGTGGTATTCTACTATTTGGTAAACCAGTTCATAGTCCCAAATGGGGGATTCCTCTTGAGGGAAAATTTCGTGCAGGGGCACCTCTCCCACCAACACATCAGGTTTGCCACGCAAACGCCAGTGTTGCATATAAAAGGGGATCATGGCTTTATCAATGTGGAAGGGAACATAGTAGGTGGTATTAACAGGAGGGTCAAAGTTTGCAAAAATATTTTTCTCCATACCAAAATTGATAGGTTGACTAAAAGCCAAATTAACAAAATTTTCTATTTTTTTATTGCCATCTTTTGTTTCCACGGTTGTGCTGCGCCAGTTAACCAGTATGTACTTGTCGATTAGATCATGTTTTTTGATAAAATCGGCAAATTTTTTACCGGCGGTTATGGGATATTTGATATCCCAAATAAAATCAAACACTGTCCAAGAAACGGAGATGAAAAGAGCCAGTATTAAAAACAAACGAACTATTTTTTTAAACCTAGGGGTATGGTAACTGGCTGGGAGGGGGTTACTTTGCAAACTAATCCAGCAATACCATATAAAAAGGAGTAATAAAATACCCAAATGGTGGCGGTAACAATAAAAAATCATCACGAAAGAGGAGAATATATAAGGTAAAACAAGGTATAAGCCATATGTGCGACGTAGCCCCTTCCAAAGTAATATCCAAATAACGCTTGTGATGACCAGCGCATTGCATGCTTCCCAAAATGTGGTTTGTAATTGAGCTAAATATCCGACATGGAGTAAATTGGTAATCACCGTATCGGCTGGGGCCATAAACCATAAATAAAAGAGTCGTTGAAGAAAAGAATTTTTCGTATAATCCGTCAGTGCGTTGAATTGAAAAGTAGGAAATATCAGTGCACACAACACGAAGGCCACTGCCAACAGCCATAGTAGGGCATGAAAGCGTTTGTCTTTTAAGAGGGCGTGCAAAAATTGTTTCCACGGCCGGTGGGCTTTCATCTCCCATAACCAAGCCATTGCAATTCCGCCGGCAATAACGATCCCCAATAAATGGCAGGCACACAACACGCCCAATAAGGAGGTAAACAAATAGGGCCGTTCGTCTTTTTGCGGGAAGTAGTAAGCCAGCAAAAAGAGGACTAACATAAAAAAACAGTAGGGGCGGGCACTCACACAATATTGGTAAAATAAAAACAAGGAATAAGGCAACGTAACCCGCACCCAACGCGGGAAGGGGGATTTAAAAATCAGTAAATAAGCGGCCGCAATACTGCATAAATTTACCCAGCGCATACCCCATTGCCAGCTAATTCCCAGTTTGGCCGGCACGGCTAATAATATATGGTAAAAGGGGGGGTGCCCTTCAAAGTGAGGTAAGAAAAATAAAATTTCTCCCCACGGGGCGTCTTTGGCAACTAGCCACGCATGCAGTTCATCATACCAAAGTTCATGTATCCACCAACCCACAAACAGTAAGATAATAAATAAAGTAAAACTGATACATTCGGCCGTATATTTTTTATAAAAATCAACCCAAACGGTGGGAAATATGCTCATAAATAATTATTTTTCCTTTATATAAAATGATCTTAATTATACTAAATTTAGCACGGGGAAATGATTTTGTAAAAATAAAGGAAACAGGTGTCAAGACCTATTTTGAAAAAAATACTTGCATTTTTTTCAAAATATTGTAAACTATATGTAGAAAGCTAACCACTTTCTAAATTAAAACTTGTAGGACATAGGAGAAAACTTATGAAGAAAGGTTTCACGTTAATTGAGTTACTCGTAGTAGTACTCATTATCGGTATCTTGGCCGCAGTAGCCCTGCCCCAATATACTAAAGCTGTAGAAAAATCCCGCACCTCTGAAGCGTTAACGCTGATGGGTGACATCTTAACGGGTGAACGCATCTACCAGTTGGCCAGCGGTTCTTACACCACTGACTTAACTGTGTTAGATATTACGATGCCTGGTTTGGAAACTGCCACGGCTGGTACGAACACCATTGTTACCAAAAACTTCACCATTGCGGTAACTGCTGGTAACGCGTCCAACGCTATCGTAAAAGCCACTCGTATTGGTGGCCCTGCTGGCAACTACATGATGAGCTTCAAATTAGACCAAAACGGTGTAATTACTCGCAAATGTCAAGATGCTGGCTCTAGCAACACGGCTATCTGCAATTCCATCAGAACCGGTGAATGGGATTCTGCTACCGCCATTGACTAAGCTATGTTTGTCGCCCCGCCTCCCGGCGGGGCTTTTTTTATGGAAAAATTTGCTTCTTTTGTAGCAAAACACAAAGCGGAATGTGTGTGTTTTGCGTTATTTATTGCATCGGCTATCTTTGGGTTTTGTGTTCATGAGCCGTGGTATGATGAGGCCCAAGCCTGGCAAATTGCCAAGACCGCTTCTTTGCATGATATCGTGTTTGTAATCCCTCATTGGGAAGGGCATCCTCCGTTTTGGCATTTATTCTTAGCTATTCCGGCTAAACTGGGTATGCCGTGGCAATGGGCTTTTCCGCTCCTCGGTATGAGCTTTTTGTTAGTGAACGGATTTTTACTTTTTTTTAAAGCTCCTTTTCCGCGTTGGGTACGGTGTTTATTACCGTTTAATTATTTTTTATTGTGGCAATATGGTGTAATTTTCCGCCCGTATAGCGCCATGATACTTGTTATATTATTGTTAGCCATTTATTTCCCCCAAAAGGACAAACGCCCTTATCTATTTACCGGGTTACTGGCGGCCTTATGTGCCTGCCATTTGTTTGGTATTGCCCTGGCGGGTGGAATTACCATGGCCTGGTTATGGGAAATAAAAGCCCAGCGTTCGTGGGGAATATACCTTAAACAATTAGTTACAGACAAACGCTTTTATGGCATGCTTGTCTTATTAGCTTGGGCTATTTTATTATTGGCCGCTATCTGGCGTACAGACGGATTTTTAAATGGATATAGAAAAGTAACGGTTTCTTGGGTGCGTTACATTATTTACTTGCTCTTTTGTCTGCCTGCCGAAGCCGTACTGACTGACTTGAATGATTCTTTGCGTTTAATGACAAAGATTATGTCTTGGAAAAACTTGCTGATTACCAGCGCAATAGGCATTTCGTTGTGGGGGAGTGTATTTTACTTCTTCCCGCGTAAAAAATGGCTATATTTAGTGTTGCCGTATGTGTTATTGGTGTGTATTTTATCCCAGTATGGCAGTTGCCACCATATAGGGGTAGTATTATTGCTATTTATATGGTACATTTGGATCAGTATTGCCCATACACCCTTAGCCGCTAAGCCGCGGATATTATGCAATTTGGGCAAAGGTCTGCTGGCGTTGGTACTTTGTGTGCCCATTGGCTGGAGTTTAACAGGCATGTATAATGATTACCGTTATGTGGTATTCCCCGGTAAAGAAATTGTGAGTTTTTTGAAAAACCGCAAGTTGATGCAAGCTCCTATTTTTGGAGCGTGGACTATGTTGCCGGGGGAAAATCCGGATGAGTTTAAAACAAGCCCGCACAGTCAGCCTAACTCGGTCCTGTTAAATATGTATTTAAAACGGAACATCATAGATAATTTCCATGACGGGGAAAATAGGTGTTATTTAGTAAATGATATTCCGACCCAGCAAGAAGCGGAGGCAATTTTTGAACGGTGGCGGAAACTCGGCTTACCGGCGGTATTGTTGGGGGCCGCGGCTATTCCTCATCTATACGGAGACTTAGATTTGGAAAAACACTATAAAGTGTCTTATGTGGGGTATTCTTATTCCTTATGGAAATTTCAAAAGAGCCGTCAACCGCTTCCTATTTATTTGCACCGTGATATATGGGAACAGTTGAGTGGTATATCTGTAAAAGAGTTTGAACACCTCAAACAGCAGATTCAACATAACAAGTTAGGGCAAGTGCCCGGGCCTTGGCCTGCTATTTGACAAACCCCGGCTAACTTGCTAAAATATATGTGTTCTTAGATAAGAGCGGCTTGGTTTCCAAGCCGCTCTTTAGATAATAGGAGTAATTTATGAAAGACCCTAAACTCATTGAAGACACCGTAGCCAAGGCCTTGGCCGCCCAGCAAGTGGAACTGGTGGACCTGGTTATCCAGCACCAAGGGCGCAAAGCCGTTCTACAGTTTTTTGTGGATAAACTAGGCGGTATTACCTTAGACGATTGTGGGGAACTGACCGATAAAATTGATTCTATTTTGGAAATGGAAAATTTGATAGACGGCGCGTACGTGCTGGAGGTATCGTCCCCCGGCGTACAGCGGGTGCTAAAGAAACCCGAGCATTTTAAACGCTTTAGCGGGCAGCGCGTAAAAATTATTTTAAAAGTACCGCTCAACGGGCGCGGCAGTTTTACCGGGGTGATCGCCTCGGCGGATGACCACGCCTTTGTACTCGACGACGGAACCAACCAGTTCCGCTTTGAATACAACAACCTCAAAAAAGCCCATTTGGACCCGGTGCTTGAATTTTAACACTATATAAGGAGAATTACGCCCATGGAAATGAATACGAAAGAACTCTTAGCCGCCTTGGAAGGTTTGGAAAGAGAAAAAAATATTAAACGGGACGATATTTTAAAAACGATTGAAGATTCGTTAGTGTCGGCCTTGCGTAAAAATTTAGGTAAAACCGCTCAAATTACGGCTAAAATCAACGTGGCCACCGGCTCTATTGATGCGGCCCAGCAACTCAACGTGGTGGAAGTAGTTACCAACCCGGAAATGGAAATTGACCTAGAAAGTGCCAAAAAAGAAAACAAAAAAATCAAAGTAGGCGATATTTTATCCCGCCCGTTGCAAGTGACCGATTTTTCCCGCATTGCCGCACAAATTGCCAAGCAGGTGTTGATTCAAAAAGTACGCGGCATTGAACGCGAAAACTTTTACAAAGAATATAAACCGCGCGAAGGCGAAGTAGTGATGGGTTCCGTGCGCCGTATGTCGGAACGGGATATCATTGTAGATTTGGGCAAAATTGAGGCCATTTTCCCGTATTGTGAACAAATCCGCAAAGAACACTATAGCGTTGGCTCGCGTATTAAAGCCATGATTACCAAAGTAATGAACGCGACCGACTTTGCCGACATTGGCGACGACCCGATTTTGGGCCGTTATAAATCTGCCGCGTTTAAAATGGACAAAGGCCAACGTGGGCCGTATGTGTTTTTATCTCGTGCCAATAATAAATTTCTAGAAGAACTTTTTAAAGTAGAAGTGCCCGAAATCAACGAAGGCATTGTAGAAATCAAAGGGGTGGAACGTGATGCAGGTTTCCGCTCTAAAGTATTGGTACGCAGTATTGACAGCAAAATTGACCCCATTGGCACGTGCGTGGGGATGCGTGGCATCCGCATCCGGGCCATTCAAAATGAACTGTCCGGCGAACGTATTGATTTAATTACCTATTCGCCCGATGTCAGCACCTTGTTGATGAATTCCATTGCGCCGGCCAAAGCCAACTTTGTGCAAATTACCAGCGTAACGGACAAAAAAGCCTTGATTATTGTGCCCGACGACCAACTGGCCATTGCCATTGGTAAAGATTGGCAAAATATCCGCTTGGCTTCGCGCTTAACGGGCTGGGATTTAGATGTAAAGAGTGAAAGCCAAAAAGCCCAAGAAGGCAAAGTGGTGGTAGATTCTATCCAAAGCGTACTGGCCAGTGTGGAAGGGGTGGGCCCCAAAATTGCCGAATTGTTACAAAAAGCCGGGTTTACCACGGTGGAAAAATTGGCCAATGTGGAAATTGAACACCTCTGCACGGTGCAAGGCATTGGCGATAAAACCGCTACCCGGATTATTGAAGGCGCTAAAAAATACTTAGCCGAGCACGCCGCCCCTGCCGCGGCCCAAACACCGACCGAGGAGGCCGCCCATGACAACAACCAAGAAAACAACTAAAGAGGACGAAACCCCTAAAAAGAAAACAGCGGCCAAAAAGCCGGCGGCTAAAAAAACGGCTGTTAAAAAAACAACCGCCAAAAAAGAAACAGCCGCCAAAGCTCCGGCTAAAAAAACGGTTGCCAAAAAAACCGCGGCTAAACCCGCGGCCAAAAAACCGGCGGCTAAAAAAACAGTTAAAAAAGCGGCGCCCAAAGTGCAAAGTAAGGCCGAAAAACCGGCCCCGGCATTGGCAGAAACTTCGGCTCAATATGAAGTAAAGCCGGCCCCTGTTTCACAGCCTAAACCGGCTCCGGTGCAAAAACCGGTGGTGCAGGCTGCTAAGCCGCAAGTTGCGCCCGCTCCGGCGGTTAAGCCCGTGCAAGCGGCCCCGGTACAACCTAAACCACAAGTACAGCCGGCTCCTCAACCTGTGCAACCTGCGCCCAAACCGCAAGTAGCACAACCTAAACCGCAACCGGCGGTGCAATCTAAACCGGCGCCGGCCCCGGCCAAGCAAGAGCCCGCTAAAGCGTCTGCCAAAACGATCCGCATTGTCGGCCAGCCGACGGTTAAAGAGCTTGCGGAAAAGATGAATTTCAAAATCAATGACTTCATCAAAAAACTTATGATGATGGGCATTTTTGCCACCATTAACCAACGCTTGGAGAAAGACATGATTGAACTGGTCGTTGCCGAGTGTGGTTTTGAAGCCGAAATGGTGGAAGAAGATTTGAAAGAGGCCACGGCCGTTATTGAGGCCGAGGACGACCCGGCCAGTTTGAAACCGCGTAGCCCCGTCATTACCATTATGGGGCACGTGGACCACGGTAAGACCAGCCTGTTAGACGCTATCCGCAAATCTAACGTAGTAGCCGGTGAAGCGGGTGCCATTACCCAGCATATTGGTGCGTACCGGGTTACCACGCCGCGCGGCGTGCTGACGTTTTTGGATACGCCCGGCCACGAAGCCTTTACCGCCATGCGTGCGCGTGGGGCACAAGCTACCGATATTGTAGTACTGGTTGTGTCCGCTACCGACGGTATTATGCCACAGACCATTGAAGCTATGGAACACGCCAAAGCCGCCGGCGCGCCGATTATTGTGGCCGTCAATAAAATTGACTTGCCCGGTGCTAACCCGGACCGTGTCCGCCAAGATTTAGCCGCACGCGGCCTGGTGCCCGAAGAATGGCAAGGCTCCACGATTTTTGTGGACATTTCTGCCAAAAAGCACCTCAACATTGATAAGCTTTTGGAAATGATTGCGCTTCAGGCGGAAATGATGGAATTAAAAGCCAACCCGGACCGCTTGGGCGTGGGTGTCATTTTGGAAAGTAAGCGCGATAACAAACGCGGCGTGGTAGCCACTGTATTGGTGCAAAAAGGCACCATGAAAGTGGGGGACCCGTTCTTAGTGGGCACCAACTACGGCCGCATCCGTGCGCTTATTGACGAAAATTCGCAACGCTACCAGAAAATCGGCCCCAGCGTGCCCGCCGAAATTTTAGGTATCAATGGCGAGCCGCCGCAAGTGGGCGATACGCTCTATATTATGGAGAGCGAAAAAGAAGCCCGCTACGCCGCCGAAAAACGCAAACTGGCGCAGAAAGAAGATTCGCAAGCACACCGCAAGCAAATGTCCTTAATGGCGCTAGGCAAGGCCGACGAAGAAGGCAACAAAGTCAAAAAGCTGAGCCTAATTTTAAAGGCCGACGTGCAAGGCTCTATTGAGGCCATTAAAGATGCGCTTTTGCGTATCCCGTCCGACGAAGTGGAACTGGATATTGTCCTTTCTGCCCCCGGTAATATTAACGAGAGTGATATTTTGCTCGCCAAGGCCAGCAACGCGGTAGTCATCGGTTTCCACGTTTCTACCGAGCACAAAGCGCAAGCCGAAGCCGAGCGCGAAGGCATTGAAATCCGCAACTATACGATTATCTTTGAACTCTTGGAAGATATCAAAGCCGCTATGGAAGGCTTGTTAGAGCCCGACGTAGTGGAAACCGTTGTAGGCACGGCTACCATTAAGAAAGTCATGAAGTTAAGCTCCGGCTTGATTTCGGGTTCTTTGGTAGATAGCGGTACCATGGTGCGCAATTACGAAGTACGCATTAAACGTGCCGGGGCCGAAGTGGGCCGCGGCAAAATCGGCGGGCTCAAACGCTTCAAAGACGACGTCAAAGAAGTGGAAAAAGGTTACGAGTGTGGTATCTTAATTGAAGGATTCAAAGGCGTGCAGGAAGGCGACCAAATAGAGTGCTTCAAAAAAGAAACCGTCACCAGACGTATTAAGATGTAAAAGTTGTTTTAGTGACGCAAAAATATACCGCCCCCTCAAGTGAGGGGGCGGTTATTATTAGGGTAATAAATAACAGGTGTTTTCTTCAGTGTTGAATGGACAAGCTGTTTGTTGCCCGAATGTTTTACAAATATCTTGAGCTTTTGTATCACTTGCCAATGCGCGGCAATATATCGTATCTGTGGGTAAATAATAAATGACATACCATCGGCCATCTAGCATATCTTTTCGTCGGCCAGCATGAATATAATTTCTTGTAGTAGCATTTTCTACAGATAAAAACCAATTTTGTTGATGTAATTGATAGGGGTGTGTTGGGTCTTTCATAGTTCCTTCAAATCCTAGATCTAAATCTTCCCATTCACGTGTATATTCCCCATTAGCTAAAAAATATACTTTTTCAGCATTTCCTAAAGCTTTTACTTGAGTAACAGCTTCGGTAAAATGGGCTTTTTCAACGGCTTTCTTATATTGGGGCACGGCCACCGCGGCCAAAATGCCAATGATGAGGACGACTACTAACAACTCAATGAGCGTGAAACCCCGCCGGGTGTTTGTTTTTTCCATACAGTTCTCCTATTTTAATTTGTCTGTCTTGGAGAACGTATGTAAAAACGGCTACTATACTAGAGCTTCTTGCAGTAACCCATATATAACAGCCGTAGTTTACCGTCTAAACGATAAACATTCGGTACAACACCGCGGGTTTGCAATTCCGTTAGTGTTGTACCTGATAATCGGCTGTTTTTGGACTGCAAGAATGCCTTATTGCTAAAAGCTCCGCGTTTCTAAAACGCTTCCAAAAACAGAATCAAATTGTATCTATAGTATAATAAAAAAGGCTGGGTATTACCAGCCTTTTTTATTACGGGATAGGGATATTAAGTAGCGGCTTGTCTTTCCACCCTGTTTTATCAAAATGCCACCACTCCGTGCGGGTATAGCTAAACCCGGCGGCCGTCATAATCTTTTTAAGCGTTTCGCGCCGGGCCAGCACGTCGGCGGGTAAATCGTAAAAATCCATGTGCGCGGTCTGCGTAAAACTATCAAAGTCCGTCGGCATTTTTAAGGGGTTGCCGTTAAAATCGCACGGCGTTAAATCTACCGCCATCCCACGGCTATGGCGCGAGCCGCGCTTAGGCATGGCCACGTAACTAGGGTCCGGCTTGGCTTGCCACAGTTTGCGGTGCTCGTCTTGCGGGCGGTAGCAATCCCACAAACAAAACGTAAACGGCTCATTCTCTTGCGCGGCAAGCGCTACGGCTTTTTTAAGTCCTTCCACCGCGTTCTTATGCAAGTAACACTTGGCCGATGAATAGATTTTTTTACCCGTAAAATTGTTTCCCGTGGCGTAGCGCAAACTGACAAACACGGGCAAATTTTCCACGGTTTGCACGTCCACAAGCCCGGCCTCTTCCAGCGGGCCGGCCGCCACAGGTAAAGCGCATAAAAGTAACAAAAGCACGCGTTTCATTCTTTTATTATATAATAAAGATATGGACGAAAAACACTTCAAAAGCGGTTTTGCCGTACTGGCCGGGCTGCCCAATGCGGGTAAGTCCACGCTACTCAATCAACTGGCGGGCGGGCTACTTAGTGCCGTTACGCACAAACCCCAAACCACGCGCCAAAACATTTTGGCGATTAGTGAGGGGGAAAACTACCAAATTGTATTTGTGGATACCCCCGGTTTTTTAACGCCTAAATACAAATTACAGCAAACCATGGCCGATTGTGTGGACCGCGCCGTGCAGGAAGAGGCCGACGTCGTGCTTTTTATGTTAGACGCCACTGCTGATTACACGGATAACGCCAAACTGGTAGCTAAACTCAAAAAAGTGTTTTGCCCGATTTTCCTCGTCTTAAACAAAATAGATTTAGTCAAAGATAAAGCCGCGTTGGCGGCCCTGGAAGAACAAGCTAAAAAAGAGTTGCCCATTAAGCAGGTTTTTCACATTTCTGCCGCCAAAGGTACTGGCATAGACGCGCTTAAAAAGGCGGTAGCGGACGTTTTGCCCGTCAGCCCGGCATATTTCCCGGCGGGGCAGTGGACCGACCGTTGGGAACGCTTTTATGCGGCCGAGTTTATCCGTGAGCAAATTTTCTTATTATATCAGCAGGAAATCCCCTATAGCACATATGTGGAAGTGGAGAAATTTACTGAAAATTTGGGTGACAAAAATTTCATCCGCGCCAATATCCACGTCGAGCGCGAGAGCCAAAAACCTATCATCATCGGCAAAGGCGGCAGTAGTATCAAACAACTGCGCGAACGCAGCCAAAAACGTATTGAAGAGTTTTTGGGGCGCAAATACCGCGTGGAGTTAAATGTGGTGGTGTCGCCCGATTGGCGCAACAACAAAGCCAAGTTGGAAGAATTTGGCTACATAGACAAAGACCCGCGCGAAATGTAAAACTTTATTTTCCGGCTATTAACCGCTGTGCGATTTTAGTAAGCATGGCGGTTAATTTTTTATACTGTTCCACACCCTCGCTGTCCACAAACGGGAAACACGCAATACGTAGCGAATTTTGCTCAATTGTGCGGTATTTTTTGAGGCCGTCGGCCAAATTTTGTTTGCCGGTACTTAGCAAAATTTCGGCAATTTTTTCGCCCGTGATTTGCGGGTTTGTAATCGCCAAGGTAAGCGTGGTGTAAGAACGGTATTTTTCGTCGGCAATTAAGGGTTTAAAATACGGGGAATTTTGGGCCCAGGTTATCAAATAATCGGCGTGCTGGCGGCACAATCTGTCCATAGCCGCTATGCCACCGCGGGCCAGCATCCATTTGCAGGCTTCGTTAGCCATCCATATATTGATGGTGGAGGGGGTATTAAGCGTTTGAAATTTGTCGGTATATGCCAAAGCATTACGCAAATCTAAAAAGAACGGCAAATTACGCAACGGGTGTTGGGCACGTTCCACAGCGCGCGGGCTAAGCACCATACAGCACGTGCCGCCGCCGGCCCCTAAGCATTTTTGTAAGCCAAAAATTTGAATATCATACGCGCCCACGGGCAGTTTGCGCCCGCCCGCGCACGACGTAGTATCCCACGCCACCAGCGTATGGGGCCCGCGGTTTTGCCAAACGTGAAGCAAATACTCGTCGGGTAATTGAACGCCGGTAGCGGTTTCGTTCGGGGTCAGCAGAACTAAACTGGTGTGGGTGTTGGGTAAACCTTGCGGCAGAAAATTTTTATCCGCCGTCACAAACGAACGGGAAACATTTTCCACGCGCCCGGCTAAACTTGCGCACCATAAGTGGCTAAACGCGCCGATATCCACGCCGGAAACACTATCTTTGGCTAGGCTCCACAGCACAGCGTCCATAGCCGGGATCACGCCGCCGGGGAAGAACAAAACGGTGTAGTCCGCTGGGATTTCCAACAATTTGCGTAAATTTTCGGTGCACTCTTTGTAAAGGCCGTTAAACGAAACGTCGGGTGCGCGGTGGCTGCGCTCAAAAAGGGTTTCATACAAGCGTGCTTGGCGCACGCCGGGCAACCCTTGCCCAGGGCCGCACGAAAAAGAGGAAGTGGGGAGTTCTTGGTCGGAAAATTTTATCGGTTCACTCATTTTTTCTTAGTAGTTTTTTTGGGTTTTTCAACGGGGCTGTGGGCTTCGCCGGGGTGCGCTTTTAGGTAAGCGTCCACGGCGTCCAGTTCGGGTTTTAAGTATTTTCCGGTATAGGAAGTTTTGCACGCGGCTACGTCGCGTGGGGTGCCTTCGCAGACGATTTGGCCGCCCTTGTCGCCGCCTTCGGGGCCCAGGTCAATGAGCCAATCGGCCGTTTTAATCACGTCCAAATTGTGCTCAATAATAAGTACCGTGTTTCCGCGGTCAGCCAAACCGTGCAGAACATGCAACAGTTTATCAATATCGGCAAAGTGCAGGCCGGTGGTGGGTTCGTCTAAAATATAGAGCGTATTACCTGTGCCTTTGCGCGAAAGTTCGTCTGCCAGTTTTACGCGTTGTGCTTCGCCGCCCGAAAGGGTGGTAGCCGCTTGGCCCAGTTTAATGTATCCAAGTCCTACGTCATTTAGCGTTTGTAAATAGCGTTTGATTTTGGGAATGGCGCTAAAAAAATCCAGTGCTTGGGCTACGCTTAAATTTAATACTTCGGCAATGTTTTTTCCTTTGAATTTTACTTCTAAAGTGTCCTCATTAAAGCGGTTGCCGTTGCATTCCTCGCACTTGACGTAAATATCGGGCAGAAATTGCATTTGGATTTTCAAAATGCCGTCGCCCTGGCACTTTTCGCACCGGCCACCCTTGACGTTAAACGAAAACCGCCCCGGCTTGTACCCGCGGCGCTTGGCTTCGGGCATGGCGGCAAACAAATCGCGTATGTGCGAAAACACGCCTGTATAAGTAGCCGGGTTACTGCGCGGCGTTTTGCCAATGGGGCTTTGGTCCACAATAATCACTTTATCAATGTTAGTTAGGCCCGTAATGGTTTTGTGCACACCGGGCTGTTCTTTGGCACCGTAAAACTGGCGCGCCAGTTCCTTATATAAGATGTTGTGTATAAGCGTACTCTTACCCGAGCCCGACACGCCGGTTACGCACACCATTTTGCCCAGCGGAATTTTGACGTCAATGTTTTTGAGGTTAAATTGCTGGGCACCTTTAATCGTCAAAAATTTACCGTTACCTTTGCGCAGGGTGGCGCGCGGCAAAATCATACGTCGCCCGTTAAGGTACGAGGCCGTTAAAGAGGTTTTATTTTTGAGGAACTCTTTGGTGGGCTCGCTGGCCACAATTTGACCGCCGTGCTCGCCGGCGGCGGGGCCCAGCTCTACCACATAGTCTGATGCTAAAATCGTGTCTTTATCGTGCTCTACGATAATAAGGGTATTGTCCAAATCGCGCAAATTTTTAAGTGTGTCAATCAAGCGGTCGTTATCGCGCGAATGCAGGCCGATAGTCGGCTCGTCCAGCACATACAGCACACCCGTTAAGCCCGAGCCAATCTGCGTGGCAAGGTGGATGCGCTGTGCCTCGCCGCCTGATAAGGTTTGGCTTTTGCGGTTCAGCGTAAGGTAAGAAAGCCCCACGCTGTTTAAGAAATTTAAGCGCGCGTTAATTTCCTTTAACACGTCTTTGGCGATAATTTTTTCTTTGTCACTTAATTTTAATCCCGCAAAAAATTCTTTGGCAGCCGATACTTGCATGGCGCAAATTTCGTAAATGTTTTTGCCATTTATTTTAACGGCCAGAGCCTCGGGTTTTAGGCGTTTTCCCTCACAAACGGGGCAGGTAACTTCGCGCATAAAGCGCTCGGTCACTTCTTCTTTAACAAAGTCGCTCTCGCTCTCGGCCACGCGGCGTTTTAGGTTGGTAATCACACCCTCAAATTCTTGCTCGCCGCCGGAAATAATAGATGTATAGGTAGCCCCACCCGTGCCGTATAACAGCAAATCGCGCTGCGCCTTGGGCAGTTTATTCCACGGGGTCGTCATAGAAATATGGTTTTGGCGGCAGACTTGCTTTAAAATATCGTAATAATACCCACTCCAAGAGTTTTTCCACCGGTGCGTGCGGGTGGTAACGGGGTTATCCCATGCTTCAATGGCGCCCTGGTTAATGGCAAGCGATTTATCCGGCACTACGAGGTCCTCATCTACTTCAATTTTCACGCCCAGGCCGTTACATTCCGGGCACGCCCCGTAGGGGGAATTAAACGAGAATAACCGCGGCTCCAACTCACTAAACCCAATGCCGCAATGCGCGCAGGCGTTAGATTCACTATAGGTAAATTCTTGCGGGTTTTTGCCTTCGGTTTCTAAAATATGCACCAGGCCCTTGGCATAGCGTAAAGCCGCCTCTAAACTTTCCACCAAGCGTTCGCGGTCCAGTTCTTCTACAAAAATTTCGTCACACACCAGTTCAATGGTGTGCTTTTTGTAGCGGTCCAGCACCGGCACTTCGTCCAAGGTGATTAACGTACCGTTTACGCGTGCTTTCACATAACCTTCCTTCTTAAACTTTTTGAAAAGCTCTTCATATGTGCCTTGCCGCCCGCGGATGACGGGGGCCAGCACCAAAACGGTTTTCTCATTAAATTTGCTTAAAATATCTTGGGCAATGCCTTGCACACTCCAGCTTTGTACTTCGCGCCCGCACTGGGGGCAAAAGCGGTGCCCCACACGCGCAAACAGCAAGCGCAAATAGTCATAAATTTCGGTCACGGTGGCTACGGTAGAGCGAGGGTTTTTAGAAGGGTTGCGCTGTTCAATAGAAATAGCGGGCGAAAGCCCTTCAATGTGCTCCACGTCGGGCTTTTCCATCAGTTCCAAAAACTGCCGCGCATAGGCGGACATGCTTTCCACATAGCGCCGTTGGCCCTCGGCGTAAATTGTATCAAACGCCAGCGAGCTCTTGCCCGAGCCCGACAAGCCCGTCACCACCACCATTTTATCTTTGGGGATTTCTACGGAAATGTTTTTTAAATTGTGGCCTTTGGCACCGATTACTTTAATAGATTTCATGTTGAAAACCTCTGCGGGGGCTTTTATGCTCCGCTAACTTAAATATATTATATAATTTATTTAACTTACTCTTGGAGAATCCGCGTGAAAAAACCGCTTAAATACCTTCTCTACGCGCTTGGCATGCTTTTATCTGTCGGCATTTTAGCCGTGATGATTTACCACGCCAAAGACAGCTTTATCAAAATTTGGCAAGGTGTCAAAACCAAGTATTTGTTTTTATCGTTATTATCGTCGGTGCTGATTTATGTGGCCATGGGCATGAGCCTGTACGAAATGCTACGCATTATGGGCCGGCGCATCAGCAAAAGTGCCGCCGTGGGCATTGCGCTCGTGTCCACCACGGTTAATTATTTAGTGTCGTCCTTGGGGGCCAGCGGGTTTGCTTTGCGCGCGCACCTATTAAACCGCCGCCACATTCCGTTTGGTATGTGTGTAACAGCCAGTATTGTGATTACCGTGCTTTTATATTTTGTGCTGGCGGTGATTATTTTGCAAGGCTCTATTTTAATGTTATTTAACTCGTCGGCCACCACGTGGCAACTGGCCGAAAATTTTGCCTTAATTGCTGGGATGTGTATCGTATGTGTGCTGATTACGGCCTTCCTGTTTAATGACGAGTGGCGCTCCAAGTGGCTACGCAAAGCGTTCCGGCTACTTAACAAAATTTTATTTCACGTGTTCCGCGCGCTGATTCCCAAAGACCGCTATAGCGATTTTGCCGCCCAGCTCGACGAAGGCATTGAGCTTATCCATAAAAAACGGCGCAAACTGACCAAAGCAATTGTCTATGTGTGTGCCGATTGGTTTTTTACCATTATGGTACTCTATTTTGCGTTCCGCGCGGTGGGCGTGATGATTTCGCCCGGCGTGCTGGTGGCGGGGTTTGCCGTGGGTATGGTAACCACTTTAATTCCCATTTTGCCCAGCGGCTTGGGGGCTATGGAGCTTGCCATGACGGCCGTTTTCAGCCAAATGGGTATTGATTGGGACGCCGCCTTAATGGCTACCTTAATTTACCGCGTGGTATATTATGTGATTCCGGGCATTGTCAGCATTTTTATTTACTGGGGGTTGCAGTTGTCTTCCCCGGCGTATGAACCCAAACACAAACGCAAGGCGGAGCGCGTATGATAGAAAAACTCGCTCATTTAACCCCGCAAATAGACCCCAGCTGTTTTGTGCATAAAACGGCCTCTGTGGTCGGCCAAGTAACCCTGGGCGCGAATGTGTCCGTATTTCCGTGTGCGGTGCTCCGCGGCGATATAGCCGCCATTACGGTGGGGGAAAACTCCAATATCCAAGACAACGCCGTTCTGCACGTCAATTACAATGCACCGTGCCAAATTGGCGCGGGTGTAAGCGTGGGGCACGGGGCGGTGGTGCACGGCAGTAAAGTGGGCGATAATGTGATTATCGGCATGAACGCCGTGGTCATGGAAAGCGAAATCGGCCCCAACTGCATTATCGGTGCGGGGGCGGTGGTTCCGGCGGGTAAAAATATCCCGGCGGGGTCACTGGTCATGGGGGTGCCGGCCAAGGTGGTGCGGCCCTTAGATGAAGACGAAGTCAACGGCATTTTGCAAAACGCGCGCGAATATGCCAAAGCGATCCCTTTATATAAAGAGCAAACGCAAGAATTATGAAAAAAATCGTTTTAATTGAAGATTCCAAAGTATTAGGTACCGCCTTAGTAGGTGCGCTTAAAGTAGAGGGCATAGAGGCCTACTGGGCACAAAATGGCGTACTGGGTGTGGCACTGGCCAAACAGCAAAAACCCGACCTTATTTTGCTGGATTTAATGC
The DNA here is from genome assembly GCA_045129775.1 of Elusimicrobiaceae bacterium. Lineage (GTDB taxonomy): Bacteria > Elusimicrobiota > Elusimicrobia > Elusimicrobiales > Elusimicrobiaceae > Avelusimicrobium. Next base: position 53,228 of record JBGUOO010000006.1, read on the forward strand.
TTCCCAAACTAAGCGGCTTTGAGGTGTGCAAATTGTTAAAGACGGATAACGCCACCTGGCGGATCCCGATCGTCATTATGTCCACGCTTACGGACCCGCAGTCGCGCGAGCGCGCGACCGAGGCCGGGGCCGACTATTTTATCCCCAAGCCGTATGATTTACCGGCCACCTTGGCGGAAATCAAAAAAATTTTAAAAATATAGGAGGTTGTATATGGCCTTTGATATCACTCATGTTTTTGAATTATTGGAAATGAACGAGCCCGCACAAGCGTTAGCCGCGCTTAAAAAAGCGCGCAAAAAAGACGCACAGGTTTTATTTTTGCAGGGCGAATCGCACCGCCAACTGGGCAGTTTTGAAACGGCTTTAAAAACGTACGCCCAGGCCTTGCACATTGCCGACGTAGCCGAAGAGCGCATGGACATTTTGCTTGCTATGTCGGCCTGTTACCGCACGCTGGGGCACGCGGCCCTGGCCTATGAGCTGGCCTTGGAAACCTTGGAAATGGCCAAAGAGTTAGAAATGGACGATTACATAGTCCGCGCCATGCAGGAAATGGGCATGTCCTTGCGCGCATGGGGGAAACTGGACGAAGCGTTAGAGCTTTTAGATGCCGTTTTAGCCGCCTATGTGCAACTTAAAGACTATGCCGGGCAAAGTTTTATTCACTGGGCCAAGGGGGGGATTTTCCGCCTGCAAGGCCAGTTTGAAGAAGGCATTGCCCAGTTCAAAAAATCGGTGGCATTGGCGCGCAAAACGGGCGACAAAATTAACGAGGCCTACGGTTATTGCGGTTTAGCCGGCATTAGCCGCATTTGCGGGAAAATTGACGCGTGCGTGAAAAATTATCAACTGGCTGATAAGATTTTCAAAAACTCGCAAGACGTGTTTGGCAAAGCCTACACCAACTGCGGCATGGCCAACGGGCTACGGCAACAAGGCAAGTACGACGAAGCCCTGCGCCGCTACAACGTGGCCGACAAACTTTATAGCCAAATTGGCGATAAGGTGGATTTAGGCTTTGTAAAATGGGGCCGTGCGGACGTACTGCGCCGCAAAAACAAACTGCAAGAGGCTCTTAAAGATTTGCAAGAAGCGCGCGTGCTGTTTGATAACTCCGATGAGAAACGCGGTCAAATTTTAACCAAGCTTTCTTTGGCGCAAGTCTTATATGCGCTGGGCCGCACGGACGAGGCCGAGGAACTGTATGACCTAGGCGTAAAGCAAGCCCGCGCCGAAAAACTCCACACGTATTTAGAAAGCTATACGTAAGTAGTTTCTTTCTGCCTCTTTATTAAAGTATATAGGAGGTGCAGTTGCCTGCGCAATCTTGGTTTATCCCGGAACCCTGTCGTGGACCGAAACTTTTGCAGACACGTCGTGCGCGTTCTCCTTCAGAAGCCCCTGCCAGGCATTGTCGTCCGAAAGAAGCCTGGTTGGAGTGGTCAAACCAATAGATCAACGCGTTACGTGGCGATGTGGATAACGTGGCCACTACTCTGTTTCCGTCAACCAAGATGCTAAAGTTCTTACAGTTTCCGTTTGTATTGCAATCAGCAGGTAAGCTGAGTGGTAATTGGGACCACGAGGTTGTATAGGTGCCGTTTTCCAAATAAAATAATTCTTCTGCGTTTTTAACAGCGGTTACTATTTCCATCAAGGTGCTATAGCGTGATTTGTCCACAGCCAACTGATATTGCGGTAAAGCCACCGCGGCCAATATGCCAATGATTAAAACTACTACTAACAACTCAATAAGCGTAAAACCCCGCCGGGCATTTTTTTGTGTCATTTTATTTTCTCCTATTGATTTGTTTTCGGCGGGCAACAAAATCGGCTGTTATACACAGGCTCCTACCACGGTACCTTGTATAACAGCCGCAGTTTCCTGCCCTTGCGGGCAGGAAACACTCGGCACAACCAAAGCTTAAGTCCTCAGTTGTGCCTAATATCGGCTGTTTTTGGCGTGGTAGGAAACTTTTTGAAGTCCCCCGTATTCTTCATACGGTTCCAAAAACAGAATCAAATTGTATTTTTACTTCTCATCTATTCTACATAATTTCTTTCTAATTTGCACTACAACTTTGTTACGCGCTTGGTTACATACTTGCGCCCATAAAGGGCGCTACCCGTAAGCCGCGCAAGCGCAAGCCGCGTTGTAGCACAATTTAGTTTGAAATTATCGCAAACTTGGGTTGTATGGTTTTTCTTACGTAAAAAAACGCCCGCAACTAGCGGGCGTTTTTAACTTATCGCCAAACTTACTTACAGGTCATAAAATTTGGCTATAATGTTCCACGCCTCTTTGGCGGTGTCCACAATGGGGCAGAGGTGTTTGTCTTCCATGGCAATCACGCCATATTTCGCCAGTGCTTCCACGTTAAATACGGTGGTCCAAAACTCTTTGCCCACCAAAATCACCGGGATGTTTTTCTTTTTGCCCGTTTGGATGAGAGTTAAAATTTCAAACAGTTCATCAAACGTACCAAACCCGCCCGGGAACACCACAAACGCCCGCGCCCGCAGCACAAAGTGCAATTTGCGGATGGCAAAGTAGTGGAACAAAAAAGCCAGGTTTTGCGTGATATACGGGTTGGGCTCTTGCTCGTGCGGCAAGGTAATATTGAGCCCAATGCTGCGCCCGCCGTTTTCGTACGCGCCGCGGTTGGCGGCTTCCATAATGCCGGGTCCGCCGCCCGTAACAATGGAAAAGCGGTCGCCGGCGTTGTCCACCACCAGTTTGGCAAACAGGCGTGCCTCGTCGTAGTATTTGCTAAGCGAAAGGAGCCCCTGCGCGGCTTTTACTTTGTGTTGCAAGGTAATATCTTTGGGTTTTTTAGCTAACTTTTTTTGCGCGTCGGCCAGTTTGGCTTTGGCCTCGTCCTCTTCGGCAATGCGGGCACTGCCAAAGCACACAATGGTTTCTGTTACGCCTTTTTTGCGGAAATAAATTTCCGGCTTTAAGGTTTCCAGCTCCATGCGTACGGGGCGCAGGTCGTCGTTCTTTAAAAGCTCAATATCCTCGTAGGCTTTAATGTACGAAGAAGTGTGTTTATTTGCTATCGCTGTTTTCTTCATAAGTTCCCTCACTTAATTTTCCATTGTAAAATGTGTTTAACCATGGCGGCCTCGCTAATGCCTACTTGGTCGTAAAGCAAAGCGGATTTACCGTGTGGCACAAATTCGTCGCCAATGCCCAGGCGCAACAGACGCGCGTTTTTGTGCGTGTCGGCCAAGTATTCGGCCACGGCCGAGCCAAAACCCCCGGCCAGCATATTATCTTCCACCGTGACCAGTTTTTCCGTGCGTTTGACGGCTTCGTCAATAAGCGCGGTATCTAGCGGTTTAATAAAACGCATGTTGATGACCCCGGCGTCCACGCCTTTGTCCCGCAGGGTTTCGGCGGCTTTTAAGGCGGGGTGCACGCGGTTTCCAATGGCTAAAATCGTCACGTCTTTGCCTTTGGTAAGCCAGGTACCTTTGCCGATATCTAACGTTTTTAAATCTTTGTCTATGCTTACGCCAAAGCCCGCCCCGCGCGGATAGCGCAGTACAAAGGGGGCGTTTGCGGCAAAGGCCGTTTTTAACAGGTGGCCCATTTCGTTTTCGTCGGCGGGTGCGGCAATCGTCAAATTAGGGATACTGCGTAAAAAACTCATGTCAAACACGCCGTGGTGCGTGGGGCCGTCCTCGCCGACGAGGCCTGCGCGGTCCAGCGCAAACACTACAGGCAGTTTTTGCAAGCAAATATCGTGCAGGATTTGGTCATAACAGCGCTGTGCAAAGGTGGAGTATAAGGCCACCACGGGTTTTTGCCCGCCGGCCGCAAGCCCGGCGGCAAACGTGGCGGCGTGTTCTTCGGCAATACCCACGTCAAAGTAGCGCGCGGGGAATTTATCGCGGAATTTGTCTAACCCGGTGCCTTCGGGCATGGCGGCGGTAATGGCGCAAATTTTTTCGTCTTCTTCAGCCAGTTTTACTAGCGCATTGGAAAACGCTTTAGTAAACGTCACCGCGCCCGATTTACCCAAACTGTCCCCAGTGTCCACGTCAAAAATACCCACGCCGTGGAATTTTGTGGGGTTTTTTTCGGCGGGCTCATAGCCTTTGCCTTTTTTGGTAACCACGTGAAGCATCACGGGCCCTTTGACGGTTTTTAATGTTTCCAGCACTTCTAAAAGCGCGTTAATATCGTTGCCGTCCACGGGGCCAAAGTACCGAAACCCCATTTCTTCAAATAGCGTGCCCGGGAATAAAATAGAGCGTGCTCGTTTGGCTAATTTGGCGGCGTTGTTGCCCAGTTCGTCAAAGCGTTTTAAAAAGTTAGTGGCTTTTTCTTCGGCCAGTTGCACATATTTGGTGGTCAGTAATTTGGTAAGTGCCGTGCCCAGCGCGCCCACACGCTGGGAAATAAACATTTGATTATCGTTTAAGATAACGAGCATATCCGTGCGCAACAGCCCTGCGTTTTGCATGGCTTCATAGGCCATTCCGCCCGTCAAACACCCGTCGCCCACCACGGCAATGACGCGGTGTTTTTTATGTTGTTGGTCGCGCGCGATAGCTAGCCCGAGCGCGGCCGAAACCGCCGTGGAAGCGTGTCCCGCGCCAAAGGCATCAAATTTGCTTTCGGTCCGTTTAGGAAACCCGCTCAGCCCGCCTTTGGTGCGAATGGTGGAAAATTCTTTTTGTCGCCCGGTTAGTAGCTTGTGTGCATAGGCCTGGTGGCCGGTATCAAACACAATTTTGTCGTCGGGCGTATTGTAAACATAATGCAGGGCCGTAATGATTTCCACCGCCCCTAGGCTGGATCCCAAATGCCCGCCGTTTTTACTGGCGGTTTTGATAATTACTTCGCGCAGTTCTTTACACAGCGTAGGCAGATGTTCTTTTTTAATTAAGCGTAAATCGTGCGGGGTTTGGATACTGGGCAGTACTTTCATACGCATTCCTTAGTAAGTTCTCGTCTTAAAAAATTCGGCCATTTCATACAGCGGCCACAAGTTTTTCTTCTTGGCGGTTTTCAGTTTACCTAGCGCTTTTTGCGCATTGGCAATTAACAGCTGGGCGTGTTTGCGGCTGCCCTCTAAGCCAAACAAGCTAACGAACGTCAGTTTGCCGTGGGCTTGGTCACTGTTGGACTTGCCAAGCTGTTTAGCCGTGGCGGTAACGTCTAAAATATCGTCCACAATTTGGAATACGAGCCCAATGCAGTTGGCGTACGTTTTAATATGTCTTAAGTCGGCTCCTTTCACACCAGCCAACAGCGCGCCCGTTTCCACACTGCCGCGGATGAGCGCACCCGTTTTGTTGGCGTGAATGTAGCGTAAAATGGTTTCGGGTGTCGTTTCGGCGGTGGTGGGGGGGAGCATAAAGTAACGTAGTGATTTATCGGCCAATAATTTGGACGATTTTTTTAGTTTTTCCGCACGCACACTTTTGGCTTCTTGCGTGCCCATACCCTCGGCATATACGTCGGCGGTTTGACCGCCTACCATGCCCGCCGCTCCGGCGCAGTTGGCAAAATTTAAAAGAGCGTTTAAGGTGTTTTCGGCCCCGATGGCTTTTACTTTGCCGTTTTGGGCAAACACTTCAAACACATACGTGAGTAGCGCGTCGCCCGCCAGCAAAGCCAAATCTTCGCCAAAGACTTTGTGGTTGGTGGGTTTGCCGCGGCGCAGGTCGTCATTATCCATGCAGGGCAAATCGTCGTGAATTAAAGAATAGGTGTGCAGCATTTCCACAGCGCACGCGGCGGGCATTACGTCGGCCGCTTTTTTGCCAAATGCTTCGGCGGTGGCCATGAGCAAAATGGGCCGCACGCGCTTGCCGCCCGCTTGCAACGAGTAGTTCATCGCATCCGTCAAAATTTTCGGTGAATTTTTAATTTTAGCAATATATTTGGATAGATTTTTTTCAACGAGCTTGGCCCGCTCTTTTTGGTACACATCAAATTTATTCATAAAAACCCTCTAACTAAGATTATACATCCATTATACTTAATTAGAGGGGGTTTGTATGCGTAGGTTGTTTCAGTAGGGTAAAGAATATTTACGAACGACGTTATCCGGGGCAATAGTTTTGTAGGTAGCGTTAAAGAGCTTGACACAATAGTCTCCTTCTGTTTGTTCAAATCTTATATCATTCCCATCTATGTTTCTGCGTTCAGCGCACATAATTTCATGTTCTCGTGTGAGTGTGACACTGAAACCAGCACCGGCATATTTACCACTAATACGTCCTAAATATAACCAGTCATTATCTCCATAATGAACAAGTTGTAAAGACCATTCTCCATTAGAAACGGTATCTAGTGCAGAACTTTTTTTAGCCCATTTTTCTATTCCTGTCCACCCTTTCATGTCTACGTCAAGTTGTGCAAATTTTGTAGCATAAGTTCCGTTCGCTAAGTAATACGCTTTTTGTGCTTGAAGGACAGATTTTAACAGTGTGAGGGCTTGCGTAGCCCGGCTTTTTTCTACCGCTTTTTGGTATTGCGGCACGGCAACTGCGGCCAAAATACCAATGATGAGCACCACGACTAATAATTCGATAAGGGTAAACCCCCATTTGTTGTTTTTCATAAGTTTCCTCTTTTCCGTTTAAATTACAATCATCTGCTTATGAAACCAACAAATAACGGCTCACTACCTTTAAGCCAGTCAAGGGGTCCTAAAGATAACAGCCGTAGCCTACCGCAAAAAGCGATAAACATTGGGTGCAAAACAAACAGTTAATTAGGCTGTTCGTCTTGCACCTTTAAAACGGCTGTTTTTGGACCTTGACTGGGTTTGTTAAACACCACCGTATTCTTCGTACGGTTCCAAAAACAGATAAGATTGTATCTATAGTATAATAAAAAAAGCTGATTTTAACCAGCTTTTTTTATGACACATTTCTCTTTTTTACATCCCTTTTTTTCTAAAAATCTCCGTCACGCGCTCAAAAATGCCGTTACACCACGCAATCGTCAACCCGTAGTTACTAACCGGCACTCCGGCCTCTTTTAAAATGTTCAAGCGGCGCAAAATTTGCGTGCGTGTTACCATGCACCCGCCGCATTGAATAGCCAGTTTAAACGGGCTTAAATTTTCGGGTAGCGGGTCCAAATTATTCACGGTGGTAAACAACAATTTTTTACCCGTGTAGGCTTGCAACCAGTTAGGTATTTTCACGCGGCCGATATCATCACATTTACTCACGGTATGCGTGCACGATTCCAGCACCAGCACATGGTCCCCGTCTTTAAGTTTATCAATGGCGGGTGTGCCTTTTAAATAGGCTTCAAAATCGCCTTTAAGGCGCGAAAACAAAATACTAAAGCTTGTCAGCGGGATATGCGCCGGCACGACGGAGCTTACATACTTAAACACTTGTGAATCAGTCACCACCAATTTAGGCGTATGCCCGGCCAGATACTCGCGCAGTTCGGTATCTTTGACGCATACGGCCGTGGCGCCGATATCCAGCAAATTGCGTATCGTTTGCACTTGCGGCAAAATAAGCCGCCCTTGCGGGGCTGAGCCGTCAATAGGAATGACCAGCACCACTTCATCCCCGGCGTGCACGTAGTCATCTAAAATCACATCCGGCGCGTACGAGCTTTTAGGCAGGTGTTCGCTAATGGCACGCAACAGTAAGTCCACATTGGGTTTTTTGCACGTAAACGCAATAACGTCCGCACCTTTAATTTCCACATTGGTGGTGGGCAAATCGGTCTTGTTTTGCACGAAGAAAAACGGCACTTTGCGCGCTTTGCACGTTTCCATTAAGGTTTGGTCATACTCGTCAAAATTCCCGGCAAAAACAAGCACGGCTAAATCTACCTGGTCCAGGGCGTCATTCGTGCGCGCAACGCGTTGCTCACCCAGTTTGCTGGGGTCATCCACGCCCGCGGTGTCAATAAGTTCCACCGGCCCAATGCCCACAAGTTCAATTACTTTTTTAACCGGGTCCGTGGTGGTGCCGGGCTCGCCCGAAACAACGGAAACCTGCTGGCCCGTGAGGGCGTTAACGAGGGAGCTTTTTCCCACGTTCATTTTGCCAAAAAATCCAATACGCGGTTTATTGAGTTGTACCATGATTTCATTATAGCAAACTGAACTTCTCGCGGTCACTCACTAAAAGATTTGAGGTAAACGCAACGCGCGGGCTTGTCGGCCCTGGCTCGGGGCTGTTGTTTCTCTCCCCCCTGGAGGGGGAGAACGAGTGCGTCAGCACCGCAGAGAGGGGAAAAGTGACCCGAACTTTTAGTTGACTTGTTTTTTTTTTTTGGTACACTTTTCCCAGGCCGGGTAGGAGGGGGTATATCCCCTTGTATCAAAACGCTGTATAAAAGATTTTAGAGCGTTTGAACGGCATGTATAAAGGAGAAAGAAAGATGAAAAAAACAAGTTGTAAACGGGGTTTTACCCTCATTGAATTGTTGGTGGTTGTTTTAATTATCGGCATACTGGCGGCCATTGCATTGCCTCAATATAAGAAGGCAGTTATGAAAGCACGT
>JBGUOO010000007.1:0-49217 GCA_045129775.1 Elusimicrobiaceae bacterium
CCCCGTATAAGACGGGTCAAATGCCAGTGTAATAAAACCACGTTCGGCCAATGTTTGGGCGTATAAGCCACTGCTTTGCTCTTTTACAGCCCCAAAAGGCCCGCTAACCGCAATGGCGGGGAGTTTGGCATCTTTGGCTACTCCTTTAGGCATATATAAGTCGCCCGTTAGTTTAATCCCATAGCGGTTTTTAAAGTGCACTTTTTTGACCGTTACTTTATCACTTTTTGCAAAAACCTTATCCCAACTTTTAGCACTTACCATACTAAATCCTCCCAGTAAAATTATTCCTAATAATAATAGTTTTTTATTCATGTTATAACCTTTTAGCATTTTTTGCCCATCTCATACGCCTTTTTATAGGCGGGCAGTTTTTTTATCTCGCCAACTTGCCAGGCACCGGTACCGTAAATAATGCCTTTTTCGTTTGTACCGTCCAAACAATCACGCGTAAATCCGCGCAGTCCTTCTATAGCGGGGGCCAAATTGTTTTTGTTGGTATCGGCAGCCGCTACAATAAAATAGAAATCTTTATCGGAAATTTCCGTATATCTGGGCACGCAACGGTCAATAAAAGTTTTAAGTTGTCCGTCCATGGTGTAGAAATAAACCGGAGTAGCTAATACAATAACGTCCGCATCTACCATTTTGTCTAGCAGTTTTTTCATATCATCTTTCTGCACGCATGTATGCGTATTATTACACACGCCGCAACCTAAACAATAGTTGATTTTATGCTCTTGCAGACAGATTTTTTCTACATTGTGTCCGGCTTCTTGAGCACCTAGCAAGAACTGCTCGCACAACAAATCAGAATTTCCGCCCTTACGGGGTGAGGCTGATATAATTAAAACTTTTTTACTCATATTTTCTCCTTTTAATTAATTTTGCGGTTTCCAAGCACCTAAGTTTTGCTCTTGCTCTTCTAATGTCATGGTAAAGAAGCGCTTGCCGTTGTCCAACGCGCGAATCTCGTTCATTTCCTCGGCAGTCAGTTCAAAATCAAAGATATCCAAGTTTTCCTGCATATGCACTGGATTCATCGTGCGCGGGAATATAATGTTTCCTTCCTGTATATGCCAGCGCAAAATGATTTGTACATTGGTTTTGTGATATTTTTTAGCAAGGCGCGTAAATAACGGCTCTTGGATAAGGCCTTTATCGCCGTGTCCGATAGGATACCAACTTTCTATGACGGTGCCATACTTAGCGATTCTTTTTTTAAGTTCTTTTTGTTGATAGTACGGGTGGCATTCTACCTGCAAAACAGACGGATAAATAGTGGCCTGTTCCAATACTTCTTCCAAACGGTGGGACTCAAAGTTACTTAGACCAATGGATTTGACGCGTCCGTCTTTTACGGCCTTTTCCATATCTTTCCAAGCGCCCAAATAATCGCCAAATTGTTGGTGTAACAGAAGCAAGTCAATATAATCTGTGTCTAAGCGTTTGAGCATTTTATCAATGGCCTGTGAGGTAACTCCTTCACCGTATTCACTGGGCCATAGTTTGGTAGTAATCCAAATTTCTTTTCTAGCTATACCGCTCTCTTTAACCGCTTCCCCGACACTGCGCTCATTTTGGTAGGCATGGGCGGTATCAATATAACGAATACCCAAATTCAGCGCATTTTTAACTACATCTAGGGTTTCTTTGCCGTCCGGCACTTGGAATACGCCTGTGCCAAACTGCGGAATCAAATTGCCATCGTTTAATTTAATAAATGTTTGTTCCATATACGCCCCCTATTTCAATTTGCCGTATTCTTCGTCCGTTACTGCTTCCAACCATTCGTTAGATGTGTTCTCACCCTCTAACTCAAACGCCAAGTGGGAAAACCGACTATCCGGCGCGGCTCCGTGCCAATGTTTTACGTTTGCAGGGATATGAACGACGTCACCCGGTTTCATTTCTATGGGCGCTTTACCCCATTCTTGATAATAGCCACGTCCGCCAACAGCCACTAACATTTGCCCGCCACCTTTGGTAGCGTGGTGGATATGCCAGTTGTTACGGCATTTGGGCTCAAATGTTACGTTATAAAAAGTAACTTGTTCGGTAGAAATCGGCGCCAGATAACTTTGTCCCACAAAGTATTTTGCAAAGGCATCATTTGGCTTGCCTATGGGGAACATAATCGTCTTTTGATATTTATCCTTTTCCGTTAAGGCAGGCTCTTTATCCGTCCATACCTCTTTTGCCAAATTAAAAGTAGCCCACGCTTTGGGCCAACCGGCATAAAAAGCCGTATGGGTAATGGCGGCGGCGATTTCTGCTTTTGTTACTCCATGGTTTTTGGCATTTTGCAGATGATGTTTAAGGGAGGAATCCGTTATCCCTTGTGACATGAGTGAAATAACCGTTAAGAGAGAGCGTGTTTTAAGGTCCAGGTCCGTATTATTCCAGTTTTCTCCAAATAATACATCATCATTATAGTGGGCAAATTCCGGTGCGAAATTACCCAACTGGGTGCGTCCTGCCGTTTGTACGATTTTGGGGGTTGCCATTAGTTTCTTCTCCTGTATTTTTTTAGCGCAAGAAGGTATAGTGACCAAACTTGCTGTTACAACTAATAAAAGTGCTTTTTTAATCATTTTGCCTCCTATAAATTGTTCAGCCAATGCACAATTTTGTTGTGTACGGCCGTGTCGTATTTCGGGCCTACATTATTAAAATTGGCATAAGTCCCTACTTGGGCATTTTTAGCATTAGCGGTAAAATCTTTTAGAAATGTCCCGGGGTTACTGCCTTGCGTGGAAAAGGGAATCACTTTTTTATTCTTAAAGTCCATTTTCTCTAAAAAGGAATATAAGGGAGTGGCCATCGTGTACCACCATACAGGAGCACCTACAAATACCACATCATAATTACTCACATCCGGCAAATTACCGGCCAGTGCAGGATAAATTTTGTTATTGAGTTCTTTCTTAACGCGTGCATAAAAAGCCGGAGAACTCTTAAATTCTTCCTGTGTTTGGATGCGGTACGTATCGCCCTTTGTAAGGGCCGCGATTTGCTCGGCGATGTCTTGCGTATGGCCTGTCCAAGAATAGTAAATTACCAATACTTTTCCCAGATTGGCAGTATAAGGCACGTCTTGAGCAAAACGGGCGAGTTCTTTTCTATTGCGCTGGGCTACCCGCACATGATGCCCCAGGAACACTATCCCGGCGATGACAGCCAAAATAAGCAATGTAATAAGTATCTTTTTAATCATACTCTCTCCTAAAATTTAAGTTCCTTACTCTTAGAGGCGATAGCTTTGTCATACACGGAGATTTTATAATCTAACCGTTTAAGCGTATCCTGTAACTCCTCTAGCCGCCCTTGCAGGGCTTTACGCTCCGAGGCTAACAACTCCCGTCTAGCATTAAGGGTGCGTTTGCCCCGCTTAAAGAGTTCGAAATATTTTTGTAACACTTCTATGGAAAGTCCGGCACTACGCATGCATTTGACAAACTCTATCTGTGCACAGTCCTGCTCCGTGTAATCTCTTATTCCGCCTGCAGTACGGTTTACATCTGATAGTAGTCCCATTTTTTCATAGTAGCGTAATGTATCGGGTGAAATATTGCACCGTTTGCTTACTTCCGAAATGGTCATAACTCCTCCTGTAAATATATTGTAGCAGTTGGAGTTAACTCCAAGTCAAGCAGAAAGTTTAAATTATGCCATGTGCGCTTTTTGGGCACAGTAGTAAAAGAGAAAACCCCACTAAAAAACCGCCCCTTACACTAGGTAAATGCAGAGAAGCGCGTCTAATCCTTAAACTAAAAAATCTCTTGATCCTTCGGTTGTTTAACGGTAGGATACTTAGCGTTAATTTGTTTATAAAGAGGGCAATCCGCGCTATGGTCGTTAATAATTCCGCAGGCCTGTAAGTGCGAATACACGGTAATAGGCCCCAAAAACGTAAAGCCGCGTTTTTTAAGGTCCCGGCTGATGAGTGCAGATAAACCGTTAGACGCCGGAACGTTACCGTTTGCATGACCGCTGTAGAGGATTGTTTTATTCCCTGTATAGCTCCACAAATAGGCACTAAACGAACCGAATTCCTTACGCACACGCAAGAACGCTTGGGCATTTTGGATGACGGCCTTAATTTTACGCTCGGAGCGAATCATATCCGGTGTATTCAAAATGCGCTTGATGTCTTTGGCCGAATACTTAGCAATTTTGTTAAAGTCAAAATTATCAAAACATTGCCGGAAAATCGCACGTTTTTTAAGCATCAGTTGCCACGAAAGGCCACACTGCATTACTTCCAACATCAAAAATTCAAACTGTTTGCGATCATTGTGCAGAGGGCGGCCCCACTCTTTATTGTGATACACCTCATCCGCCTTCGTTGCCCACCAACTGTTACAATATCCCATTTTGGGCTCCTTCCAGTTTAAGCAAATAGATTTTTTTATCAAGTCCACCCGCGTATCCTGTCAACTTTCCGTTGGCACCTACAACACGGTGGCAGGGAATAATAAGCGAAATAGAGTTATGTCCCACCGCTCCTCCAACTGCTTGGGCAGACATTTTTTTAATTCCCTTTTCTTTGACAATTTTATCTGCGATTTCTCCGTATGTCATTGTATGCCCGTAGGGAATTTGCCGCATAATTTCCCAGACCTGTTTACGAAACGGAGTGGTGCGCATTTGAATAGGTGGAGTAAAACTGGGCTCTTTACCACTAAAATAGGCATCCAACCAACGGCAGGTATCCTTAAAAATGGGCAATGCTTCTTCTTGCACAGGGTTTTGCAAAGTATCTGCAAAGTATTTCTGCCCATCAAACCACAGTCCGATTAAATGGGTCCCATCGCTTGCTAGGGTAATGCCGCCTAACGGCGACGAATAGTGATACATGTAGTCCATACGTGATTATTGTAGCACATTTGCATAGAAAAACCGCGTTTTGCGGGGCCTTTTTCTGTCAAAATAGTCCAATCCTGTGAATATCCAGTACTTTTTGTATAAGAATAGTGGACAGAGTTTTGGACACCTTTCAGACGGTACTTGTGTGCCTGTTGGCCTCAAATTATAATGACCAAATAATAAAAAATCCTTAAATTTTAAGCATTTTCAGCAGTTTTTGTATGAGAATTACTGGAAGGACTATGGACTGCCTCCGTCGTGGATACAGCGGTGTTGGGCGCACGGTAGAACTGCCTCCATATTTAGTAAAATATAAGTTAGGAGGTCCTAAAATGGAAATTATAAAAGAAATAGCAATAACCGTATTTTCAATATGTAACGAGATGTCTTTTTATCTGTTACTGGGGTTTTTATTTGCCGGCATTTTACACGTGCTTGTGCCGCAACACTTATTTTCCAAATACTTATCCCGAAATAACTGGGTATCCGTGTTTTATGCTACGCTGTTTGGTATCCCTTTACCATTATGCTCTTGTGGAGTAATACCCACGGCCATGGCCTTGTATAAAGAGGGAGCATCTAAGGGGGCTGTAATTTCCTTTTTAATCGCTACCCCGCAAACGGGGGTAGACTCCATTATTGCCACTTATTCCCTGCTCGGCCTACCCTTTGCTATTATTCGACCGATAGTTGCTTGTATTACTTCTGTTTTTGCAGGGCTTACAACTAACTTTTTTACTTCCCGCCAAGCTTCCGATGTCACTGCTACATCCACGGATAATAAACCCCAAGGACATCTCTCTTTTACGCAAAAATTAAAGAAAGTGTTCCAATACGGCTATGTGGAAATGATGGGAGATATAGGAAAAATGCTTTTGTTCGGTTTGATTATAGCGGGTTTAATTGCCTATTTTGTGCCGGACAACTTCTTTATGATATTTAAGGGCAATACGCTTTTGACGATGCTACTTGTGCTATTGGTGGCTATCCCTATGTACGTTTGTGCGACAGGATCCATCCCCATAGCTATTGCCCTAATGATGAAAGGGATGAGCCCGGGAACTGCGCTGGTTTTACTGATGGCAGGCCCTGCCGCCAATATCGCCTCTATGTTGGTGATTAGCAAGATGTTAGGGAAAAAGACATTCGCACTTTATTTGACGACCTTAGTGATAGGTGCTATTTGTTCGGGCCTTATTATCGACAATTTCTTACCTGCCAGTTGGTTTGATGTTTCAAACTTTGTGATGGCCGCTCATCATCATGAAGGTTTTTATTATTTTAAAGTAATGTGTACCATTGTGTTATTGGCTCTTTTCATAAATGCTATGTTTTTTGCGAAAGATGACGAAGAAACACAAGATAAAGATAGTAATACGGTTTCTTTTCGGATTGACGGAATGCATTGTAATAACTGCAAGAACAATGTCACCTGCGTAATAAGCAATTTAAAATCTGTAAACAAAGTGACCGTAAATCTGAGCAAGGGTATTGCCACTGTGGAAGGCGAACCCACCGATGAAGAAGTGAAGAAAGCCGTGGAAGCCATCGGTTTTGAATTTAAAGGCAGAGTATAAGCTAACTTATCTACAAAAATCAAAGCCACAAATAGGGATTTGGTAGGGAAATAAGAAAGCCCCGCGTTTAGCGGGGCTTTATGCAAGAAAGACCGGTTTATAATTTCATGATCTTCTTTTGTTCCAAGTTCTCATACCCTTCGGGGCAATGCGTGGAGCAATAGACCGTCGGGTTATTTTGGATGAACTCGCGCACGCGGGTTAAGGTTTCGCGGGCTTTTTCTTTATCCTCAAAGATGATGGATAGTTCATCTTCCTGCAAAGCCGCATCTGTATAAGTTATGTCTCCGTGGAACATATAGTAAGTATCTCCGTCTTGAAGGATAGCCACGGAGTTGCCTTTGGTATGCCCTTCCGCACGCAGCATTACAAGCGTATCCGTAATGCGCTGGCTTTCCGGGAAGTTTTTATACGGTCCGTCGGTAAAATTCACACGCACAATGTTATCCCCGGTTAATTTCATAGTGTCTGCTTCGGTTTGGGAAATGTAAATCTTGGCGTTGGGGAACATGCGTAACTCGCCCGTATGGTCGGGGTGTTTATGCGTCACAACGATTTTAGTAATATCTTCCGGCTTGTATCCGGTTTTGGCGAGGGCTTCTTCAAAAGTAGCTACTTTTTTGCCCATCCACAAAGGGGAGCCCTGTTTAGGTAGGATGTCTTGCGAATTATTCGGCAGTCCCGTATCTACTAAAATAACTTCTTTGCCGTCATCAATGAGGAAATTCTGCAAGCTGGACGGATAGGTGACATTGGGGTCACAAGCGGCTTTGTCACGGGTACCGCCAAAAGCGAACGTCTGCGTCATATAACCTTCGTCATAGTATTTTAAGGGGATAATTTTCATAGTGGCTCCTTTTGTAAAATAATTTCTTACAAGTATTTTATTATATTACAGCGGTTTGTATGAGCAATTTGCAAAGCAAAATAGAGGCTTTTAAAGTATGAAAATCATTAAAAATTAAGTATTTCCAGTAGTTTTTGGCCTGAAATTAGTGGTTATGTGTTAGTTCCGCTCTGTCGTAAAATGATAAAATATATAAGACATCAAGATGAGCACGCAAATATGAAAAAATCTTTTTTGTACCTTCTCAAAAATGTGGAATTTCCGGCCACTCGCCTAGTAACAATCGTTTCCCTTTATTTTTTGGTTTTTCTAAACTTCAGTTTTTGGCGTTATATATTTACTCATGTTGATCTTTTCCATTTTGTCGGTGGGTTATTCGTCTTATCCGTACCGATACTTCTGTTTGCCGCACTTTATTTGCTTTTTAGCCTATTACTTCTTCCGTACGTGGGCAGACCGCTGATTATTATATTGCTTATTATTTCCGCTGCAACTAATTACTTTATGTATCAGTTTGGGGTATTTATTGATGCAGACATGGTACGTAATACGTTTGAAACAAACCCCGGGGAAATAAAAGATTTAATTACAGTTCGTTCTGTGTTGTGGTTTATCCTGCTTGGAATTTTTCCTGCCCTTTGCTTAGCAAAAATGAAGCTTATCTTTCGGCCATTTAGTAAGGAACTATGGAGTAGATTTAAACGTTTGGGAATTTTACTTTTATGTTTGCTTCTTTTATTACCCTTTTTGTATAAAGACTATGCTTCTTTTGCACGCAATAACCGCCAGATACGTCAACTTGTTAATCCCACCAACTATCTATGGGCCACCCTGCGTTATTTTCAAGAAAAGTATGCCACAAAGCGAACAATTATAAAATTGGACGAAGAGGCCAAGCTGGTCCCTTATCCGGATAAAAAGCAAACAGTTTTCGTAGTTGTTTTGGGGGAAACCGCCCGGGCCATGAATTTTTCATTAAACGATTATGAACATGAAACCAACCCCAAACTGAAACAACAAGACATTGTTAATTTCCGGCATGTTCAATCTGCCGGAACCAGCACGGCTTTTTCGGTGCCGGCTATCTTTTCTTTCTTATCACGAAAAGATTTTAGGCCCAGTAAAGCTAAATACACTGAAAATATATTGGATCTGTTGCAACAAAGTGGGTATGAAATTTTATGGAAGGAAAATGATAATGGTTGCAAAGGGGTATGCGAACGCGTGCCCTATATAGAAATGGATGTAAAAAACAAGCAATTTTGTGACGGGAAATATTGTCAGGATGAGCTTTTATTAGAAGGCCTAGAAGAGTTTTTGACAAATCTAAAAGGGCATGCGTTTATTGTGTTGCATACAATTGGCAGCCATGGCCCAACGTATTATCGCCGATATCCGGACGAATTTAAGCAATTTACTCCTACGTGTGATACAGAAGAAATACAAACATGCACTAAAGAACAAATTGTTAACACGTATGACAATACCATATTGTATACGGATCATATTCTGTCTTCTATTATTGATATACTTAAAAAATTTCCGGCCTATGAAACGGGGCTACTGTATGTGTCCGATCATGGAGAATCTTTAGGAGAAAACGGCATTTACTTGCATAGCCTGCCTTATTGGATAGCTCCCAAAGAACAAACCAGTGTGCCCATGATTGTGTGGATGAGTGAAGAAATGAAAAACTCCAGTCACATAGACTACGATTGTTTGAAGAAAAAAGCTGCGGTGGGGAATTTTTCTCATGATCATTTATCGCACTCTTTATTGGCCCTGATGGAAGTAGATAGTAAATGGTATGACAAAAAATTAGATATTTTTGATTCTTGTCGCGCTTCTCCTCTTCCGCGTAAATCTTAATCTAAACAGAAACAGAATATAGTTCTAATGGAGTAGTTTTCGACCCAGAAGGCTGGATGTGGGGCCGGTTTATTATGCGGGGGGAAAAATTAGCAACTTGTTGGCTATCAAGCAGTAACAAATATACATAAATGGCTCTTGCCTTATATTGACGCATACCGTATATTTTATTACAATAGAGTTCGTCGTAAACTTAATTAAAAGTTCAACTATGCAAAATCTTTATTTAAGTATCCGTTATCTGCTTGTAGGCTATATTTTCTGTGGAATAGGCTGGCTTGTTGAGGATTTAATTCAACCGCTATACCCAGGTCTATCCAATTATTTTGAGGCCTCTTATATTGCTTTTTACGTACTCATGATGCATTTTGTTACATTGGCCATTTTTTCCTTAGAGAAAAAGTCAAAAACATTACGCATAGCCGGGTGGTCTATCGTCATAGCTATGATTTTGGCAATATGGAGCATGATTCCAGAGAAAGCAAATCAAAAAGAACTGCTTTATAATATTTCCGGGCTTTTCTCATTTATGTCCGGGTATTACATTATTGTAGAATACAGCAAAATAATAGAAAAATCGGCTTTGGTAAAAGCTAAAAAAATTGCCCACAGGATACGCCAAGGCATTGCTTTTGCGGATATCTTTTTTATGGTGTTACTTATTCCCATTATTTTGGCAGCATTTCCGGCTTTAACAAATACGCTAGTGAATGTTGACCTATACATCTATTACATGATGTGGATTTTATTTGTTGTTTTCTTAATATTGTGTATAATTGAAATTAAGAAGGAACTCAAACCAAGAAAAACTAAAACTTCAATTGAGGGGGAAACTAACCTATGAAAAAACGGCTGTTTATTTTATGTGCTATTTTGTGTGCGGGTGTTTTGTGTGGTTGTACCAATTCAAAGTTTATTATAGACAAAAAAGCGGACACTTATTCTAATGTGCAAACCTATTCCGAAAGAGACCATTTCTTCTTTTGGGGTATGGGCCGCAAACATGTGCACGATTTTTCCGCAATTTGCCCCAACGGCAAAATTGTTAAGATGACCACAAATAGTAACTGGCTTGATGAAACCCTGGTAGCCTTAACCATGGGTATTTACTATACAAGAACATTTACCGTGTATTGCGCAACCGATACGGTTACCGAGCAGGAAGCTCAATAATAACTTAAATAAAGATACAATCTTCAACTTTAGTCATAAAACCCGCCCTTTGCGTTTAAACAAGGGGCGGGTTTCGTAAAGCATAAGTTTTATTTTGTTAAATCATAGAAAGTCGGGTCAGTTAGCAATTCCACATCTGCACGTTTTACCAAATGCGGGTTTTCGTATTCCCCATCGGCTTTAAATACAACGTATTCTTCCGGTGTAATGGGGATTAGATTTAAAGGGTCGGGCACTTCTAAAAACAACCCTCTTTTCAGTGGAATTTCATAAATTCTGCCTGCTTCATTAGTTTTTAGATATTTGGCACGCGGGAACACCTTTAATTGCGGGTCAATATAATAAAAATAAAACGCTTTAACCATTCTTGCCAATGTATCTGCGTCTTTATAGACCACGTCAGCTATTTCCACCTTACTCCAATAATAATCAAACAATCTGTTTGCACGGTCTTTCTCAATAGATCCTTGTTCTCTTTTCAGTAGCTGTTGAAAAGCCGCTTTGGTTTCCAGTTGTTTACGCGCTTCAAGTGGTAACACATTCGCATTTTTTATCCGTTTAGGTAAGTTAGCACCGTATAATTGTTGGAGCATATACACGTCGGCGGCTAAGGTCCATTCTTCAAACGCATTTCCATACGGGGGTTTAGTTACGCCGGATAAATAATCAAGATCTTCTTTGTTGGGAAGCATAGGGTTTGCGCCATATCTATCTTGCCAAGATTGTAACTTTCTTTCCACCGAGGATATAGAAATATTGGTGTGCCAAAAGAGGTATCGTAGTTGGATTTGCTCTTCGGGGCTTAAGTTGCCTTTTCTATCTTCTAACAGGAGGCGGTGATAAGCAAGCCAAGTAACCTTAACATCCGGTATGTGTCCTCTATAGCTTGTTGGAATTTTTCCGTCTTGCTGTATGTTTTGTTGTACCCGTAACAAGGATCTATTTATCAAATCGGCACGGTCAGTAAGCCGTACAGGGACCAATTTGGATATATCCATTTGCGGATGTAATGCTTCGGCTTTTACACGTTCTAACGATAAAACCGCCGTAGCTGTTGGAATGTTAGCGGCAGGAGCATAAGGGGTTAATTGCGCCCCTAAAGTAGCGCGAGCTACTTGCCGTTCCACCCGTGCGCTTACCGCAGACGTTGCTTTGGAGGTGGTGGCATCTATTACGCCTTTTACTAAATTTTTCTTTTGGGCATAGGAAGACGTGGCTGTTAAGCATATTATCCCTATAAGTGCGGCTAAGGTCCTTTTTCTCATGTGAATCTTCCTGTTTTAAATTTATTTAATTACACGGTAAATCATGTTAAGTGCATCGCGACTCATTAAAGTGGCTCTACCGTTATCCGAGCGCACAACCACAAATTCTTCGGCAGATAATTCAATTTCGTCTTCAAACGGCCGGGGTCTGATTAAAGATAATCCGTTGACGGGAATTTCACACACAACAGCTTCAAAATCCGGGATGTCTTCTAACCGTACACGGGGTAAGTTTTCCGTGCCGATATGTTTAACGTAAAAATTATATATATCCTTGGCAATATCATCTTGGCTTCTATATGATTTCCCTTGAGCAAAAGGCATCTTGCCGTACTCATCAACAAACTGTGCCCATGCTTGTTCATATTCTCCATTGGCACGTGCGGTGGCAAATTTTTTTTGGTTGGCCTGGAGCGCTTTGAGAGATTTCTCTTTAGGTAACGGGCGCCCTTGAAAAATAGCCATCCCGGTTTGTACTTGAAATTGCTGTAACGCTTCGGGGAGGCTGGCAATGACATGTATCTCTTTTTCGTCTAATTTTACACCGGCTTTTTGGGCGGTTAAAGCAATTTTGCGCTCTAATGCGTATACGGGTGTACCCGCCGGGATATACACGCCGGGTACGCGGGGTGCCACACGATACGTGCTACGGGCTAGTAAACGCTCTAATTTGGTGGAGTTTAAATTTTTAATAATTTGTCTTTTTTGTGCAAACACGTTAGTAGCCGAAACTAACAACACGGTTAACAAACTTACAAGTATGGCTATGGTTCTTTTTTTCATTTTAATAGTCCTTATACAGCAGAATATACTCTCATTTTAACTTATGGGCCGACAATAACACCATAGGTCAAAAGGCCCCTATCTACCCTGGGCCCCAAAAACTATTTAACCTTGCGGATTACTAGATGGGTTAGTGCAAATAAGGCTAGTACGTTGGGGATAACCATGAGGTTATTAAACATATCGGTCAGTTCCCAAACAAAATCACAGGATACTAGGGACCCTAACATAACGAAGCACAGCGAAATTAAGGTGTAAACCAGAACGGCTTTTTTAGTATTTTTTTTGCTGAACAAATAGATTGCGTTTATTTTGCCAAAGAAATTCCAGCAAAGAATGGAAGAAAACGCAAAGAAACAAAGACAGACCGCCACAAATATGGCCCCTAAGTTAGCCCCCATAATGCTCCCAAAGGCAGTTTGCACCAAATTGGTTTTATTTAAAGCCGCCGTAACCGCGCCGGTATAGCCGTGAGCCAGCATGCCGTCAGGAGTGTACAGCGTGGAAATAATCACCAGCGCGTTCAAGGTTAAAATCACAAACGTATCCACAAACACACCTATCATGGCGATTGTGCCTTCTTCGTGCGGGTTTTTCACGCGGGCCAGGGCGTGAATATGCGGCGTGGAGCCCATGCCGGCCTCGTTGGAGAAGAGTCCTCTTTTTGCCCCTTGGCTGACGGCTGTTTTGATAGCAACCCAAAATCCGCCGCCGATAATGGCCTGCGGTTCAAAGGCGTATTTAAAGATCATTTTAAATGTTTCCAAGAGGTAGTTGTATCGTACGGTTAAAACGAAAAACGCGCCAACCAAAAAGAGTACCGCCATGAGGGGGACCAGTTTTTCGGTTACAGCAGCCAGGCGGCTGACCCCGCCTATTAAAATTATTCCCGATAAAATAACTAATATAACGCCGATGATCCACGGTTGCACGGCAAAAGCCGTTTGCATGGTGTAGCTAATGGAGTTGGATTGCACCATACAGCCCATAAAACCCAGCGCCAGGATGATAGCAACGGCAAAGAACGCGGCCAGGAATTTGCCCAGTTTGCCTTGAAATGCGGTGGTAATATAATACACCGGTCCGCCCTTTATGTTCCCGTTTTGTTCAACAATTCTGGTTTTTACGGCCAGTGTGGCTTCCGCATAGATAGTAGCCATGCCAAAGAAAGCAATTACCCACATCCAAAACACAGCCCCCGGGCCACCCACCAAAATAGCCGCAGATGCCCCGACGATATTCCCGGTGCCTACTTGCGCTGCTATGGCGGTGGTTAACGCTTGGAACGGGCTTATGCTGTTTTCGTTCTTTTCCCCAAACAAACTGAGTTTCCCGAATGAGTTGCACAGCCCTTCTTTGAAGCAACGAATTTGGACAAACCGGGTTTTTACCGTGTACCAAAGGCCCACCCCCACCAGCAAGGTTACCAAGATATAATTGGACAAATACTCGTTGAATTTAACAACGAAGGGATATACTATACTTTCAATTTGCGCAATCATGTTACATTTTTCTTCTTATAACGGGTTACTTATAAAATTTAGCAAAATTAGAGGAGGGGGGGAAATTTTTATGCCTTTTTCTTTTTAGCTTTTGCTAAAAAGTACGCCAGGATTACCCCTGCCACTACCAAGCCCACAGGCCACGCTACTACGGGCGGCAAATGCATACATTCCGGCGCAATTAAGAAGTACGTCACGCTTACCGCCGTCATAAAAACGGCCGGTACGAGTGTGAGGAAATAGTTGCGCTTTTTCTCGCGCAGATATACCGTGGCAGCCCACAGCACAATCATGGCCAAGGTTTGGTTGGACCAACTAAAATAGCGCCATATCACGTCGTAGGGTAATTGGCTGATAATCACGCCGGCCAGCAAAATCGGCGCACTTAGGCGCAAGCGTTTTACAAAGGGTTTTTGGTCTATTTTAAACCAATCCGCCAGTGTCAACCGCGCCGCGCGAAAAGCCGTATCGCCCGAAGTAATTGGGCAGACAATAACCCCGATCATCACAAATAAAAATCCAAACGAAATTCCGCCCCATTTGAGCGGCCCGATTGTTTTTAAACAAATATCATAGACGGCCCCCGCTTGCCCGTTACGGGCCAACATTTCTTGCAAGCCCGTCATCAGACCGCCTGTTTTTTCATACAGGGCACACCCGGCCGCCGCCCAAATCAACGCAATAATGCCTTCCATAATCATCGCGCCGGCAAACACTTGGCGGGATTGATATTCGCTAGTAATACAACGCGCCATTAAGGGCGATTGCGTCGCGTGAAAGCCCGATATAGCCCCACAAGCTACCGTCACAAACATAAGCGGCCAAATGGGTAAGTGCGCCGGATGCAAATTGTGAAAAGTAATCTCTGGGATAGCATATCCTTGTAGGAACATCCCGCCCGATACCCCCAGCGCCATGACTAACAAACAAATCCCAAATAACGGATAAAACCGCCCGATAATTTTATCAATGGGCAGAAACGTCGCCAAGAAATAGTAAAGGAAAATCAGCGTAAGCCAAAAGTAAACATTCGTAAAAATACTTCCTGTTGCCGCATGCCCCTTAAATAAAAACACTAGCAGATTGGCGGGCCCCACCGCAAATACCGTTCCCACCATTACCAGTAAAATCACGCTGAAAACGCGCATGCAAGTTTTGATTTTCGGCCCCAAATAAATACCCGTTACTTCGGCAATTGATTGCCCTTCGTGACGAAGAGATAAAAACCCGCACGCAAAATCGTGCACGGCCCCCGCAAAAATGGTGCCTAGCGTAATCCACACAAACACGCACGGCCCCCACAACGCGCCGGCAAGCGCCCCAAACACTGGTCCTAACCCGGCAATATTTAACAGTTGCACCAATATCATCCGCCAAAGGGGCATGGGCACATAGTCCACCCCGTTGGCAAACCGCAGGGCAGGCGTTTCGGCCTTCGTCGGTCCAAAAACATGCTCTACATATTTGGCATACGTAAAATAAGAAAGGATGAGGAGCCCTAAACAAGTAAAAAAACTAATCATAAATCACCTCAAAACTCTAATCTGCCAAATCTACGTCCGGCGTGATTTGAACCGTGTAATCCGGGAATTTGGCTTGCACTTCTTGTGTTAAAGTGTTAATGGCTTCTTTGGGCGTTACATCAAAACTAAGCACTACATCAAACTGTAAGCTTTTTTGAGTGGTATCCACGTAAAACCCGTGCATTTGTAGTGCCCAATCGTGCGAGAGGACAATCCCCTGTATGGTATTGCGGATCTGGGCAATTTCCTCGTTGCTGGTATTATAGGCATATACGCCCACCCCAGTTAAAATGATACCCGTTTTATGGAACACTTCGTTTTCTATTTTACGTGTTAATTCGTCCACTTGCGCTACCGTCAGGGTGTCGTCTAGTTCCACATGCAAAGAAGCATAATTTTTATTCGGGCCGTAGTTGTTAATTAGTAAATCATATACTCCGTGTACTGGCGGCTGCGCCTGAATAATTTCTTTTATCTGTTTCACAAGTTCTGGCGCAGGGCGTTGGCCCAAAATGTCGTGGAGCGTCTCTTGCAGCATGCCGATACCAGCTTTGATAATTACCAGGGAAATAGTCGCACCCACATACGCTTCCAACGAAATATGGAACCACAAGTGCAGTAGCGCGCAGGCAAGCACCGAGGCCGACAATATCGCATCAAAAGACGCATCCGAACCCGACGCAATCAGCGCGCCGGAGCTGACTTGTTCGCCCTTGGTTTTTACGTATTTGCCCAGTACCAGTTTGACAATAATAGCCACTACCAAAATAATTAGCGTAAGTAGGGAATAGTGGGAAACTTCGGGATGAATCATCTTCTTAATAGACTCTATAAGGGCCGTAATACCCGCATACAACACGAGGGCGGACACGAGCATAGAACTCAAATATTCTATGCGCCCATGCCCCAGCGGATGTTTTTTATCGGGCAGTTTGCCGGCTAACTTGGCCCCGATAATGGTAATAACGGAAGAAAGCGCATCGGAGAGGTTATTAACTGCATCCAAAATAATAGCAATGGAGTTGGACAGCAACCCCACTGCCGCTTTAAATGTGGCAAGCAGTATGTTGGTTACAATGCCCACGATACTGGTATGCACAATAATTTGCTCTCTATTGGCGGCCAAAGCGCGCATGTTTTGTGTCGTTTCCATAGGTTTCCCTCGTTTTTAAATATATCCTAAAAATATTTTACTACATTGTGTATATTTGAAGAAATCCGAGCCAACAGACTTCACTCCAAGAACTTGCTTTAAATAATGTATTTAGGAGAGATTATAAAAGTTTTCCAGCTAAATAATCGGTGATTTTCCGGTTAACCCCGGATGTGTCTTGCGTGAAATTATGATCCAGCCCGTGCAAGGTTTCTAAGCGTGCATCTTTGTAAATTCTGCTAAATTCTACGCCATAGCGGTACGGTACCAGTTGGTCATCTTGGCTATGCACTACAAGTACCGGGCCTGTGTAGTGCTTTGACGTTTCGTAAATTTTAACGTCGGGCGTGGTGGCTAAAAATGCGCGGCCCACTTTCAGCCCGTTGGACAAAGTAATATATTCTGGCACGTTTTGGGTGTCATAGCGTACGCCAAACAAATCTCCCTTAGCGGTATCTTCCGTCAGTTCGGGTGCTGGGGACATCAGTACAATCGTTTTTATTTTTTTGGGGTCCAGTTCGCCGGCTAACATAGCCACCACTACAGCCCCCATAGAATGCCCTGCCATGGAAATAGACTCCACACATGGTAACTGCGCGGCGTAGGCATAAACACGGCGTGCATCTTCCAACTCATTGGGAATCGTCATATCCAAAAACGAGCCCGCACTAGCCCCGTGTCCGTTAAAATCAAAAAGCAGAGTAGCCATACCACGCTTGTTCAGTTGGGTGGCAAGGTCTGTTAGCAAATACATATCTTTGCTTGCATTAAAGCCGTGTGCAATAATAACCAGCGGATAGGTTTTTTTATGTTCGGGCGTTTGCAAGACGGCAGATAATTTACCGTGGTCACCTTGCAGGGTAAATTCTTTTTTAAGTTGTGCTTCGGCACAACCCACAAATACAAGAATAGACGCAAAGACAACTAATAATTTCTTCACACTATTTACCGCCGTTTAATGCCATCACCGTAGATGGTTTTCCAATCGTCGCGCATGGAAACACAAATCCAACCGTATTTTTCGCACCCTTCGTGCATTTTTTCAGCTTTTTGCAGGTCGCCGTATTCGCGTTCCAGGTCATCACATTCCAACATAAAACCTAGGGCTTTGTACTTATTGTTGTTAAGGGTATAGTTGAGCATACTGGCATCACTAAACGTATTGCCGAAGGCCAACACCGGTTGCATGCCGATTTCCTGCTCAATAAGTGACACTTTATTCATTTGCAGATTTTTTACGAGGTTTTTACCGCCCAAAACCAGTTCATCCCCTTTTTGAAACATATACTCAAGTCCGTCTTTGTTTCCTTGGCCGCTAGCTACAAGGGTACTGTCCGAGCCAAGGATTTGACGGTTGGGGATATAGGGCATATTTTGTTCAATAAGTGGGCGTACGGTTAATCGGTCCGTACCGCTACAAATATAAACGGTAAATTTATTTTTTACCAAATATTCCACTACTTCGAGCATCGGTTTGTAGAAAATATCGCCGCGTTTCATCCCTTCAAAGCCGGGCTGGTCTTCTTCCATAAACGAGCGGACAAAAGCGTAAAATTCTTCTACCGTAAGGCCTTTATAAGCCTCAGAAACCATTTTCTCACGGTTGTTGTTTAACGGGGGGAAAACACCTTTCTCGCGCGAGTTTTTGGCCGCTGTCAATTGTTCCTTGGTCGGTTTATAATGAGGGTCATCTAATACGCGGTGTTCAAATAAGGCCCAATCAAAATAAGTAGGGCCCGTCTCCAAAATAAGGGTGCCGTCTAGGTCAAATACGGCAATTCGGTTTTCTACAGGTATAAAATCGGTTGATTTTTGGTTGGTGACCGTTTCCACATAATTAACAAGTGCCTGTTTGGCGGGTGCGGTATCGTTCCAAAGGGAAAGATTCTCTTTTTTGAGTGAGTGGGTGCAGCCTGTTAATGATAAGGCTAGCGCGATTAGAACTAAACTTTGTTTCCTCATTTTTATTCCACGTCAAAATTGAAATAGGTATCTTTGTAGGGTTCGTTTTCCAGCGTAAAGTGCCACCATTCCGAGTCCAACCCTTTAAACCCGGCTTTAATCATAGCATCGTGTAAAATTTGGCGGTTGCGTTTTTGTTTCTTGGTCAGTTTTTTATAATCCGGGTGGGAAATTTCGCTAAATAAATCAAACGTGCCACCCATATCTACAAAAGAGCCGTCTTGTTTAATAATGGTTAAATCAATGGTACTGCCCCGTGTATGGCCGGATTTGGGCATAATGTAGTCTCCGGCTATTAAGTCCGATTTGTCCAAGGTAGGATAAAAACTTTTATTGCCGGGGTCATTGGGGTCGTTTATCCACTCTACAAAATGGTCCACGGCTTTTTGCGGGCGGTACGAATCCCACACTAAAATGCGGTAGCCTTGCCGGCGTAAATCGGCCGCGGCCACGGCAAGTGCTTGCAGGGCTTCTTTGGTCATGTAGGCAACGGGAGCTTTGTAGCCGCGTATTTTAGCTCCTGTAAAATTGTAGGGGGAATAATAGCGCAAATCAAATACAGCATCGTCAACGACATTATATATTTTGTCAAAACCGCTTTTATCGGTAGAAAGAGTATCGGCCGTAACCGGCAATATACCGCCAAAAAACACTACAAGTGTCCAAATTAGTTTTTTCATATTTTTGTACGTATCCTATCCTGACAATATCCCATAGAGGGCTTTAAAATTCATACGGAAAGGGAGGGATTCGAACCCTCGGTAGAGTTGCCCCTACATCAGTTTTCAAGACTGACGCCTTAAACCACTCGGCCACCTTTCCTCACTTATATTTTATTATTTTTATCGGGGAATTGGCTAGACTTAGTCTAGTAGATAAGCGGAGATTAGTTATCCACATTCGGGAGTTGGACCGGGATTTTAATACGTACATCAAACCCGGCAAGTTGGGCTAAATCAGCCGATTCCCATTTTACGATGGGGTGTTGAAGGTCCAATTGGTCAACTAATTTTTCCAACGGGCCGCGCATGGGTTTGGCTACGATTTTCCCGCTAAAGCGCCCGGCCGGGGCAAAACTTTCGTAATGGGTTGGGTATAAGACGGACACAAAAGGTTGTTCCCCGGGCATATTTGCCAATGTAAACGGACGGTTATACAAAGAGTGGTTCGCCCCGGTGTAGATAATAAAAAGGGCGTTTGGGTGTTGCTCACGATAGCGGGCCAGGGTTTTTTCCCAGCGTTCGTTACGTAAGCGGACTCCTTCCAAAGAGGCCCACACCGATTGCTTATCTAAGTTGTCGTCGCTAGTCAAATAACGTACTACACACATATCATCTACTGCCGCAGGCAGTTCTAAACCAATGGTGGTTATTTGGGCTTTCAAGGCCTGGTCCCATAAAGGGAAAAACTTTTGTAAGTAGTCCGGTATGGTAAAAATACGGGGGTTACGTCCGGTCCAGATAAAATTTTCCGGTAGAAATTCGGTAAACAAGATGATTTCCCGCTGGGGTTGCCTGGTTCGCAGTTCTCGTATCAGTTGGACGACCAATTGGTGAATTTCGGAGTATCCATGAACTTCCCCTATAAACAGTTGGGTTGTTTGAGGGGGATGATATCTGCCAACCAGGGGATAGGGTTTTGCGGTTGCGGGGTAGCGCCGGCTTCTTGGTATAAGCGGGGCAGATTTTCATCAATTTGGGCCCATATTTTTTCCATTCGGCGTATTTCCTGTAAAAGCAACCGGTTATTACGGATGGCTAAGTATTTGCCTGTTTGACTGGAATTTTTTAAAAATGTTTGTTCTGGGTATAATTCCACAGGATTTAATTCGTCGGTCTTAAATATTTGCTGGATAGGTTCCCCTATAATCAACTGGTGATCGGAGGGTAATTGTTCTTGTGCCTCTTGAACTTGTTGGAACGTGCGGGCCAAGCGGCGGTTTAACTGGTGTGAAATATTCATCCGGGCCAGTTTAGCTTTGCCTTGTAGTGTTACCTGAGAGGTTTGTTTCCCTAAAGGCATGCGGAACGGCCGCTGGGCATGCAACGGTAAGAGTGTGATCAACAAACAAAAAAGGCTGGCTAATAACTTACGCATAAAGGCTCCTATTTCTATTATAGAAAACAGGACAAATATTGCCAGGGCCTTTGGGCCTAAATCGGTTTGGGCCCGGTCCTAGTGCGTACAAATTGCTATAATAAAAGTAAGAGGATTTTTATGACACTTACCGCACCCAAAACTGTGTACCGCTTTGGTAATAACGTATATATTAACTTGACCAACCGTTGCCCCAACTTGTGCGTATTTTGCATTAAAACCAAGTGGAAAATGGATTTTCACGGTAATAATTTGAATCTAGCCGGCAATGAACCCACCGCTTTAGCGGTCTTGCACGATTTGGAAACCGAGCTTACAAAAGCTCCGTTTAACGAAGTAGTATTTTGTGGCTATGGCGAGCCGACCATGCGTTTGGACGTCCTCTTATACGTAGCCCAAACTTTAAAAGGGTGGCAGGCACAGGCCAAATTCCCGCCGTTTAAAATTCGCCTCAATACCAATGGCTTGGGGTCCCGCATTAATCATAAACCCATTGTGAACGATTTGCGCCGTGTAGTGGATATTGTCAACGTCAGTGTCAATGCAGAAAGTGCCGAAAAATGGCGCCAACTGGTCCGCCCGGAACCCGAATACCAAAACGCATACCCGGATGTGTTGGCTTTCTTGCAAGATTGCGTAGATGCCCAGTTTGAAAAAGTGATTTTGAGTTGTGTGCAAAACACAGGGGCCGATACCCAAGCGTTGGCCCGGTTGGCCCAAGAAGTCGGGGCTACTTTTTATGAACGGAGTTTTTTAGATGAAGACAACTAAACACGCTGGCGGGTTATTTGTTGTTTTTTTGCTGTTGCTGGTGGGGGCCCTCATTTGGTTTTTTAATGTAGCGGACGAATATTATACGTTTATGTCCTCCACGCTGGAAGGGGCGGTTCACACGGCTCCGTTGAACAAAGAGGATATGCTCGCGCGCTTGACCCCGGCGCCGGCCACTTGCGCCAGTGAAGTCAAATACCGCAAATTTTTTATTACCGTTCCTAATGCATCGCATGTGGAACTGGTGGGGGATTTTAACCGTTGGGGCAAGGAACCCATTGTGTTAACTCCCTACAAAAAAGGGTATTTTGAAACCTCCGTTTCGTTAGCGGGTGGGGAATATAAGTATGCTTTTTTAGTGGACGGCAAAGAAATGCCCGACCCGTCTAACCAGGACCGCCAAATCTTGCCCGACGGCCGCGAGGTTTGTATTAAAACAGTACGCTAGTATGAAACAAGCCCAACTCAAAACTACCTCGCGCGAAGAAACCCTGGCTTTGGCCGCCGCTTTTGCCCAAGCTTTACAAGGGGGGGAAATTGTGTTTTTGCGCGGGCCGATTGGGGCCGGTAAAACCGTGTTTGTCAAAGGGGTGGCCGCCGCGCTAGGGTTAAAAGGCTCTCCTACCAGTGCCAGTTTTAGTTTGCTTAAAGAATATAAAAATAAGCACATGCGTTTATTTCATATTGATTTATTCCGCCTGGAAGCCGGGGAAGTATTTAACCTGGGTTTTGAAGAAATGTTGCAAGACGAGCATGCCCTTATTTTGGCCGAATGGCCCGACCCGGTTGCTAAGTTATTTCCGGCGGACCGGTTGGAAATCAATTTTGTGTTAGATTCTCAAGACACCCGCATTTTGCAATTATCCTCTTTTGGGCGTGTGTCGGACGGATTATTGGAGCGTTTATGCCAGGCTGCACACTCGTAATGGATACCTCTTCCTCGCCGCTTTTGGTGGCGTTGGAAAAAGACGGTCAAACCTATACTGCCCGCCGTCAAGGGATCAAACAGGAAAAACTGCTTTTTCCCGTTTTGCAACTTTTGTTAGGCAAAGCTGGGGCCGATTTAAAAGATATTTCCCGCATTTTTATCATTCGCGGGCCGGGGCGTTTTACGGGGATTCGCATTGCGCTTACGTTTGCGTCTATGATGCAAATGCTCAGTAAAACCACCGTATGCGGGGCCACGCTTTTTGAAGTGTTGCGTGCACAGGTAATTGCCACGCGTGCCTTTCAAACGTGGCAAAAAAATAACCCCACCGGGGCCTTAGCGGTTGTATTACACGCATTTCGGGAAGAATATTTTTTGCAAATTTTTGACGGTCAACATGCAGGCCCGCAATGGCTGAGCCGGGAAGAGCTTTTAGCTCGTTTATCGGCTTATCCCGCCCCGATTTTTATCACCGGGACGGATAAAGAATTTGCCCCGTTGGATAATTTGTTGGGCAGTGCCTATACGCTAGCCGCTTATAAAAATTGCCGCGTGCAGGCTAAAACTTTACTACGTCTTGCTCAGGATGATCAATGGACTCAGCAAGCCTTAGAGCCGCTTTATTTAAAACCGGCACGCTTTGAACTGGAGTCACCCAAATGAACATTACCGTTGCTACTGCCGCTGAAGCCGGAATTTTAACCGCGTTGGATCATTGTGTTCCATTTAGCGCGCATTGGAGCTTGCAAAACTGGCAAGAGGAGCTGGCTCAACCCGCGGCGCGGATTTGGTGCGCCCAAGACGGGGGGCAACTGGTGGGCTTTATTGCGTTGCGCGGGGCGGCCGGGCAGTGGGAGCTTTTAAATATAGCGGTAAACCCCAACCGCCAGCGCCAAGGTATTGCCACGGCGCTCATGCGTCAAGCGTTGGCCGCATTAGGGATGGTGCAAATCACGTTGGAAGTCAGCACCGCTAACCAAGCGGCCCAAGCGTTATATCAAAAAATGGGGTTTGTAAAACTGGGTGTGCGTAAAGAATTTTACAAAGATGGTTCCGACGCGCTGATTATGGGGAACGTACTGTGAAAAAAGGGCTTTGTTTGCTGATTTTAGCAAGTGCTTTATCTATCTACGCGTTGCCGCTTAGCCAAGAAGCCCGGCAAGAGGCCGGTTTATTTAATACGTTTTTAGAAGCGGCGTATGCCCAACGCCAAAGTGACCCGGCCCGCTTTGCACTCTTGCAAAAGGCGCTTTCCAAAGAGCCGGATTCGTGGTATATTAAACAACAACTGGTGGCGGAAGCGTTAGCGGCCAATGTGCCGTCGCTGGCGGACCCGTATGCTGATTTTATTGATACGGCCGGGGATGATGCCGACGCGTGGAGCGTATATGGGGCTTACCAGTGGACCAAAGATAACGTGCCTGAGGCCTTGCGCGCTTACGAAAAAGCCCTGGAATTAGAGCCCGATGACGAGCGTATTTTATTTCAGTACGTAACCATTTTAGCGGCGACGGACCCGCAAAAAGCCGCGCAGGAATTAGAAGAATTAGCCCGCACCCGCCCCAACTATGCGCCCGAAATTTACGCCGAAATCGGCCGCATGTACTTGTATCATAAAAATTATCCGTCTGCGTTAAAAGCGTTTGATAAAGCCGTTTCTTTAGACGGCAAAAACCCGCAGCCGCGCGTGGGCCGTGCCACGGTATATGAAAAAACCAGCCAGTATTTTTTAATGTTGCACGAACTGGAAGAGCTGGAAAAACTGGGTTATGCCACTGCGCAAATGTACGCGCAAATGGGCTCGGTGTATGTGTTGGTGAAAGATTTCCCGCGTGCCGAGGAGTACTTTTTAAAAGCCAAAGAGCTGGACAACGGCAACATTGCGGCCGGATATTTCCTGTCCGTCTTGGCCGAACAACGGGGCGACTATCCGCGCGTGATTAGCTACCTCAAAGACACGGCCGATTATAACGATTCGCCCACCAAGCAAATTCAAGTCAGCTATTTTCAGCGCAAGTTAAACCAAAACGAGGAAAGTTTTAAAACCATTTCCCAGGCGTACAAAAAATTTAAAGATAATAATGAAGTGGCTTATTTGTACTCGGTGGCATTATATGAACGCGGCCAGTACCGCAAATCGGCCCGCGTATTGGCCCCGCTGACGGAAAAACTGCCCGATAATGAGGACGTACGCCTTCAATATGCCTATGCCTTGGAAGGCCAAAAAAAATACAAAGAACTGGAAAAACAAATTGCCCTTATTTTAGAGCAAAACCCGCAAAATGCCCCCGCGCTTAATTTGCAAGCTTATTCGTGGGCACTGCGTAACACGCGGCTGGATGAGGCGGCGCAGTATAGCGCGCGTGCCCTGGCGCTAGTACCGCAAGACGTATCGTTTATAGATACGCAAGCTTGGATTTTTTACTTGCAAGGCAAGCACGAACAAGCACTTGATTTAATCAAATCTATCCCGCACGAAGTGTATGAAGCCAACCCCGAAATGGCTTACCACGCCGGCGTGATTTATAAAGCCAACGCCCAAATGGACGTAGCCCGCGACTACCTGCAACTAGCCGCCGACGGCGGTTGGAAACCCGCCCAAAAAGAACGGAGGAAATTATTTTAATAGTAGAAGACAGGTTTCTTTTTTCCTGTTTCGGCTTTGCAAATTTGTGCTTGGATGGTGGTATTATCGTTTTTCCTTCTTCCACATATTCGGGCTCCTTCGTGTCCAGCCCAAGTAGATCCTGTATCATAATGATAATGTTGATAGAGGACTTGGTAATACATTTGAATTCCAAAGTTTTCGCAATAAACATTATTTGCTTCTAAGAAACATTTTCCCCAATCATAGTAATAGTATGTTTTTCGTTTGTGATCTGCCCGTTCATCATCTTCGGCATATTCTTTTTCTATTCTATTACCGGGCATTTCAATATCTAGTTCTGCAAAGTCATCACTATATTTCCCGTTTGTTAGATAATAAACTTCTTGGGCCCGTGCTATACTTTCCGTTAAATTTTTTAAATTTGTATAGCCGCTTTTTATGACTGCTTTTTGGTATTGCGGCACCGCTACCGCCGCCAAAATGCCGATAATCAGCACTACTACCAGCAGTTCAATGAGCGTAAAACCC
Organism: Elusimicrobiaceae bacterium; assembly: GCA_045129775.1. Classification (GTDB taxonomy): domain Bacteria; phylum Elusimicrobiota; class Elusimicrobia; order Elusimicrobiales; family Elusimicrobiaceae; genus Avelusimicrobium. Next base: position 25,456 of record JBGUOO010000007.1, read on the forward strand.
CGCCGGGTATTTTTGTATGTCATTTTCCATTCTCCTTATTTTTATTTCCACTTATCTGTCTTTGAAAAACGCATACAAAAACGGCTGTGATGCCTGAGCCTGTTGAACGAACCCAAACGAAAACAGCCGTGGTTTGCCATAAAATGACAAACGCTCGGCACAAGACAAAAGGTTTGCAATTCCGTTTATCTTGTGCCTAATTCGGCTGTTTTTGGAGTTCAACAGTACTTGCTAAAGCAAGCTCTACGTTTCTTAAACGTTTCCAAAAACAGATTAAATTGTATCTATAGTATAATAAAAAAGGCTGGCTATTGCCAGCCTTTTTTATGCTCTTTACTTAAAGTTTTATTTTTCTACATACACCAGCAAACACCCGCGCGTAAATGAAACGCGAAAGCGTGTCCCAATTGTTTGATTGCTTAGAGTTTGCGTCGTTCCCGGTGCTATCCGTGCATTTTTAAGCGGATATTTTAAGCCGTTAAGCGTAACCCCTGTGCAAATTTTCACAGGGATTAAACTCACACGTTTACTTTTTTTGCACGCAAATTCAGCACCGCGCACGAGGGGGAAAATCTGCCATGTATTACCCGCGACACAAATTTCCAACTTGCGCGCAAACTGCGCAAGGGCCAGCAAATTGCCAACGGAAAAATCCCACCTGTCCCCCACAAAACCAACTAGCGTAACGTGCGTAAATTGGCGCTTGATAAGCCACAACAGGGCTTTCTCTAAATCGGTATTATCTTGCGTGGGCACGTGCAAAATGCGGTCTGCCAGCTGTTTTTTAGTGCGCGGGGAAACTGAATCCAAATCCCCAATCACGCCGTTGGGCGTTATGCCGCACGCTAGGGCGTGGTTGGCCCCACCGTCGGCCGCTAACACATAATCGGCCTGCGCCGCTAATTTTTTAAGTAGCCGCGGGGAAACCGTTTCCCCGTTACCAATCAGTAATGCCCGATAAGTCCGCATATTCCGGTTTCCTAAATAAAAGTAAAATAATAAGGCTTGTTACAACCCCAACGTAAAAGGGGTCCAAAATTTCCGTAAAAGGCAGTATATACCACAAAGTCATCATTCCCGCACTGGCGGCCACGGAAATTACAAACAAATTATCGCTAATGCGGTTGGGGGACAAATACCCTAGCAAAATGGGCGAGAGCAAACATGCCGAAAAGTACGACCCCAGCACCAACCAAATTTCTTTAAAACTGCCGTGAAAAAATTGCGCTAAAAGAATGGAAAACGCTCCCACGGCAAAAATGGAAATACGGTTGGACACGACGATATTTTTAAACCGCGTACGCAGTAAGTCAAAGCTCAGTGTGTTGGACGCAATAAACAAAAACGAGTTAAGCGTAGATAAAATAATAGATAAAATCCCGGCTACAAAGAATCCTCTCAGCCCCACCGGCAACAACTGAATGGCGTAAAAGAAATACGCTTGCCCGGGCTCGGCCTGCGGCAGTAACGCGCGCGCATAGAGTGAGCCCGCCGTCGTGCAGAAATCAAACAAAAACCAAATGACGGTGGAAATTAAAATCCCTTTTTTCACAATCCGCGGCGACTTGGCCGCAAAACACCGCTGGTAAAAGCTCGGGTCAATTAACGTGGAAAGCGCAATAAACCCCCAAATTAGGGTAGCCAGCCATGAGTTCCCACCCGTTAAGGTAAAATGCCCGGCCGGTAAATTTGCTTTTAAAAACCCCAGCCCGCCAAAGCTGTGTACCGAAAATACCACCACCATGGCCACCGCACTGCACATGACAAAAAATTGCACCAGGTCCGAAAACACGACGGAGCGAAGCCCGCCCCACGCACTGTAAAGGCACACAAACAGCGTGCCCCAAACCATGCCCGATAAAACACTCATCCCAAACACCATGTGCAAAAACAGCCCTAACGAAAGCACATACGCCACCGGCGCAATGTAACATAGCACCAAAATAGCCGCCACTTTGGCCGACTTGGGGCCAAACATTTGGTTTGTTAAATCGGGCAAGGTAAATGACGAATACCTAGCCAATTTTTCGGCTACAAAAAACGCAAAAATCAGGTATGCAATATACCAAAATACGCCTTGGGTAACAAAGTTAAAAATACCGTAGTTAAACGTAATTTCATTGACGCCAAAGATACCGCCGTACCACGTAGCCACCAGTGTGGCCACAAACAGGGGCAATGTAAGTTGCCGGCCCATAAGCAGGTAGTCCAGCGCCGAGGGTTTATCTTTATGTTTTTTGAGCCGCCACGAGCCGTAAAACGCCGCTGCCGCCGTGGCCAAGAGGACTCCGGCAAACACAGCCCAATCAAGCGGCTGAAAGTAAGAAACGGTTTTTAACTCGGGCAACATATACGTCTATTGTAGCATAAGTTAAGATGATATTTTTGAGGTTGTTGTTGGCAGTTCTTTTTAAAAGCCTTGACTTGTTTTTTTTTTTTGGTAGATTTTGAGTATAACGCTGATATAAATGGGGGGGATATCCTATGAATAAAAACGTAGTACAGGGCCGTTTTTGCGCAAGCAAAGGGTTTACGTTAATTGAGTTGTTGGTAGTAATTTTAATCATGGGTATTTTGGTAGCTATTGCCGTGCCTCAGTATCAAGTGGCGGTAACTAAAAGCCGCTATGCCACCCTTAAAAATTTAACGGAAAGTATCTTGCGGGCTGAGGAAGTATATTACTTAGCAAATGGTAAATATACAGCTAAATTTAGCGACTTAGATCTTTCTATGCCCGGTGGAAAATTAGAAAGCAGTACAAGTTATGAATATCTTTATTCATGGGGAAGTTGTACATTATATGTAGCGGAAACATCTGTTTATTTCCGTTGCCGTAATTCTCAAATAAAGATGAGTTATCAAGTACGACCCAAATTTGATCCTATAAGTGCCGGGACTAAACAATGTATAATCGAAAATACCGATAACAATTCCGTGCAGGCAAGAGTATGTAAGCAAGATACAGGTAGAAAGCATGATATAACACAATGGAAAGCATGGTCCTATTAAAATAATTTGCGCCGGGTAATTAGCCCGGCGCAAAGTTTTACCACAAATAGTAAGCCGGTATCAGTAGTAGCAGCGATAAGCCGACGAGTATTACCTCTAACTTAATAAACCACTTGAGCCACTGCGGGTACGAAATCCCCGCCAACGCCAAGGCCCCCATGGTCACCGGGGCCGTAGGCAAAATGGGGTTGCCCCAGCCGTCGCCAAATTGGAAAGCCAAAATGACCGTCTGGCGCGAAACGTGCACCAGGTCCCCCAGCGGAATCATAATAGGCATGGTAAGCACCGCTTGCCCCGAGCCCGACGGCACAAAGAAGTTCAAAAACGTCTGCGTCAGGAACATGGCCCACGAGGCCACAATCGGGTGCAAATGCCCCACAATATGGCTCATGGCGTTCAAAAAGGTATCCAAAATGTTTCCTTGCGTGGCAATAATTACAATGGACCTCGCCAGTGCCATTAAAATACATACGCTGACCATAGATTTGGCCCCGTCAATAAAGGCGTCGCTCGTTTCGTCCACTGTCAGCCCGCCAAAATACGCGCTGGCAATAGAAACCCCCACAAACACCGCGGCAATTTCAATCATATACCATTGGTAGCGGATGACGCCGTAAAACAGCGCAATCATACCCACGGCAAATGATAAAATAACTAGCTTATGCTGGCGGGTCAGTTTAAACGATTTTTCAGGCGTTACGTCGTTAATAATTTGCAGTTCGGCGCGTTTATCCAGGTCCATTTGATAAGTTAAACTTTTGGTGGGGTTTTTGCGCACGCGCTCGCCATACCAACTGAAAAACCCAGCTACTACCGACGTAAACACAAACCACACCACTAAGCGGTATTCCCAGCCCGAATACATAGGCAACTGTGCGATGCTTTGTGCAATTCCCACGGTAAACGGGTTAACAAACGCGGCCGAAAACCCGGTAAACGCACCGATAAACGGCAAGCTCATGCCGACTACCGTGTCATACCCCAACGACAATGCCAATGGGATAAAAATGGGGATAAAAATTAAGGTTTCCTCTTCCATGCCAAACATGGCCCCGCACATAGAGAACAGAAAAATACACACGGGGATAAACAAACGTGTCCACTTGGGGTGGGTAGAGAAGAATGCACTGATTTTTTTGATAACCGTATGTACGGCCCCGGTGCGTTCAATAATGGTAAACAGCGCGCCGACTACCAAAATAAATGCGATAATCTCGGCACATTGGGTAAACCCTTTGACGGGTGCGGCGAGGATATCGCCGATGCCTTGCGGCGCACTTGCCACGGGGTGGAAGGAACCGGGGATTGCCATGGTGCGCCCGGCTTCTTCAATGCGGTCATACTGCCCGGTGGGTAAAACCCACGTTAACACGGCCACAGTGGCCATGATGGCAAACACCAAAAAATAGGTGTTGCATAACATTCTTTTGGCTCTTGCAAAAGAATGAACTACGGCTTTTTTCATTTACTTTTGTTTTCCTCTTTTTCGTTTTATTTAAAACCCTTGCCTTGGCTCAAACAATAAATGCAAGGTAGGGTAAATTTGTTATAGCTTGCCCTTACCACCCTGTAAAGTAGGGGGGAACTAAAAACCCAAAGCTCAGTACATACATTAAAATCAGTAACGGCAAAATCCATTTAAGCCACCGCCCAAAACTAATGCGCGCAAACCCGATAGCGGCAATGGTAACCGGGTCGGTAGGCATACTTAAATTGAGCCAACTACCGCCTAACTGGAAGGCCAACACCATGGTTTGGCGCGTAATGCCAATTAAATCGGCCAGCGGGGCCAGCACCGGCATTGTCAGCACGGCTTTGCCGGAGCCCGACGGGATAAAAAAGTCAATCACGGTTTGGAGCATCATAGCCGCCCAACTGGCGCAAATGGGGTGCAAGTGTTTAATAGCACCGCTCATCCATTCCAGCATCGTGTCTAAAATATGCCCGTTGTTGGCAATAATCACAATGGCTTGTGCAAAACATAAAAGCATGGCAATTTCGGCCATACCGCGCACACCGTCAAAAAACGCGTCGTTAAATTGTTGCATGCTCATTTTGCCTAAAATGCCGCAGGCAAACCCTACGCCCAGAAACAGCGCGGCAATTTCGGTAATATACCAGCCTTCTTGTTTCAGGTGGAGCATTTCCATTAAATCAAGGCCCCACGCATTGTTAATAAACGCGCAAATTTGCGGTTTAAGTACACCCATAATTAAAGTAAGCAACCCCAACGCAAAAGCCGTAAGCACCCATTTTTGGCGGCGGGTCATGCGGGGGGGCTCTTGTTCCAACTTTAATTCTTTGCGTTTGATTTCGTCAAATTCGTAGGTTAAGCTGGCCTGTGGGTTCTTGCGGATTTTGCGCGCATATAGGCTCATCCACGTAATCACCACCGTGGTACATACTGCCCAAATTACAAAGCGGTACCCAATGCCCGAATATAGCGGCACTTGTGCAATGCCTTGTGCAATGCCCACGGTAAACGGGTTGGTAAACGCGGCGGCAAACCCCACGCCGGCCCCTACAAACGGGATCGCGGTACCCAGGGCCGAGTCATACCCCAAAGACAGTGCGAGCGGGATAAAAATAGGAATAAAAATGAGGGCTTCTTCGCACATGCCAAACGTGGCCCCGCATAAGGAAAACACAATAATTCCAAGCGGGATAAACAAGAAACGCAATTTGGGGTTTTTTTGGAAGAATTGGCTGGCCGCGCCAATGCCGGCCGTAATAGCGCCTGTTTTTTCCACCACACTTAGCACCCCGCCGATCACGAGTAAAAATACAATTACTTCGGCCGTATTGGCAAAACCTTGAATGGGGGCTTTTAACACGTCAAAAATACCTTGCGGGGCGCGTTCCACCGCATGATACGTGCCGGACACTACCATCATCCGCCCGTCTTGTTCCACGCGCTCATAACTGCCACTGGGTACCACCCAAGTCATTACGGTTACGGCGGCAATAATGCCCAAAATCATAGCGAAGGTATTGAGTTTAATTTTCTTTAAAATGCGTGACATGTGTTGTAAGTTTCCCCTTATTTCTTAATGAACGGCAACAATTATTTATTATACTAAATATGAATTTTTCACAAAGGATAAATTTTAAGTTTAATTTTATATACTTATATATATGCTTTATATAGTTCCCACCCCTATCGGTAATCTGCGCGATATTACCTTGCGCGCTTTGGATGTACTTCAAGCGTGTGACGCTGTATTGTGCGAAGATACCCGCCGCACCCAAACTCTGCTGACCCATTTTCAAATTCATAAACCGCTCTATCGTTATAATGAAAATGACGACCGTTCCGTCGCACGCTGTTTAGACGCGTTAAAAAACGGCAAAAATTGTGCTTTGGTAAGTGATTGTGGCACACCGTGCATTTCCGACCCGGGGTGGAAGTTAGTAAAAGCCGCGGTCGAGGCGGATATTGCCGTAACAGCTTTGCCCGGGCCTACCGCTATGGCATGTGCCTTAAGCGGTGCGGGGCTTACGGGCGGTGCGTTTACGTTTTTGGGTTTTTTGCCGCGCAAAAGCGGTAAAGCGGCTAAACTGCTTAGTCAGGCGGCGGCTTTAAAACACCCGGTTTTGGTGTATGAATCGCCATACCGCGTGATTAAAATGCTCACGCTGATTGCCAACACCTTGGGGGCAACTACCCCCGTGGTAGCCGTGCGTGAAATTTCAAAAGTATATGAAGAATACTTGCGCGGCACAGCGCAGGAATTGGCCGAAAAACTGGGCCAAAAAAACAAAGTGCAGGGCGAATTTGTGCTGATTATAGATTGTTTTGACTATACAGCCCCGCAGGAAGAAGATGACGAAGATTTTTAATATTCACACCCTTACCTCCGCCCAAATAGCGGCCCTGGCCCGTGCATTGGGTAACGGTGCCGTGGCTGTGTTTGCTACGGATACGGTGTATGGGATAGGTACGGGCGCATTTTGTGAGCCGTCCGTGCAAAAAATTTATACAATAAAGAGTCGTCCCGCCACGCAACCGTTGCAGATTTTAGTGGCGGACACATCGCAAGCGGCCCGCATTGCCTCATTTGCGCCGTCGGTAACTGCACTGGCACAGGCCTATTGGCCCGGCGGGCTGACGTTGATTTTACCGCCCGTGCAAGGTGCAACCGCCTTGTTACGCGGGGCAAGCGGATTAGGGATTCGTGTTCCGGCGTACGAACCGCTTCGGCAGATTTTGGCGCAAATGGATATGCCGCTTTGTTCCACCAGTGCCAATTTGCACGGCCGGCCGGTGCTGACGGAAGAAAAAGAAGTGACGGCCACATTTAACGGGCGTGTAGATTATATTTTATTAGGTGGTACGCTCAGTCCGACGGCTTCCAGCGTGCTGGACGTAACGGTTTGCCCGGCGCGGTTATTACGGGCCGGGAGTATTTCAAAAGAAGATTTGGTGCGTGTTTACGGCGCACCGATTGAATAGAGGTGTTATGACTACTTCACAAATTTTACTTTCTTGTTCCTTGCTAATTGTGGCGGTTATTGCATTGGCCACGTACTGGATTACGCGCAAATTTGTGCTACGCAAAATGAACCGTACCATTATGAAGGCCGAGCATAATTATCAACAGCAAATTGCCAATTTACAACTTCAACTTTCGGGCAAGGTAAATATGTTGGAAAGCATGGTAGAAAAACTGCGTCTTTCTAACCAAGAGCTCAACCGCTTAAACGACATTCGCTCCAAATTTATGTCTATTGCCGCGCACGATTTACGCCAGCCGCTCTCAGCCATTCAAGGGTTTACGTCCGTGCTGATGATGGACCGCAACACCACCAATAACGCCGCAGGGGGGGATGCGGACCAACGGGCGCTTAACAACATTTTAAAAGCTACCGATAATATGAATATGCTCATGGCGGACCTCATAGATATTTCACGTATTGAGTCGGGCCAGTTTAGTATGGACAAACAACCCTTTAATTTTAATGCGCTACTTAATGATGTGGTCGCTTTGCAAAATGTCGGCGCGCAGAAGAAAGGTATTTTTCTGCAAAAGTATGAATACCCGCAAGAAGTTACCGTCGTGGCGGATCGGTTCCGTATTTCGCAAGTGGTGAATAACTTAATTGGTAACGCTATTAAGTTTTCGCCGCAGGGCGGGCGCATTGAAGCGCGTTTTTACGTGGACGGCAACCGCTTGATATTTAAACTGTCCGACAATGGCCCCGGTGTTTTGCATAGCGAAAAAGACAAAATCTTCCAAAAATTCCACCAGTCTGACATTGACCGTAATGCCAAAAAACAAGGCTGGGGCCTTGGGCTGTCTATCGCCCAAGAAATTATCCAAGCTCACAATGGGGAGATTGGCGTAGAGAGTGCGGGGTTAGGACAAGGCAGCACCTTTTGGTTTACAATTCCGCTTTCTGCCTAATTTACCGCAATACGTTGTTGCAAGCTCGGTCGGATACTTCCGCGCTACCGCGCGCATGCCGCCAGTATTCCTCCCTCGTTTGCGCCTAGTCTTGCGGTAAATTCGTTTGAAAGCCCTTTGAATTAACGACCACTCCGCGAAGTTACATTTTATGCACACAACCCAAAACACAAAGTTTTGGGTTGTGTTGCTTTTTAGCGAAACAATTTTTCACATTTGGGCACCTTTGCACCGACTTGTCACCTCGCAGTACCTATCAGTACAGCTTCGGGCAACTTACGGTGCAAATTTGAGATTAGTTTGCGGGGAAAAGTTGGGCCGTAGCGTACGTCTGCCGGACCGCACGTAGTGCGGCAAGTACGTAAGGCCCAAGTCACCGCAAAATAGGCCAAATTTGGGAAATTGTTGCCGAGAGTAATGTTAGTTACCGGGGTGCTGTTCTTTTATTCCCCGGCAATTTTGTGCAGGTACGCGTGCAACTTGTTAAGTGTCTCTTTGCTAACAGTATGTTCCATTTTGCACGCATCTATTTCGGCTGTTTTGGGGTTAACGCCGAGGACTTGTTCTAAAAACCGCTTAAAAATGGCGTGGCGTTTTTTAACGTCCTCAGCCGCGCGGCGCCCTTTGGCCGTAAGCGTGATGCCGCTATAGGGGGAGTGCGTTACGTACCCTTCCTGTGCAAGCGCTTTCATAGCACCCGTTACGCTGGGGGTTTTAACGCCCAGCATATCGCGGATGTCACTCACGCGGGCCATTCCGTTCTCGTCGGCACAAAAGGAAACGGCCTCTAAATAATCTTCCATATTGGCGGTTAATTTCATAGGGTCCTCTTTGTTGTAGTGTAACATATTTTTTAGTAAAATTGTTTTATTAGACTACATGATTGGAGTGTTCTTATGGAAGCAACTGCCTATTTATCTCAATTTTTAGAACAATTTTATACACGTAACACCCACCAAAAAGTATTTTTACAGGCGGCCGAAGAGGTGCTACACCCCTTAGCCCCGGTACTTGCCGAGCACCCCCGTTTTATCCAAGAAAAAATTTTAGAACGCCTGACCGAGCCCGAGCGTGTAATTATCTTTCGCGTGCCGTGGCAAGACGACAAAGGCGAAATTCACGTCAACCGCGGTTACCGTGTGGAGTTTAACAGCGCCTTAGGGCCGTATAAAGGCGGGTTACGTTTCCACCGCACGGTTACATTGGATATGCTTAAATTTTTAGGTTTTGAGCAAACTTTTAAAAACAGTTTAACCACACTTCCGTTAGGCGGCGGCAAAGGCGGTAGCGACTTTGACCCGCACGGCAAGTCCGACAGCGAGGTCATGCGCTTTTGCCAAGCGTTTATGAGTGAGCTTTACCGCCATATCGGCCCGGATACCGACGTACCCGCCGGGGACCTGGGTTGCGGTGCGCGCGAAGTGGGCTATTTGTTCGGCCAATACAAAAAATTGACCAACACCTTTACCGGCACGTTAACCGGCAAAAACCAAGCCTGGGGCGGCAGCCTTTTGCGCCCGCAGGCCACGGGGTACGGGGCGGTTTACTTTGCCCGGCAAATGCTCGGCACCCGCGGCCAAGATTTTAAAGGCAAAACGTGTATTATTTCGGGCACGGGCAACGTGGGTATTTACACCATAGAAAAACTGTTACAATTGGGTGCGCGTGTGGTAGGGTTTAGCAATTCGCGCGGCAGTATTTATGATAAAGACGGCGTAAACGAAGAAAAACTGGCGTACCTCAAAGATTTGGTGTTTGTACAACGCAAAAGCGTGGAAGAATATGCCCAAAAATTCCCGCAAGCGCAGTGGCGCCCCGGCAAAAAAACGTGGAATATTGCGTGCGATTGTGCCTTCCCCACTGCGTGTGAAAACGAACTGGATGAACAAGACGCTAAAACGTTGCTACACAACGGTTGCCAATTAGTGTGTGAAGGCGCCAATATGCCTTGCACGCCGCAAGCTATCGCGCAATTTCAGCAAGCGCACATTTTGTATGCGCCTGGCAAAGCCTCCAACGCGGGCGGCGTGGCTGTAAGCGGGTTAGAAATGAGCCAAAACAGCATGCGCCTGTATTGGAGTGAAGAAGAAGTGGATGCCCACCTGCAACGCATTATGAAGAATATTCACGAAACCTGTTTAGCTCACGCCGCGCAGTTTGCCACCAAAGGCGATTATGTAGCCGGGGCGAATATTGCCGGGTTTTTGAAAGTAGCTGGCGCTATGGTGGACCAAGGGCTGGTGTAGTGTAACCTTATAGCTTATCAAAAACTCCGTTAAAATTGGCGCAAATCATTTTACCCAGTTTTGAATTGTTATGTACTAAACAAACGCGTTTTCCTGCCCTACTAGGGTAGTTTGTGACATGTTTTAAGTAAAATACAATTTGCATATCGCGGTTATCCCTACACTTTGACCACGAAGTATTATTGTTCGGGCAGTAATTTACAACTATACTCTCATTGCCTTCGTCAACAGAAATGTCCAGTAAAGAATGATTTCCACATACTAAAAACTCATCCCCTGTACTTTGAAATTTAGTACATCCGCCGGGAATATCTACATCCAAATCTTTTACATTCATGGCATATTCTCCATGGGCTAAATAATATACTTCTTCGGCATCGGCAACGGCTTTACCCAGGCTCAGCATGGTAGAAACGCGGCTTTTCGCAACCGCCACTTTGTACTGCGGCAACGCCACCGCCGCCAAAATGCCGATAATCAGCACCACTACTAACAACTCAATGAGCGTAAACCCGCAAGCTGTTTCCCTCGCCCCTTGTGGGAGAGGATGCCCGCAGAGCAGGTGAGGGGTATTATATAAAGACGTCATCCCGTACTTGATACGGGATCTTCCACGCATGTTGTTTACGAATAATAATGGCAAGCGTTGAAGGGACTGAGTCAAGCCCCGCATGATACCGTTTTTTATAAAGACTTCATTTCCTTTTTGCATACCGTTCTCCTTTCTATTTGGAACGTATGCAAAAACGGCTATCAGTGCCGTGCCTCTTCTAGTGTCACAACAATAACAGCCGTAGCCTACCGTACAAGACGATAAACATTGGGCACAATACAAACGGGTAATTAGTCCGTCCATATTGCGCCTAATTTCGGCCGTTTTTGGACTAGAAGAGGATGTCGGAAAATCCAACATACTACGTATTCCACATACGTTTCCAAAAACAGAATCAAATTTTTAATTTCCTACCCTTTTATTGTAACATAATTTTTTTCTAATTTCGCGTATCGTTATTTTGTATAATATAGATAATCTTTTTTATCCTTAATTGTATTGGAGTTTTAACCATGGCAAAAAATAAATATTCCCATACCGTTTTATTGCCTAAAACGGATTTTCCCATGCGCGCGGGGCTGGCGCAAAAAGAGCCCGGTATCTTAGAATTTTGGAAGTCTATTAACCTCTACGAAGCCATGCTCAAACGTAACGAACAAGGCAAACATTTTGTCTTGCACGACGGGCCACCCTATGCCAACGGTAAAATTCACATTGGCCACGCCTTGGATAAAACCATTAAGGATATCATTTTAAAGTCCCGCGCCATGACGGGCCACTACACGCCCTATGTGCCGGGGTGGGATTGCCATGGTCTGCCCATTGAACAGGCGCTACTCAAAGAACTCAAACAAGAGAAAAAACATATTACCGATGTTCCCGCCTTTCGCCGTAATGCCCGTGCGTTTGCCGCCAAATTTATTGATCTCCAGCGCCAAGGTTTCAAGCGCCTGGGCGTGCAAGGCGATTGGGACCACCCTTATTTAACCATGGATAAACGCTATGAAGGTATTACCATTGGTGTATTTTTGGACCTGATTGAAAAAGGCTACGTCTATAAAGGCCAAAAAACCATTACCTGGTGCCCGCACTGTGAAACCGCCCTTGCCGACGCCGAAACCGAATATAAAGACGTTTCTTCTCCGTCTATTTATTTGCGTTTTAAACTTGTCAGCCCGGCTAAAGAAATTTTGGGCGAACTGGACTACACCAAGCCCGTCAGCTTAGCTGTATGGACCACCACCCCGTGGACCATTCCGGCCAACCAAGCCGCCGCCGTATCTAACACCGAAGATTACGCCATTTTGCAAGACGACGCCACCAAAGAATATTACATTGTGGCCGAAAAATTGGCGCAGGAATTTATCAAAAACACAGGCCGCAACTGCACGCAAGCCGGCACCGTAGCGGGCAAGGATTTAGTAGGGATGAAATACTACCACCCGCTCACGCAAAAAGAAAACCCCGTCATTTGGACCGACTTTGTCACCATGGACGCCGGGGTCGGCGTGGTACACATTGCCCCCGGTCACGGTGAGGAAGACGCCCAAGCCGGCAAACAATGGAATTTGGAAACATTCTGCCCGGTGGACGAAAAAGGTTGCTACACCGCGGACGCGGGCGTGTTCCTCGGTATGCACGTGTTTGAAGCCAACCCCTTAATGGTTAAAAAGCTAGATGAACTGGGCGCTCTGATTAAAGAGCAATCCATTTCGCACAGTTACCCGCACTGTTGGCGTTGCCATAACCCGATTATTTTCCGCGCTACCGAGCAGTGGTTTATGTCCATTGACAAAAACGGCCTGCGTGAGAAACTCATGAAGAATTTAGATAACGTCAAATTCTATCCTGCCGCCGGGCAAGAGCGTATGCGCTCTATGATTGGTCTGCGGCCCGATTGGTGTCTTTCCCGTCAGCGTTTTTGGGGTAGTCCGGTTACCATTTTGTATTGTAAAGAGTGTGGTAAGGCGCAAATTAACCATCAACTTTTTGAATTTATCAAAAACCGCGCCATGAACGAAGGCTCCGATTTCTGGTTTATTGACCCCGTGGAAAAACTCGTACCGCAAGGCTATCAATGTGAATGCGGTTGTCACGAATTTAGAAAAGAAACCGACATTTTAGACGTATGGTTGGATTCGGGGGTTAGCTGGGCCGCCGTCTTAAAAGACCGCGGGCTGGACTTCCCGGCCGACGTCTATTCCGAAGGGTCCGACCAGCACCGCGGCTGGTTCCAAAGCTCGTACATCCCTTCTTACACGCTGGAAAACACCGCCCCGTTTAAAACCATTTTAACGCATGGCATGGTGCTGGACGGCGAAGGCAAACCCATGCACAAATCGGCCGGCAACGCCGTGGATCCCGAAGACGTCATTAACAAATACGGGGCCGATATTTTGCGTTTGTGGGTCTCGCTGTCCGACTATCAGGGTGACGTACGTATTTCGGAAGAAATTTTGCAAGGCCCCATTGATACGTACCGCAAAATCCGCAACACGGTGCGCTATGCGCTGGGCACGCTGTATGATTATGACCCGTCTATTCACAAAGTGCCCGCCAAAGATTTAGCCGAAATGGATAAATATATGCTCGGCCGTTTAGACGCACTCATTCAAGAAGTGCACGCCGGGTATGGGGAATTTAACTTCCGCCGTGCCATGCGCGCGCTGACGGACTTTTGTATTTTGGATTTGTCGTCCTTTATGCTTGACGCTTCTAAAGACCGCTTATACACGCTGGGTGCCAGTGCCGCCGGTCGGCGCAGTGCACAAACCGTACTGGCCGAAATTGTAACGGCTCTTTTAAAACTCATGGCGCCGGTTTTGTCGTTCACGGCCGAAGAAGCCTGGCAAACCTTGCGTAAAACCGCCTTAGGGCGCGAGTTTGCCCAAAGCATTTTCCTTACGGATATGCCGCGTAATTCGTCGTTCATTCCAGATGTTCGTTTGGAAGAAAAATGGAATGAAATCCGCCGTATCCGCGAAGGCGTACAAAAATTTTTGGAAGAAGCCCGCGAAAAGAAAATTATCGGCTCCTCGTTAGAGGCCAAAGTCATTTTCAGCACGTGCGACCCGTCCACCAAAGCATTCTTGGATGAAACCAAAGACTTGTGGCCCGAAATTGCCATTGTCTCCCAAGTGGAAATTAAAGACGGCAAAGACCCGCTGTTTGTGGAGGTTACGCACGCAGACGGTCACAAATGCGCGCGTTGCTGGCAGTGGAAGCCCGAAGTAGGCACCCTGGCGCCGCATAATGATATTTGTGCGCGCTGTGCGGGCGTACTTGAAAAAGAGAATTTGACCGTAGAGGAAACCGTCAATGCCTAAGTGGCCCGTGGTACGTGCTTGGCTCAAAGCACACCGCGCGTGGCTGTGGGTGGCGGCGCTCTTGCTGTTGCTGGACCGCGCCACCAAAGTATGGGCTTTGCAAGACTTAGCCGTCAATGGTCCGGTGGTACTGGGCAAATATTTGTGGTTAAACTATGTGGAAAATACGGGCATGGCGTTTGGCCTTTTCCAAAACGGTAATGCGTTTTTGGCGGTAGTCATGCTGGTCGTAATCGGCTATTTGATTTACAGCTGGAAGGATATCATCCGTTACGGTGCGTGGGCCCAGTGGGGGGCCGTGTTAATTTTAACAGGGGCCCTGGGCAACTTGTATGATCGCCTGACCTTAGGGTTTGTGGTGGATTTTATAGATTTGCGGGTATGGCCGGTGTTTAACGCGGCTGACTCTTTTATTACGGTAGGTGCGGTGTTGCTGGGGGTAAGTTTACTCCAAAAACAACCCGCCAAGTAGGAGAAACCATGAAAAAATGTTTATTAGCAATTCTAGTAGCAAGTATAGTGGCGGCGTGCGGGTCGGATACCGGCTTATTTCAGCAAGCCAAATTAGCTACCTCTAAAGGGAATTACCAAAAAGCGCTTTCTTTGTATAACCAACTGATTAAACAAAACCCTAATCACGCTCCTGCCTTAACCAACCGTGGGCTCTTGTGGGAAATGTTACCGGCTAAAACCGAAGCGGAAAAAGCCAAAAACCGCCGTTTTGCCCAGGCCGATTATTTGCGCTCGTTGGATGTCAATCCCAACCAGCCCGAAACGTACAACAACCTGGGTGCTTTATATATGGATATGAATCAAAACGGGGATGCTATCCAATGCTTTTCCGAGGCAATTACACGCCAGCCTACTTATTTCCGTGCTTTGCTTAACCGCGCAACAGCTTATTCCAAAATCGGGGATTTAACCCAAGCTCTGCAAGATTTTGCCGCCGCCGCCCAGCAACGCCCGCACGACCCGGCCTTGCTCTTTAACCGCGCTTTGGCGTATTTTGATGCCGGTAAATACGAACAAGCCGTGGACGACCTTTCGCACGCGATTGCAGTGCAACCTAAAAATGCCCGTCTGTACGTAGAACGTGCCCGTGCATTTGCCAAGTACGGCTATCCTGCCGAAGCCTATGAGGACTTAACCCAAGCCATTACCCTCAACCCCAACGACGGCCTGGCCTATTATTATCTGGCAGATTTAATGTACCGCAACGGGGATAAGGATTTAGCCTTGGGGGCGCTTGTAAAAACGAAAGAAGTAGCCCCAAAATACGTGGCGGCGTATGATTTAATGGGGGATATGCTGGCGGTGGAAGACCCCGTATCCGCTACTGCTAACTATTTGGTAGCCGTCAAGCTGGACCCGAAAAACGCTTTTAAATACCAACGTAAAATTGAACTTATGAAAAGTGAAGAAGGCCGTTACCGTGTGATGACCGAGCGCTTTTTCCCGCAAGGGCGCACGTATGATATGCAAGGCCAACGCCGTTTTGCGGCCCGCCCGGTACCTACCGGGGCTCAAACAGCTACCCAATCCGGCCGGCGCACGGCCAGTCGTCGTTAAGGAAGGGACCTCATGAACGAAAACATACCTGTTTCCCATTTACCGGCAGCTTTATCGGTTTCGTCGCAATCTTTTACGTACCGGTTCTTTTTATCGTCTTGTTTTTTGTTATTAGTGCTTAGCTCTTTGACCTTAGGCCATTCCACCATGGGCGTATTTATTTTAGCCTTGTTAGATTTACTTTTTTGCGGCGATATTTTACTGCGTTGCGGCCTCAAAGATGTATGGCATGGGCAATTTAGTTTATCGGCGTTGGTATCGGTTTGTGCGTTGTGTGGGTTTGCTTATTCGGTACTTAATAGTTTCCATTTTGTAGCCTGGCACGGCCCGGTGACGGACTTATACGTCTATACCATGCTACTTATTACCTTGGTGCTGTGGGTAGAGCGCCGTTTAAGCCGCGCCAAAGAAAAAACCCGTGTATTTATTAAGAAATTAGACGATTTTTTACCCAAAGCCGCGCGTTTGTGTGTAGGGCGCATCCAGCGCAAAGTGTTTGCTACCGAGCTTAAAAAAGGCGATATTGTCCTTGTCAAAGTGGGCGAGCGTTTACCGGCCGACGGTATTATCCGCAAAGGGAAAACTTCTATTGACGAACAGCTCATTACCGGCAACATGATGCCCACCGCCAAGCGTTTGGATAACCGCGTGTATGCGGGCACGCTCAATAAGTCCGACAGTATTTTTGTGGAAGTAACCGAAACCCTGCCGTCTTCCGCCATTATGGGCATTATTAACGCCATTAAAAATAGCGAGCGCCAACGCGCCGGCCAACGCAGTTTGTTAGACGGCTACGCCGCGTGGGTGTTGCCGTTTATCGGGGCGTGTGCGGTGCTGGTATATGGGGGGTTACTGTATCGGCACGGGCTCAGTGCGTGGGCTTCGTACCTGGGTGTGTTTTTGTTTGTAACGGCGCTTTTTTGCCCGGCCGCCTTGGCGTTTGCCGTTATTTTCCCGTGGTTTTTTGCGCGCGGGGGGGCCAAACGCTTATCCTTAAAAATTCAAAATTTGCGTGCGTTGGATAAAATCGTCAGTACCACCACATTCTTTTTTGATAAAACCGGCACGCTTACGTATGGCGAATTGCGCGTTTCGGGTGTCTATCCCGTGAACGAAGAAGCCAAAAAACCGCTGTTAAAAGCCGTTATTACTGCCGAACAACTGGTGGACGGCCCGTTTGCAGATGCCGTCAATACGTACGCGCGCGAACATAAATTAAAACCCAATAAGCTCTTGGCGTTTGACGTACTGCCGGGCCTAGGGGTGCAAGCCAAAAGCCGCGGCAATGAAATCAAGGCGGGGTCTATCCCGTGGTTAACCGAACAAGGCATTACGGTCAGCCAGCAAATTACCCAGCAGTGCGAGGCCGTGATTTGTGTAGCCGTCAACGGCGTCTATTTAGGTTATTTGACGTTGGCCGACGAATTGCGTCCCGGTGCCGGGGAAATGGTGGACTTTTTAAAAGCGCGCGGCAAGGAACTTATTTTAGTATCCGGCGATAACGAAGCCTCCGTTTCCGCCATTGCCAAGCAAGCGGGCATTGAAAAATTCAACTTTTTTGTCCTTCCTAAAACCAAGGCCGAAATTGTGGGCAACTTGCAAGGCTTGGGCCAGCAAGTAACCATGGTGGGCGACGGGTTTAACGATATTATCGCCCTACTCAAGGCCGACGCGGGGATTGTATTTTCCTCGGGTAAGAACGTCTATAATAACTGGGTGGACGTTATTGTCAAACGGCGGGACTTAAAGGCCGTCTATTATCTTTTTGCAATTCATAAAAAACTATACAGCACTATCCGCCAAAACGTAGTGCTTTCCGTGCTGTTAAACGGCGCGCTGGCCGCATGGCTGGTGTGGAAAAGTGCCGCCGGTGCCTTGCCGTGGCAATGGCCGGTGGTAGGCGCACTGGGCGCGGTGGTGGTGGTATGGTTAAATTCTACAAGGATGTTACATATCAAATGACAAAAGACATTGATTTTGGTTACACAACCACGCATGCACGTAAAAATGCCGACACGGTACTGCCCGCTATCCAATGCTGGGAAAACCAGTATAAGCGCGACTATACCGTACGCATTGAACTGCCGGAGTTTACTTCGGTTTGCCCCAAAACGGGACTCCCTGATTTTGGCACCATTATTATTGAATATATCCCCGATGAACTATGTTTGGAATTAAAATCGCTCAAATACTATCTCTTGGAATACCGCGATATGGGGATTTTTATGGAGAACATTGCCAATAAAATTTTGGACGATGTCGTCAAAGCCTGCAAGCCCAAAAAAGCAACCGTCACGGGCAACTTTACGCCGCGCGGCGGGTTAAAATCGGTCATCGTGGCTACGTATGAAAAAAAGTAAACTTGTTTTGTTGTGGGTACTGACGTTTGCCGCGGGCCTTGTGTGCGGTGGCGGTGCCATGGCACTTTGGAATAATACCCACGCGCCGGTTGCGCCGCGTTGCGTCGCGCGCGACCCGGGTACGCAGTTACTCCTCGCCCAATTAGAAGAAGCCGGCTTGCCCGACAATATGCAAGAAGCGGCGGCCGATAACGCCCCCAAAAGCTCGGCTGATTTACCCAGCCAACTCGTGCGCAGTGACTTGCCTGAAGATGTAGTGTTAGGGGGGGAAGTAACTCCGGCCGCAGAAACCGAAAAGCCCTCCGGAGTGGTTCTTTCCGACGGGCAAAATACGGTGGTGTTAAATTCCCAACGCCCCGCCCAGCGCGCGGCTGACGGCACAAGCATTACCATGATAGAGGCCCCCGTTTCCGTCAAGCGCATCAAAACATTGGATGATTACAAAGCGTTTAAACGCGTGGCGTTAGGCAGTTATCCGGCGGCTGATTTTGCCCAAGAAGAAGTACTGGTGTTAGAATCGCAAAGCAACTTGCCCGACAAAGTGTTTGAAATCGTCAGCGTGGAGCCAGACGGCGACAATTTAAAGTTGCGCTACCGCGTCAACGTGTTTGGCCTAGACCAAAAGACCAATACGCACAGCGCCCAAAAAATCAACAAGACCAAAGCCAACATTATTTTAGAACAAGTTTTATAAGTGGTATTCTTCCCCCCTGGAGGGGGAAGATGCCCGCAGGGCAGAAGAGGGGGAAACGGATGCGCTATTCTTACTCTAAACAAACTCAACTATGTATGCACGCCTTACGCCACAACTCTACCCCCGAAGAAAGACGTTTGTGGAGCCGTTTACGTGCCAAGCGTTTTGGCCTTAAATTCCGTCGGCAAGTTCCTATTGGTAAGTATATTGTGGATTTTGTTTGTTTAGAGAAAAATTTGATTATTGAAGTGGATGGCTCCCAACATGCCGAAGACGAAAATGATACAATACGTACCGCTTATTTAGAACAAAGCGGTTTTAAGGTAATTCGTTTTTGGAATAAAGAAATTAACCAAAATTTAGAAATGTGTTTAGATAAGATTTATTTTAGTTGTTTTCCAAAAGGAACAAAGTAATACCCCCTCTCCCGGCACTACGTGCCACCCTCCCCCTCCAGGGGGGAGGAGAACAAATATCGTCTTAGAACAAGTGCTGTAAAAAGTCCATTTACACAAACAAATACAGCCGCCCATTTCCGGGCGGCTGTTTGAATTAAGGAGCTGGGTGCAATATTCCTTCAAAACTATTACAAATTTCTTGGCCTAATTTTGAATCATGAAATACACGGCAGAAATTGTAGGGAGTTTCACTGTGTGCATAACCAAAAGCAATTTGAAAATCCCGCGTATTTTTGCAAGTAACCCACGAATTATTATTTTCAGGGCAATAATTGGCTATAGCTTGATTATACCTTGAATAATCCATGACAAAATAAGGGGGATATTTCCATTGGGCACCCTCAAGGGTTGAATCGTCGAAGAGGGTAAATCCTGCCGGTATTTCAATATCTAATAACTTTCCGTTGGTTGTATATGTGCCGTTGGCTAAATAGTAAGCTTCTTCCGCTTCTACCATACTTTTAAGAATTGGAAGTACCGCGTTGACTCTGCTTTTAAGTACTGCTTTTTTATACTGCGGCACGGCTACGGCGGCCAAAATGCCGATAATGAGGACAACGACTAACAACTCAATGAGGGTAAACCCTCGTTTTTCTTTTTGCATACATTTCTCCTTTATTTTTTCTGTCAGGAGCGTATGCAAAAACGGCTCTATGTTCAGGCTTCTGGAACGTTACCTAAGCACACAGCCGCGGTTTTTTGTTTGCACAAAAAACACTCGGCACAACAGAATGTACGGTTCCGTTGCACCTTGATATCGGCTGTTTTTGGCGTTCCAGAAGCTTTTTTTAAAAGCAACCTGTATTCTGCATACAGTTCCAAAAACAGAATAAATTGTATTTATAGTATAATAAAAAAAAGTGGCTTTGCCCAGTTTTTTTTATTATGACCTTATTTACTAAGCCTATCGTTATTTGCGGCCCTACCGCCAGCGGAAAGACCGAGCTTGCTTTATCCCTTGCCCGTGCCGTGGGCGGCCTTATTATTTCGGCCGATTCGCGCCAGGTGTATAAACAGCTTACTATCGGCACCGCCAAACCGCAAGGCACCTATCAAAACGGCCTTTACACCGTGGGCGGCGTACCGTATTTACTGGTTGATTTTGTGGAGGTAACGGGCACCTTTAATGCCGGGGCATTCTGCGCGCGCGTAAAAGAAATTTGTGCCGCTTACCCGGGCAAACCGCTTATTTTTGCGGGGGGGACAGGCCTTTATTTGCACAGCTATTTTGTAGGTATGGATAACTTGCCGCCTAGCACGCTGCAAAGCCGCGCCGAAGTAAGCGCACTGCTTGAAAAGCACGGCAAAGCGGGTTTGCACGCCTTGCTGGCGCAAAAGGACCCGACCTCAGCCGCACAAATTCCGCCCGGCAACGTCCAGCGCACCATGCGTGCTTTAGAGCTGTATTTATTAACGGGTAAACCGGCCAGCCAACTTAAAAGCGGTGCGTTTTTTAAACTGCCGGATCCGGCAACCTCACACTGGGTATATTTAAATTGGGATAAAGAGGCTTTAAACGCCCGTATTTCTCAACGCACCGAGCAAATTTTTGACGGCATGGCGGATGAAACCCGCGCCTTACTGGCCCAAGGTTACGCCGAAGATATCCCCGCCTTAAAAACGCTGGGCTACCCGCAAGCACTGGCTTTTTTAAAAGGGGATATAAACCGTTCCCAAGCTGTGGAAGAAGTATGCACCAAAACCCGCCAATACGCCAAGCGCCAACGCACCTGGTTTAACCGCTACACCCAGGCACAGCGCCTTACGCTCGCCCGCCCGCAAGATTTTGACGTAAAAAAACTCACGCAAGCTATTTTAGCTTGCGTGAGTGAGTAGAAATGTTTTTATATTTCCGTCGGTGGGTCCACGCGTCTTAATTTCTTTACATACGGCCGGTCCCCAAACTTGCGCATGGTTTTTTCAATAAATTTAAGCGTGGTTTGCGGGGCAAAGCCGTTAAAAATGAAGAACTCATAAGATTGGCCAAATTTAGGGAATGCCGTGCGTACGTCGGCAGGCAAATTATTATCCATTTTGGCCGTGGCAATGCCTATC
Organism: Elusimicrobiaceae bacterium; assembly: GCA_045129775.1. GTDB lineage: Bacteria > Elusimicrobiota > Elusimicrobia > Elusimicrobiales > Elusimicrobiaceae > Avelusimicrobium. Next base: position 47,131 of record JBGUOO010000007.1, read on the forward strand.
ACGCCGCCGTCCGATAACACTACGGCCCCGCCGGAATTGCCGTGGTCCACGCCAAAGCCGTCTGCCCCCCAAAGGGACTTCTTTTCCCCAAAGTAAAGCACGGTTTGCGGGTTAGAGAAACTTTGCATTTGCCCAAAGTTCCACCGCGGTACAATGAGGTTTTGTTTCAGCGTCATTAAATCTTCGCCGCCGTAGCTGTAAAGCACCGGGATTTGCGGGCGGATAGCGCCTTGCCACTGCACGCGCAAATTGCGCGAGGTTTTCAGCGCTTCGTTAAATTCTTCCGCCGTGGCGTTGCCGCCCTCGGCAAATTCGTACTGGTATCCTTGCGGCTCAAAGTGGATGAGGGCCACATCCCAAAATTTATGTGTGCTGACACGTTTTTTCTCGTCCACGGTGCGGTACTGTTTAGGTATGAAAATATCGCGCGGGGCCACTTTGACGGACGCACTAACCGGCCCTTGTGCCAGTAAAATTTGAATATTACACGCCCCGCCAAAGGCGCACATGTCCACACAGTGTGCCGCCGTGGCAAACCAATTTTGATGAATACGGAACGCCTGGCACGTTTGGTTGCCGTTGATAATGAGCTGTTTTTGGTAGGCATAATCGTCGGCATATACCGGGGCCGCCTGTAGGGTAGCCGCAGTACACAGGCACATAAAAAGGGGTAACAATAATTTTTTCATACTGTTAGTATATATAAAAAAGGTTTAAAAAACTACTATTTTCCGTTGTTCCTTTTTGATATAATAAAGTATATGAATACGACTACTATTGTTCTTCTTATTTTATTTAGCTACTTAATCGGCTCTATCCCCACGGGCTACTTAATTGCCAAACACGTCATGCATATTGACATCCGCCAGCACGGCTCGGGCAACCCGGGCGCGGCTAACGTGTACCGCATTGTGGGCAAATGGGCCGGGGTTTCCACTTTTTTAATTGATGCTATTAAAGGCTTTGTGCCCGTTTTATTGGCACGCCATTTTTGCCCCGATATTTACGCCATTGCCATTGTCTGCGGAGTGGTAGCCATTTTGGGCCATATGTGGACGATTTACCTTAAATTCCGCGGCGGCAAAGGCGTGGCCACGTCGGCCGGCGTGTTTTTTGCCTTGGCCCCGGTGCCCACGGCGCTTGCGTTTTTAACCTTTGTGATTTTAGTAGCTATTTGGGGGCGCATTTCCATTGGCTCTATTGCCGCGTGCGTGGTGCTCCCCATAGTTAGCTGGTGTATGAGTTATCCGCTGTCCGAAAAAATTATGGCCACGGCGGTAGGTGCACTGGTCATCTACAAACACATTCCCAATATCAAGCGCTTACTGGAACAAAAAGAACTTAAATTTGAGGACGGCGCCAAAAAACGCCAAGCCAATGAAAATAAATAACATTACCGTATTCGGCGCCGGGATTTGGGGTAGCGTGATTGCCCAACATTTGGCGCAAAAAGGATACCAAGTCCGCCTGTGGGAATATAATGAGCAGCTGTTAAACGTGCTTAAAACCATGGGCCGCCACCCGAATATCCCCAACTTTAAACTGCACGACAATTTGCGCCTTACGGGCAACGTGGCCGAGGCGGTGCAAGATACTGACCTCATTATTTTTGTCATTTCCTCTAAAGCCATCCGCGTGTTTTGCCGCGAACAGCTAAAACCCCTGTTAAACGGCCGTGTGGTGCCGGTGATTAGTGCCTCTAAGGGTATTGAGGATAAAACTTTTAAAACGATTTGCGAAATTGTGGAAGAAGAACTCCCGCAGTTAAAAGACAAAGTGTTGGCGTTCTCCGGCCCGAGTTTTGCCCTAGAAGTAGCCCAAAACGTGCCCACTAAAATTATGCTGGCCGGGGCTGATAAAGCCTTGGTAAGTGAACTGGCCCACGTGCTCAACGGGGACCCGATTATCGTAGTGCCCGCTACGGACCGCCGCGGTGTGGAATATGGCGGCGGCGTCAAGAACGTAATTGCCATTGGGTGTGGCGTAATTGACGGAATTGGCGACGGGGCTAACACCAAAGCCGCGCTTATCACACAGGCCATGCAAGAAATGAACGATATTATCGTCAGCCAGGGTGGTCAATCGGG
>JBGUOO010000008.1:0-73507 GCA_045129775.1 Elusimicrobiaceae bacterium
CCCCGCAAGAGGGACAAATAACAGCGTTATCTTTCATTTTATTTTCTCCTGGGTGCGACATAATAGGAGTGTAACAAAAAAAAAAAACAAGTCAAGCAAAAGTCGGGGCTACTTTTTCCCCCTCTCTGCGGTGCTAATGCACTCGTTTTCCCCCTCCAGGGGGGAGAAAAACAACCGCACCGGGTAAAGTAATCAGTAGGCTGATTTGTCAGATTTGAGATAGATTTGCACCGTAAGTTGCCCGGAGTTGCACTGCTAGGTACTGCGAGTGGAAAGTCGGTGCAAAGATGCTCAAATGTGGCAAATGGTTGCCCGGAAAAGGACAGGGCGGATAAGACTTTACGTCTTACCCGCCCTGCCTAAAAACGCAACATTACACCCGCCGTTATTAACCTCGGTGGTGTTCGTTGGTGTGCTGGCAATTGATACAATACCGCGCAAACGGCAACGCTTTCATGCGTTTCTTGCTAATGGGTTGGCGGCAATATTCACAGCGGCCGTAAATGCCTTTGTCAATTTTGCGTAGTGCCGCTTCAATTTGTTCAATGGTGTTATGGGCATTGCTGGAAAGTTCAAACAAAATTTCTTTATCCAGGCTTTTGCTGGCATCGTCAATGGGGTCGCCCACTTCGGCTTCGGGCATATCCATTTGCTTGGTATTTTGCAACCGTTTGGTGGCATCTTCTTTGAGCTCCAGCAAATGTTTTTTGATTTCTTTAATTTCTGCCGCGGTGAGCGTATCTTTATTATCTTTTTTCAAAGCCATAAACAACCTCGTAAACAAAAAAATAAAGTGAAGTAGCCGGGTGGCCCTTACACTATGCTATTTAGTTTAGCAAAGTAATCAATTTTTTGCAAGGCCCGGGGAAATGATATTTTGTACACTATATATATGAGGTTACTTGTCTTGTCTTGCTGTGCGCCTTGCTCGTGCGCGGCCATTAAACACCTGGTGGAAAATGGCACGCAGGTAACTGTGCTTTTTTATAACCCCAATATATTCCCGCAACAAGAATATGAAAAACGGCGCGATGAACAAGCACGCCTGTGCCGCCTGTTAGGGGCCGATTTTGCACAGCTACCCTACGAACACGAACTGTGGCTTAAACACGTGCGCGGGTTGGAAAATGAGCCCGAGCGCGGCAAACGGTGCGACGTGTGTTTTTACACACGCCTCAAGCAAGCCGCCGCCTATGCGCGCCGGCATCATTTTGATATGTTTGCCTCGGTGTTGGGCACGTCGCGCTATAAAGACATAAACCAAGTGCACCGCGCCGCGCACCAAGCCTGGCGCGAAGAAGGCACCCCGTACTTAGCCAACGCGTGGCGCAAGGGTGGGCTTACCGAACTGCGCCAAGCGTTAATTAAAGAATTTAAACTCTATCAGCAAGATTATTGTGGTTGTGAATTTAGCCGGAGGGACCGTGAAAAAGTGGCTTAAACGTATTGCTAAAGTTTTTATAGTGGCTGTATTACTGCTGGGCTTATTGGAAACCGGGTTACATATAGTATCCCGCACGCAGTGGTTTGACACACGCTTGGAAAACGCGCTTAAAAACGCGTTAGGGCGCGAGGTGCAAGTCGGCCGCAAAGGCATCAATCTGCGCGGGGTGTTTGTAGAGGACATTCAAATTGCCGAAAAGGGCGGTTTTGAACAAGGTACCTTTGTGCAGGCGGATCGGTTACGGGTGCGGTTTTCCTTATTGCATTTGTTGCATGCACACGCAAAAGTAAATTTACTGGTGTTGTCCGGCGCTACGGTGCGCTTAACTACCTATGCAGACGGCACAACCAGCTGGGATGATTTAACCGCGCAAGAAACGGCCCCAACCGAAGAAAACACAAAAGATAATTCTTTCCCCTTTAATTTAACGGCCCAATACGTACGGCTGGAGCGTTTGCACTTGTTATATACTGACCAACAAACCCCGCGCAACCTGGATATCAACGGGCTGACGTTAAATGTTAAAAACTTTAGTTTGAAGCACGAATTCCCCCTCACGCTAGTGGCCGAATTGGGCCACCGCGAAACCACTTTTGAGCGCCAAATCCCTATTACCTTGAAGGTCACCGTCCATTTAGCCGGGCTGGACTTGCCAAACGCCTACGCCCACATTCAAGCGCTCAAAGCATTTTATAAAGATTCGTCCGTTACGCTAAGCGGAAATGTGGAAAATTTTGCAAACCCACAAGTAGATGCCCAAATTACTTTACGCCACTTTTCTTCCGCCTTGTTTGAGGGAGTCGCTGATCTGCCCGCTTTTGACTTGCCGCAAGCGGACTTACAAATAAAACTAGCCAGCAATTTAGAAGATCAAACCCTTACCTTACACCATGCAACCTTGCAAGCCCCGGGGGTAGATTTCAGCGCTAAGGGCGGGCTTACTTTTAAAGACAAATTGCAGTATGATGCTACCGCCAGCCTTCATATCGTGTTTGGCGAGGCCGGCCGTTGGTTTACCGCCCTGGCCGAGCCGTACCAACTGGTTGGCACGGTGCAAAGCCAATTTGCCGCCACGCACGAAAAAGCATCCGCCCAAATTACGCTAAGTGAAGTAGGGGCCGAGCTGCCCTACGCGGGCCGCCTGGCTAATGTAAACGGACAAATAGACGTCAACGGCAACCTACAAGCTAAAACCGGCAACGCAAACGCGAAGTTAAAAGGCAAGCTTAATGCCAACCCGTTTACGGTTGATTTAAATGCCAACCAAACGCTCCAAAAAATTAAAGCAGTGCTAACCGTGCAAGCCGATGAACTTAAACTGCTTGCATTACCGGAAGAATCTGCCGAAACGAAAACTACCTCGACGGAACAACCCACGCAAGTGACGTCCAAAACCGCGTGGCCGTTGCCGCCTATTGAGCTGATAGCTAATATCAAATTCGGCCGGGTGGACGTGCCGTATTTTACCGGGAAAGACGTGGTGTTTACGTCGGACATAGACGGCCTCACGCCCGACTTAAACAACGCGCACGGCACCCTGCGCCTGGTAACCGGCGAAGGTAAAATACAAGATATTTACAAACTGACCGACGCCAACCCGCTGACTAAAGTATTGTTTTTATCACTTAACGTAACGGGCAAAGTGTTTAATTCACTTAACGTATTGGGGGTACTAAATAGCTTGGGCAGTGGGGTAGTGTCTGCCGTAACGAGTGAAAATAAAGAAGAGGAAACCTTAAAAACCCAAACCGTTTTAGGGCCGGACGGACAACCGCTGGAAGTGCTGGTACCGCAAACGGATAAAGAAGTTTCCGGCGAAATGGAGTACGACAAATTTGATACCGAGGTCAACTTTGTGCGCGGCCTGGCCACGATTAAAGAAGGGACCTTTGTGTCGCCGATGATGTCTTTTAGGTTAGACGGAACGGCTGACTTTAACTCGGGCGATTTGGATATGACCGTGCACGCCGCCCCCGGCCGCCACGAAATAGACGGGATGATGCCGCTCAAACTGAAAATCGGCGGCACGGTAGATAACCCACAAGGCAATATGCAGGTATTGGGCTCGGTCACTTCGCTAGTGACGCAGACAGTGACTAAAAATGTAGTGTCCCGTAATATAACCAAAGGACTTAAAGGCATTTTTGGCCTGTTTAAAGGCAAAGACAAAACGGAAGAAAAAGACAACATAGAAACTGAGCCCGAAACAACAGCCCCGTAACCGGGTGACTTCATTTACTCAAAAAAGGCTGGCAAATGCCAGCCTTTTTTATTATACTATAGGTACAATTTTACCTGTTTTTGGAACCGTTTAAGAAACGGATCTTTGTTGGAAACAGCAAACTTGTAAGCTCCAAGAATAGCCGATACAGGCACAACGTAAGCGGCCTAATTACCCGCTTGTGTTGTGCTGAATGTTTGCCGCGCAAGCGGCAGACTACGGCTGTTGCTATGTTGGGGACGCTTACAAGCTCAATTTAGTGGGAGCCGTTTTTGTTGGGTTTCATAAGCAGATAAATTGAAAATTGAAAAATTAAGGAGCTGTTTATGAAAAACACCAAACGAGGGTTTACCCTCATTGAGTTATTGGTAGTAGTCTTAATCATTGGTATTTTAGCGGCGGTGGCCGTGCCGCAGTATCAAAAAGCAGTGGAAAAAAGCCGCGCCGTGCAAGCTATCACTCTACTTAAAACATTAAATCAAGCTTATCAATCTTATTACTTGGCAAACGGCGTGGCACCCACTCAATTTTCCGAATTAGCAGTAAATAGCCCTTGGACAGAAAAATATTCTGCTACTGACGGTAGAGACCGAACATTTGCAACTTCTAATAAAGAATGGTCCTTAGAATTTTACGCTTCTTCTGCCGACTTAAAAGGACTCTGTGTCACGCGCATTAACAGCCCTTATTCGGGAGCAGGTTTTTGTATTTTTAATATTATGCCCACTGGATGGACAGAAACTCAAAAAGATGGAAAAACAGGAAATTTATTTTGCGTAGAAAGAACGGAAAATATAACTACATTTTTTGAAAAAGAAGAGGGTGAATATTGCGTAAAATTATTCAATGGAAAAAAGAAACTCAAACACGGGAGCATACTTGCTTTTTCAATGCCCTAACATGAAACTCCCCCTGTTCACGCAGGGGGAGTTTCATACTCTTAAATTTTACAGCTTGTTGGTGTAATAGACGGGAGTTTGCTTTTTGTCTTTAGCCAGGGCAGAAATTTTATAAATATCATCCTTTACACCAATGCGGATGCTTCCTTTGCCTGTGGAAAGCACTTTGTTCATATCGCGCTGGAATTGTACCGGGTCGCCGGATAGCAACGCCAGGCGCAAAATATCGTTCGTGTAAGAGCCGTAGCGCAGTTTGTGGCCCTCTTCCAAGAGCGCAATGTTTTGTAAGAAATCCGCGGCTTGGCGTACTTTGTATTTATTTTGCCAATCGCGCCCGCCGAAAGACTGGTATAAAGAGCCGGCAAACAACACCATTAACAACGCCCCCAACGCACGCACGGCCCACACTTCCCAAGCGTCACGCTTGCGCAACTCAACGACCACACTACCACCCAAAATATCGTGCAAGGTGCGTTTGCGGTCATCTACCATGGACAACACAAACCCACCGAAAAATAAGAAAGCACTTACATAATACCCCACCGCGCGCATAAACGCTTGCGGGATAGATAAAGGGCCGCTTTTGTCTTTCTTGACTACGGCAATGCCCACTAAATTTTTGCCTAAGGTTACGCGCCCGCCCGAAGAAAAAACAGTTTCATAACCAATAAACACCAAGTTCATCCCCACCGCCATGGAAATCAGCACCCAGGGCTCTAAATAGGAGCCCATAGTTTTGCAAATAACCCACACAATCAGCTGAAGCGGCAGGAAAATAATGCCATAATCAATAGCAAGCGCTACAAAACGCTCGGTAATAGAGGCATATTTCAAATCGGTTTCTTGGGGGGCACCTACCGTAGCAACGGCGGGCGTGTCGTCCATAATGTTAATGCGGTGTTCTTCGGTCATAAATTCTCCGTTACCTTATTATAACAAGTTTTAATATCCGCGGTTCATTTCTTCCAGGGCGGCAATGCGCTTTTCTATCGGTGGGTGGGTAGCCCACAGGCCGCTAAGGGAGCCAAATAAATTGTTTTTTTCCAGCGGGTTTTCAATGCACATGGCCGCCATACTGGCGCGTTTATCCAATACTTCTACACGGCTGTCACAAGAAATTTTGCGAAGTGCATTAGCGAGCGCCTGCGGGTTGCGCGTCATGAGTGCGCCTGTGGCATCGGCCAAATATTCGCGCTTGCGCGAAATGGCCAAGCGGATAAGCGGCGCAAATAAGAGCCCATACACCCAAAAAATAAGACCTAAAATTAAAAAAAGAGCCGCTCCGTTGTTTTTCCCGCGGCGCGACGAAAGCCCGATGCGAAAGCACATTTCGCCCGCAAACGTAAAAAACGAAATGCCGGCCACGGTAATAAGCATTAGGCGGATATCGCGGTTTTCCACATGCGAAAGTTCGTGCGCGATGACGCCTTCCAGCTCGGCACGGTCCAACTTTTGCACAATGCCTTTGGTAAGCGCCACGGAAGCGTGCTGCGGGTCCCGCCCGGTGGCAAACGCGTTTAAGGACTCGTCATCCATAATATAAATGCGCGGCAACGGCAGCCCGCGCGAAATGCACAGGTTTTCCACTAAGCGGTAAATTTCGGGCTGGTCGGCCTTGGTAACGGGAATAGCGTCTGCGCTGTTTAGTAATAGTTTATCGCCGGTAAAGTAAGAGATAGCTATCCAAATGCATGCCACCGCCCAACAAATACCCGGCGCCGCCAGCAAAAAGGCCGATAAGCTGGGGTCCTGCGCCGGTGCACCGCCCAACAGCACAAAAAGCACTCCCCACGTCAGCACGGCAAAGGTTACCGGGAATAAAAGCACCAATAACCACGTGCGGCGTTTGTTATCCGCAATGTGCTGATAGGTGGTAGCCATAGTTAAAATTCTACTTTTACAGGTTGTTTGGCGGCTTGTTCATCGGCGGCCAGTTCAAAAAGCGGTTGCTCTGTGAAGTGGAATTTTTCCGCAATCATATTGGCCGGGAATTGCTGTATTTTGGTATTAAATGCCAGCACGTTGCCGTTGTAAAAGCGGCGCGCGGCCTGGATTTTGTCCTCGGTGTCGCGCAGTTCGCGTTGGAGTTCCAAGAAATTGGTATTGGCTTTTAAATCGGGGTAGTTTTCGCTTAACGCAAAGAGCGATTTTAACGCGCCTGTCAGTTCGCCTTCGGCTTTGGCAACGTCTTGCATGGTGTGGGGTTGGCTTAAAGCGGCGTTGCGCGCGGCGACGATTTTTTCCAGCGTTTCGCTTTCGTGCTTGGCGTAACCTTTGACGGTGGCGAGTAAGTTGGGGATTAAATCAAAACGGCGTTTTAACTGCACCTCAATATCGCTCCACGCTTCTTTGACGGCATTGCGCATACGCACTAACGTATTGTATAAGTTCATTAAATAAAAACCGATGATAATGGCCGCAATAATTACAATCCACATTCCGCTCATGATTTTCTCCTTTTGGGCGTAAAAAAGCCCTCTATTTAGTTAGGAGTATTGTACCAAATTTAGGGCTTGTAATACGTATTTGTAAAATTTAGTAAGGCAAAGTATAAGTTCTTGCGTAATTATTATATTTAGTACCACCTAAAATTTTACGGCAATAATCTCCGGCCGCTCCGTCAAAAATTTTGCCATTTTGTGTTCTTTCATGACACACAGTTGCATTAAGCGGATAGTCTGTATTGCGACGATACAAATAATGCACAAATCCTATTCCTTTGTATTTACCAGAAATGCGACCCATAAAAATACCATTTCCGTTATCGGGATTAGAAATTTGCAATGACCATTCTCCGTTAGAACGGGTATCTTTGGCTTCTTTATACCATTTTTCATTCCCTGTCCAGCCGGGCATATCTACGTCCAACTGCTCAAATTTATCGGCATACATACCATTGGCTAAATAATAAGCCTTTTGCGCTTGCACTATAGATTTGAGTAAAGTTAAGGCTTGCGTGGCACGGCTCTTTTCCACCGCTTTTTGATATTGCGGCACGGCTACGGCGGCTAAAATGCCGATAATTAAAACCACCACCAATAATTCTATGAGCGTAAAGCCGCTAAAACGTTTTATATTGCATTTTTTCATATTAGGGTCCTCCGACCATTCAAATCTTCCTACACGCAAACTATATCAAAAAAAAAAAACAAATCAAGGCTTTTAAAAAAAGACACACCACAATTAGTATAATAAAGGCATGAAAAAAACTTTTACCAATAACTCCTCGTGGAAGTACGCCGGGTGGTTTGCCGCGGCGATTATTTTGGGTATTTTGAACGGCCTTTACCCGACGGAACTGGGCCTTACGGTGGCCCAATTTTTAAGCGACGTGTTTGTGCGCTTATTTAAGTTTATCAGCGTGCCGATTATCGCCGTAACTATCTGTTATACAATTGCCCGCCTGGGCAGTGCGCGCACACAAAAAACCCTATGGAAACGCACGCTGGGATACACACTTACCACTACGCTTATTGCCGCCGCAGTGGGCGCGGCGCTGTATTACTTTTTTACACCCGCCAATGTGACCGCCACAGCTACCGCCGATGCGGGCCTGGCCGCGCAAAAGGGGTATTTAGATTATTTTGTTTCCGTCATCCCCGATAATCCGCTGGCACCCTTGGTGCAAGGCAACGTGCTCAGCGTGCTGATTATTGCGCTGGCGGTGGGGGTGGCCATTCGGTTCATTCAAGAGGACCAACCCCGCGCTACCATTTTAAATCTGCTAGGCGCGGTGCAATCTATTTTATTTTCCATTGTAAATGTTTTAATTCGCATTTTGCCGCTGGGGATTTTTGGGTTTACGTCCGTCTGCACGCGCGATTTTGCCGGCGGAGTGGCGCTAAACGGCCTGGGGCATTATTTTATGCTGGTGGTTACGTCTAACGTGTTGCAAGGCGTGGTGGTGCTACCGCTATTTTTACTGGCTAAACGCATTAACCCGTGGCGCACGGCTGAGCATATGTCCAAGGCGTTATTGGTGGCGTTTTTCTCTAAATCGTCGGCAGGCACGTTGCCTGTTACCATGGCATGTGCCGAGCAAAACAATAAGGTGCACCCTACCGTGTCGCGCTTTGTGTTGCCGATTTGCACCACTATCAACATGAACGGTTGTGCCTCTTTTATTTTAATTACGGTAGTGTATTTGATGCAAAATAACGGCGCGGTAATTACAATCCCCACGCTACTGACGTGGATAGTGATTGCCACGGTGGCCGCCATTGGCAACGCGGGCGTGCCGATGGGGTGTTACTTTTTGTCGGCCAGTTTACTTTCTTCCATGAATGTGCCGATACAACTGCTGGGCATTATCTTGCCGTTTTACACGGTGCTGGATATGGTGGAAACCTCACTCAATGTATGGAGTGATTCGTGCGTGGCTACCCTTGTAAATAAAGACGTAGGCAAGGATTTACCCAAACTTGAAAACTGACAAAAATCCCCGGGGAATACCCGGGGATTTAAATTCATAACGCAGAATTTCCGTCAACGCCCCGTAATGGCGTGCCAAATGGTTGTTCTGGATATGTCTTGTATATGGCTTACCCGTTTCTTTAGCTCAGCCAAAGACAATGACGGATCTTTTGCATGCAACTTTTGTACCAAAGCCACGGCTTCTTTTTTTACGGTATGCCGTTTAGGTTTACGGGCTAGCAATTCCTCCAGGGGAGCCTCTCCTTTCTCTACGCGGCTTAACCAACGCGAAAGCGAAACATAAGAAACGCCCAATTTACGGGAAGTTTCTTTCTTACCGTGCTTTTGGCAGTACTTAATAATCTTTTTCTTTTCTTCAATAGTTCTTATGTTATATGTTCCCATATTTTGTATTATACTATTTTTTATTTTTGACACAAGTATTTTTTTTAAAACGTATCTATTGGTCATTGTAAAAAAATATGTTATAATAAGGTATAGATTTAAGCCGGGGTGCTGGAATTGGTATACAGGATAGTCTCAAAAACTATTGCCCGCACGGGCTTAAGGGTTCAAGTCCCTTCCCCGGTAAAATTTTCTTCTTAAAACACTTTAATTCATTGTTGCTCACTTGCTCGAATACTTCCGCGCTATCGCGCGCGTTCCGCCAGTATACTTCGCAAGTTCGCGCCTAGAATTAAAGTGTTTTTCTTTGAAAATTACCCCACCTTAGGTGGTTTTTTATTTTTAGTCGGGGAGCAGGCAAACTGCTTTGCCTGCGTAAGGGACTTGAAAGGCGAAAAAAATATCCTCCGCGTTTGCAGAGGATATTTTCTTAACAAAAAGTTGTTATTTCACCAACTTATCAATTTCCACCGTTACTTGTTCTTCCATATCCGGGCGGAAACCTTCCCACACTTTGACAACTTGGTGTTTCTTATCAAACAACATGGTGTGCGGCAAACCGCTTACACCCATACCTTCGGCCAATTCACCCGCGTTATAGAGGGCTTTAACGGTAAAACCGTGCTCTTTAGCGGCGTCGCGCACCGGGCCGGGGGTGGCATCCATAAACGCACCCACAATTTCCACTTGGTCACCGTATTTCTCTTTCAGCGCCACCACGGCAGGCATTGTTTTTTTACACCACGGGCACCACGACCCCATAAATACCACCAGCACAGGCTTGCCGTTGTAATCTTCGGGTTGCCACATGACGTCTTCTTCCACCACCGGCAGTTCGGCCGATTTCAAAGTTACCACTTCGGGCAAGTCCGGCAGTTTGGGCATACACGCCGCGGCCAGCACGGCCACAGCCAACAAAGCTACTAATTTTTTCATAAGTTCTCCTATTTTCAAGTTTCCCCCCAGGGGCTATATATGATAGAATACAAAAGATGGGTAATTTTATCAATGCTTTAGCGGGCTTTTTTGGCGAACGCGTGGATATTTTAATCATGCCGCGCAAAGGGGCCAGCACCAAATTTAAAATGCGCCGCCTGACCATATGGGGCCTGATCGCTGCCTGGCTGTTGGTAACGGTGGGTGGTATTTTATTTTTTGTGCGCGGGTATGATTATAACGTCATCAAGGCGGATAACAACCTGATGCGTATTAAACTAAAACTCATTGCCGACGAATTGGAACGCGGCCGCAAATACATTGAGCTCACGCACCAGACCGATATCCAAATGCGCCAAATGCTGGGCATGCCCGGCGGCAAATTTATCAATCTGCCTAAAAATTGGGAAGAAGCCAAAGTCCAGCAAGACGACCGCGCTAAACAGCTTTTCTCGACCGATTTAAAAGACATGGACCCCGAAGAATTTGAGCAATATATTGACGAACTAGAAGACAGCTCTAAAACCCGCTTGGCCAGCTTCCAGGAGATTGCCTGGTACTTTGCCAACAAGAAAGAAGGCCTCAACTCTACGCCTTCCATTCGCCCTTCTAATGCGCGCATCAGTTCAGGTTTTGGCTACCGCTTAGACCCCATGGGCCGGCGTACTTCCAAAAAGCATAACGGTGTGGACTTTGCCGGCAAGCCCGATAGCCCCATCTTCGTAACGGCTGACGGTGTTGTACGTCATGCCGGGTGGGTGCCCAGCTTCGGCCAGGCTATTTTGGTGGACCACGGCTTTGGCTATTCCACCTTGTACGCGCACACTGCGGGCGCACAGGTAAAAGCCGGGGATGTTGTCAAACGAGGCGACAAAATTGCTACAATGGGTTCTAGTGGGCGTTCCACCGGAACGCATTTACATTATGAAGTGTGGAAAGACGGCCAGCCCGTCAATCCGCGTAACTATTTTAAATAAGTTAGGAGAACGATATGGGATTTTTGAAAAAAGATTCTGATTTTTCCTCCGGCGAACATTTTTCCGTCGTCAGTGCGGAATGTTACTTTCAGGGCACCTTAAATGTGCAAGGCTCCCTGCGGGTGGACGGCACGCTGGAAGGCTCGGTAGATAATGCCCGCCACGTTATCGTGGGAGACGGTGGCAAAATTGTGGGCGACGTAACGGCCCAAATTGTTGTGTGCGGCGGCGCCATTGAGGGCAACGTCTGCGCCGATATGCTGGAAGTATTAAGCAAAGCCTCTATTTTGGGCGATATCCGCGCCAAAAAAATGATTGTGGAAGAAGGCGGCCGCATTGACGGGCGTTGCACCATTGGCGAAGAGCAAAACCTCGCCACGGATATAGACGAAGAAGATAACTAAGGAGACACTATGATTTCGTTCCTCATTAAACACAAAAAATCTATTTTAATTATTACCCTGGCCTTCTTTTTGGGTAGTATTATTTACATTGGGCTGGATGCCTATTCACGCAGTAACTACAGCTTAACCGCCGCCACGGTGGGCCGTAAAAAAATCTCGTACCGGGATTTGTACCGCATTAGCGACCAGCAAGCCAACCGCTTGCGTAGCCAAGGCATTGACGTCAGTGAAGAGATGCTTAAATTTTTGCAACAACAAGTATTATCTTCTATGGTCAGCGAAGAGGTTTTAAACCAAGCCGCCGATAAAGCGGGCCTGTGGGTGGCCGATTATGAAGTAGCGTACGATATTAAAACGTCGCCCTGGTTTGCGCCCGAAGGCAAGTTTGACAAAGCCCAATATGAATATGTTCTCAAAGCCTCTGCCGGGGTTACGCCCGCGCAATTTGAAAACCAACTGCGCCGCGACAAACTGGCTAACCGTTTCCGCCAAACGTTGTACTCTTTCTATAAGCTCACGCCGGAAGAAATTAAATACGCGTACCAGGTGCAACACGGCAACCTCAAAGATTTTGAAGCTAATAAGCAGGACTTTGCCACCGCACTCATGGAAACTAAAATGGAAACCGCCCAAAAAGCATTTTTTGACGATTTCAACAGCACCACTGAGATTAAAACATTTTTGGAGTAAGCCGTGAAAAAAAGCGATATGTTAGTCGTAGGGTCCGTGGCGTTTGACACGGTTGAAAATGCCAACGGACGCGCCGAACACGTGCTGGGCGGGGCGGCCAGTTATGCCTCTATTTGTGCCAGTTATTTTACGAAACCTGCCGTGGTAGCCGTGGTAGGGACCGACTTTACCCAGCAGTACCGCGCCCCATTTGTAAAACGCGGGGTGGACACCTCGGGTGTGGAAGTAAAAGACGGGCTGACATTTCACTGGGGCGGCAGTTACGATGCCGACTTTAACACCGCGTTTACCAAATTTACCGATTTAAACGTATTTAAAGATTTTAAGCCTATTTTGTCCAAAGAACAAAAAAACCCCAAAGCGCTTTTTTTGGCTAACATTGACCCGGAGTTGCAACTCTCCGTCTTAAAACAAGTCAAACGCCCGCGTTTAATAGCGTGCGATACGATGAACTACTGGATTTCGTCCAAAAAAGAAACGCTACTTAAAGTTATCAAGCAAATTGATATTTTGTTTTTGAACGAAAACGAAGCGCGCCAACTCACCGGCATTTATAACCTGATCCGGGCAGGCAAGTGGCTGTTGGGTAAAGGCGTAAAATACGTGATTATTAAACTGGGCTCCAACGGCTCCATGCTAGTTAGCGCCAAAGGCATTGCCCAACTGCCGCCGTATATTTTGGAGCACGTGCACGACACCACGGGCGCCGGCGACACATTTGGCGGTGGGTTTACCGGATATTTGGCCAGCCTCAAAAACTGGAACAACTTGCAAGCCATTAAGCGTGCTATGATGATTGGCAACGTGATGGCCTCGTTTACCATTGAGTCTTTTAGTGTGGAGCGCCTGGCCGGGCTGACGCCCAGCGCTATTAGCAATCGCCTGAAAGAATATACCGATATGCTGCGGTTTGATTAACGGGATATGAAACCAAAAATATACCGCGCCTAATCGGCGCGGTTTTTTTAATTCAACGTATTACACACTTTTTTTCCTAAATTGGTCGTTCCTATACATTCTATTTGGTTAGAAAAATCCGTATGATTAAAATACATTATATAATGTAACTCGCTATGACTCGAACAATATATATATCCAGCATCTTTTCCTGCATTTGGACAATAATCTAGCGTAACGCGCGTAGAGTTAAAATTTATTGAAAAATGTTCATTAATCATTCCATTGGTAGGGTTATAACTCCCCCATAAAGAAACATTGAAATCTAATTCTGAAGGATAGAACGTATATTCCCCATTTGCCAAATAGTAGACTTCTTCGGCGGCCTTAATAGAGGCCAGTAACGGCCGAATAGTTGCTAGGCGGCTCTTAGCCACCGCCAACTTATATTGCGGCAGTGCCACCGACGCTAAAATGCCAATGATCAGTACCACTACTAATAACTCAATGAGCGTAAAACCCCGCCGGGTATTTTTTTGTGTCATGTCCGTTCTCCTGTGCTGTTTTTGGAAAACGTAACAAAAACGGCCGTTACGTTTGTGCCTTTACCCCAGTCACATACCAAACAGCCGTAGTTTACCGTTCTATGTATTGCATAAAACGGCAAACATTGAGCACAATACAAATGGGTAATTAGTCCATTCATATTGTGCCTAATTCGGCTGTCTTTGGAGGGGTAAAGGACCTTTTAGGTACTTCCGTATTCTGCATACGGTTCCAAAAACAGGTTAAAATTTTTAGTTACTATATTTTCATTCTACATTATTTTAAAACAATTTGGCTACTTGCGGGGCTTCCATACATAAATAGACCACCGCGTTGGGGAAGGTTTTACGCAGTAGCGGCACTAAAAAGCGGTAGGCTTCCAGGCGTTGTGCGTCGCTATAGCGCATTTTGCCGTCAAAATCTAACAAAAATTCCCCATCCAAAATCGTGTTATGCGGGAAGCGGGTTTCAATTTGTTTTTTAAGCTCGCGGCTAAAGCGCAAGGTACCTACGCTGATCCAAGCAATTTTGTCGTGCGGCAAAGTATCTGCCATTTCCTCAACGGCGCGGGCATAATCTTGCTGATATCCCTCGTAAATGACAACCGGGTCAAAGTGAAAACCCAGGCGGTACCCGGCGCGGGCTACTTCGCACGCGGCTTGCAAACGCGCCGTTAAACCGGGCGTAAAATGTTCGGCTAATTCCGTAATCGGTGCCGCATTGACGGACCACGACACGACCACATTTTCACAGCCGCCCGCCGCCAGTAAACCGCCGATATTTACGCTCTTGGTTTTAAACTCAAACTGCAAATGCGGGCGCGCGCGGAAAAACGGCACTATTTGGGCCGAATATTGGGTTAAATCGTCAAAAACGAGCGAATCCGTAAACTCCCCACTGCCAATGCGCGGGCGGTCAAACGGCCCGGTGCGAAATTGTGCCCCGTCAATTTTGGCTAAAAACTCATCCACGTTGGCCGGCAGTAACACGGCGTGCAAATTTTGGTATTGTTGCAAAAAGCAATACTCACACTCAAAGCGGCAACCAAACCCCAAGTTGATTAAATTATACCCACACCCCGCCGAGCCGCAACTGCACGGACAGGGCTTTAAAAAATCATATTTTTCACGGTGGATGAGCAAGGTATCCAAGCGGTTGGAAAAATACGGACTGCCCACTTGGGTTTTGCCGTCGGTCTCTTTAAAATCGGCCTGTGGGAACGCTTGGCGCACGCGCTGTGCAAGCGGGCTGGCTTTTACAGACGTTTCTATATACACGGTTTTGGGTGAAAAAGAGCGCGGGGTTAAATTGGCCGCTTGCGCGGGGTCCAGTTCCAATTTGGGCAAATAAAATTGGTCTTTGCGGGCGGTTTTGAAATTAACCGGGTAACGCTTATCAAGTAAAATTTTTTTAGCGTGCTCAAAATTTAAATTTTTCTCTGGCGGCAGAATTTCGGCACATGTTTTGTTATCGCGCTTGGCAATTTCATACACCAGGCGCACCAGTTCGCGCTGTTTATTCACACCCAGTTTAGGTAATAAGCCCGCTAAATAAGTTTCTATTTCGCTAAGTTGCATAGTTCCTCTGCGTTTAAATTGATGTCGGCGGCCTTTGCGTTTTGCGCGATTTGCCGGGCACTGCGCGCCCCGGTTAAGGCGCATGTTACGCCGTCTTGGTTGAGCACCCACGCCAACGCCGCTTGCGCGGGGGCAACCCCTTTTTGGGCGGCCCATTCTTGCACGCGGGCAACGGTTTGCTCAGCGTGTTCAAAATCTGCGCCGCGGTAGCATTTATAAAAATAGTTGCGCGCGTCGGCGCGGCGTAAATTGGGCTCGCGCTGATATTTGCCGCTTAAAATACCGCCGCACAAACTACCGTATGCCATAAACCCAAGGTTATATGGCTCACATACTTTTAGGGCAGCTTGCCCCTTGGCCGGGTGCAAGAGCGAAAGCTCTTCCTGCACGCACGCCACAACACCCGTTTGGGCCATTTGGGTTAAGATATCCGGCGGTACATTACACACGCCTATATAACGGATTTTGCCTTGTGCTTGCAAACGTGTCAGTGTTTCCAATGCACTTTGCCACGCGATTTGCGGGTCTAAATAGTGGATAAAATAGATGTCTATCGTTTCGGTCTTTAAATTTTTGAGGGAATTTTCCAGCTGGCGGGTAATGGTTTGCGGGCGCAAATCGTGGTCGGTCCACGAGCCGTTTTTTATGAGCCCGCACTTGGTGCACAACACTACATCCTGGCGGCGGCCCGTCAGAGCACGGCCGAGTGCTTCTTCGCTATTGCCATAAATAGGGGCCGTGTCTATGAGGTTGACACCCGCATCTAACGCGGCAGAAACGGTATTTTGTACGTCGGCAAATTCAATGTTTCCCCAATCGTACCCGCCGCCCAGTGCCCAACCGCCCAGGCCCACGGCGGAAACGTCCAACTCCGTTTTCCCTAAGCGGCGATACTGCATCTTACCAAAGCCCGTTTTCGGCCATAAAGCAGGCGTTAACGGCCTTTATGCCAGCGGCTGTGGCCACGACAAATGCGCTGTCCTCTTGCGCACCGGGCTGAAACCAAATCTCTTTGACACCTTTTGCTTTGCACGCTTCCACCGCGCCCAGCAAACCCGCGGGCGGAATGACCATAATGGCTACGTCCACCGCGCCGGGTACGTCAGCTAACGACGCATAAAAAGCCTGGCCGTTTACTTCGCCGCCTTTGGGGTTAATACCCACCACGCGGTAGCCTTTTTGCAAGAGTGTAACAAAAATTTTGAAACCGTACTTGGCGTTGTCTTGCGAGGCACCAAACACGGCTATCGTTTTATTTTGATACGGGTTAGGCATTGGGGATCCCTAAATTATTACCCATGGCCTGGGCGGCCATGATTTGCGTGTCGCGAATGGCTTTGTTAAAAGCGGCTTTGATTTCTTCGGCCAATTCCGCTTCGGAAAAGTTCTTGGCGAGCGCGTCCACACGCACTTCTTTTACTTCCATAGAGCCGTTCATCGTCACTTCCACCAGGTGTTTGGGACTTTCGGCCTTAATGACCATGGCATCCATGCGTTTTTTAAGCTCTTCCATTTGGCCTTTTAATTTCCATAAATCTTTGAGTTGTCCTAATTTATCAAACATAAGTTCTCCTATTTATTTTTTATATTGTAACTTTTATTCTTCTATCACGGCAAACGTGCGTATAAATACGGCGCTTACCCGCACGGTTTGACCGGGAAAAATTTTTTCAGCGGCGTGACAGTATTGGGCTAATTGGGCTTGGTATTTTTGGGCAAAAAGGGCCGCTTCCGCACCAGGGGAAACCTTGTCTGTCTTGTAATCTATCACCCAAATCCCCTGCGAGGTTTGAAGCACCACATCCATAATTCCGTTTTGGGTACTACCGTCCGGTAACGCCACACAAAACGGCATTTCACACGCTAAGAGAGTGCATGCTGAAATTTCTTTAAAAATGTCCGATTGTACAAACGGCTCCAACAATTGCACGGCCTCTTGTGTGCGGTCCGGCGCGGCACAAACCCGGGCCGCTTGTTCACACGCTTGTGCTACATTCTTATCTTTCAAAGAGAGTAACATCTCCAGGGCCCGGTGACACACGGTGCCCAACTCGGCCCCGCGCTGTTGTTCTTCGCTAAGTGGCTGTGTCTGCTCCCATTCACTGGGCGCACGTTTTTGGGCCGTAGCCAACAGTTGGTCGTAGGTAGCTTTCCGTTTTTGATAAGCCTGTTGCCACGCGGTCCAATCGGGGGTGTTCTCTAGTTGTGCAGGTATTACTGGGTGCGGCCGGTACAAAAATTCCCCGGGTTCTTGGTAGGTTTCATATTGAACGGGCAATACTAAAGATTCGTCTAACGACTTAACCGCCCCTGTTGTTCCGTTTGGCCATAACCCCGCCGCCGCAAACGCCGCGGCGGCTTTTTCGGCCCCGGTGCGTCCGTCCGCCGCCAGTATCAGTTTTTCTTTGGCGCGCGTCAAGGCCACATACAAAATACGTACCTCTTCACAACGGCTATGTTTTTTTTGTTCTTCTTCTAAGAAAGCCAACTTAACATCACAAATTTTGCCGGCCCGCAACCCATACATATTATATTGCCACGAAAATAAATGTTGCGGGGGGCGCACCCCGCCGGCTGTTTCTTTGCGGGGTAAATCGGCCAGTAGTACTACCGGGAATTCCAATCCTTTTGACTTATGCACCGTTAACATAGAAACAGCATCCGCCCGTTCGTCCACCGCCGGCAAAGAAAATAAATCCGGGTTATCCGCCAGGCGGGTCTGCAAATCTGCTAAAAATTCCGTTAAATTATTACCGTTTTGCGTTTCATATTGCCGGGCTAACGCACCCATTTGGTGCAAGTAGGATAAGGTACGTTCGCCGTCGTAAGCGGCGGCGCAGGCTTCGGGCAAAAAGCTCTCGTTTAGGGTCCGGTTTACCAATTCATACAAAGACACCCGCCCCGCCAGTTGCCCTAATTTTTCAATCAGCCGCGCACACGGCTCCGTTTGCGGGTTATGAAGCAGGGATGAAAGTGTAAAGTCCCCTGCCTTTGCCGTTTGATATAGTTCTTCGTCACTTAGGCCGCCCAACGGGCTACGCAGTACCCCGGCTAATGCAATTTTATCTTCGGGGTCCGCCACGGCACGTAAAAGTAGCAAGAAATCGTTCATTTCCTGCTTGCGGAAAAAATCTTTGTCCGTATCGGTATTAAACGGTATGCCGTAGCGGCGCAGGGCATCGGTATAAATGCGTGAGGTTGTACCCACGCGTGTGAGCAATGCAATATCACGGTAGCTAAGTTTGCGCCCGTCTTTTAAGCATAGCACACCCACATTTTCATAAATCCACCGTGCCAGTTGCTCGGCCTGGTTATGGCGGAAATCATCCGCGCCGGGCTTAGCGGTGCTTGGCGGTGTAATAAATAACCACTGCACCGCTTGCCCCTGTGGCGGTTTATCCGTAAAAATGGGTACATAGGCGGGCTGGAAAGCACTTTCTTGCACCATGGCACGCGAACAAATTTGGTTGGCACTTTCAATAATTTCAGGCTCACTGCGGAAATTGGTTTGTAAGAAACATTTTTCGCCGCCTTGTTTTAAAATCAAATCGGTAAATAATTCATACGCCGTAATGTCCGCCCCGCGGAAACGGTAAATAGACTGCTTCGGGTCCCCCACTACAAACAACTTACCGGGTTGTAAGCGTACGTCTTGCCAACGCAGGGCTGTGCCGGCTTTTTCTTCGGCCAAAAATAGGAGTAGCTCGCCCTGTACCGGGTCGGTATCCTGGAACTCGTCCACAAATAACGCTTCCAATTTTTCTTTCAAAATCCGGCGCGCATACAAGTTTTGTTGCAACAAATTACGTGTTTTGATAATCAGCGCATCAAACCCCAGCACACCCTGTTCTTGCTGGACACGGCGTACCGTTTGGGCGAACGGCTCCAACAAGTGGTAGGCCGCCAGAAAAATTTGTTGATTTTCGGGCGTTACTTTTTGTGCAAAGGTAATGAGCCCTTTGGCCTCTTCAAAATCGTCTTCACTCCAATCTTTGCAAACACCCGGTGTGGGGCACTCTTCCGTGGGGGCAGGCGGCACCGCAGTGCCTTGTAAAAAACTCACCGTACGTTTTAAGGATTGTGCCGCCCATTGTAATGCTTTTTCCAAATTGCGCGGTTTTTTTCCTTCTTTAACATAAAATGCGTATAATTCTTCCAAACGGGTTGCTTTTTGGGCACATTGCCCTGCCAGTAACTGATTATGGGAATAATAATCATACGCCACAGGTTTTACCGTACATAATTCTTGGGCAAACAGCTCTAACTCATTTAGCCCAATGTGTGCCAATACATGTTTCCACACATCGGCCCGGGGGGCTTGTGTGCCTAATTCGGCATCTAAAAAACGGTTCCAATATGCCTCAAAAATGTGCAAGGCTTTATAGCCCGAATCTATTTGTGCATTAGGCGACAGCCCCGCCTCTAAGGGGAACATTTTTAAAATTTCGCCGCAAAACCCGTGAATGGTACCGATAGAAGCGCGGTCCAAGCGCAGGAGCGCTTGCTCGGCACGGGTAGCCAGTTCATGGTCGGGCACGTTAAAATGGGCACGCAGTAAATCCAGCGTGCGGTCTTGCCCGTGGTTACGTATGGCCTGCACTAACTGCTGGAGTTTAAAAATAAAGCGGGTTTTGATTTCGGCGGCGGCTTTTTCGGTAAACGTCAGTGCAACCAGTTTTTCCACCGGCGTTCCTTGCGCCAGCACACACAAACACAAACGGTCAATGAGCAAGGTAGTTTTGCCGGTGCCGGCCCCGGCTTCCACCACCATATTTACCCCCAGCAGGGTTTGCACGCGGGTGCGGTCTTCGCGTAATATCATAGGCGGGCCTCCTCCAGCGCGCGAGCTTGTGCACTTTTACGTGCCCGTAAAAGCGGCTTAAACGCATCTTTGCGGCATAGCATTGCATACGGGCAATAGGTACATAAGTCTGAGGGACTCATAAAAAATGTTCCGTCCTTTACCAGGTTCACCAAACGCATTAAGAATGCACACGCTTTTGCGTGCATGGCGGTAAATTCTTGCGCAGAAAGTTCACTTTTTTTGTACGGGCTGATGACCCGCAACCCGGCCCCGGCCGCCCGATACCCCTGCAATGGCGGCAAGTACGGGGCTAAAAGTAAATACACAAACGGTTGTAAAATAAGTTGTGTAAAAAAATCTTGCACCGGTTTGCCCGACCCCTTACGGCTGGACTTATAATCCACCACATAAAACGTGTGCGAGGCCGGGTCCACGTCCACGCGGTCTATAATGCCGCGCAGTTTAACGGGCAATCCATCCACAGAAGGGGCCGATACTTCCTGTTCAAATATCGTAGGGGTAAACGTACCCAATTGGGCTACATCTTGCGTAGCAAAATCGGTCAATTTTTGGCGGATATTTTCTAAAATCATTTCCCACACCACGGGGTAAATACCAAACGCAACATAGGAACCGGCTGTGTAAAACTTAGCAATACTTTGCTCCATATATTGCGTAATCCCCGTTTCAAAAAGCGTATGTGTAAGTTGCTTTTGGTGCAAAGTTTTGTAAAAATCGTGCAAAATCTCGTGGTAAGCGCTACCGCGTTTATCGGCGGGCAGTTCCTGGCGGCTGGCGGGGGCATCCGGCTCGGCCAAGTGTAACACCCGGTTAAAAAAGTATTTTAACGGGCACGCACCTACTTCTTGTAAGGCCGAGGGCGAAAAGCCGCGTTCATTTTCCCGCGCAAAAATTTCCGCTCCGCGCGCAATCATTCCGTCATAAGGGCCCAACGCCCCCACCCCGGCCAACGCCTGCGCGGCCGCTAACGTACGTGCTTTGGGCGGGGTGAGCAACCCGGCCGCACGGTAATTTTCGGCCGCATGGGAATGTAAAATAATTTGAAAGGAAACTTCTTTAGGGGTTAATAAATCGGCCGGACAATGTTCCAGCCGCTCGCGCAAACGCCCGCTGACGCGTGGGGCATCCCCGGCTTGCAAATCCAGCTCACACACCCGCGCCAATTCGGCCGCATAAACCGACGGAACGGCCGGTTTGCCGTCTTGCCCATAGCGCGCGTAACATACGTGTAAATTTTCTTGCGCACAGGTAACGGCATTATAAAATAGTAATTTTTCCTCATCAGCCCTATCCAAGCTGGCATTGAGCCAGTAACCCAGCGTATCGCGCAGTTGGGTGCGGTAATAGTCGCGCAAAAGGGGGTCTTCGGGGGTGATGAGCGGAAATTCTTTATCGTTGAGCCCCAATAAAAATACCGTTTTAAACTCAAGTCCGCGCGCACGCAGGGCATCTGTCACGGTAATCCCCCCGCGCACGGCTTGCGTTTCGTTAAACGTAAGTGCCGTTAAGGCCTCCACAGCCTGGGCCAACAATTCATTTTCCCGGCTACTCGGCCGCACAGCCTGATAAACGGCTAAGTCACTGAGCGTTTGCCCAACAGCTAGGAAAATTTCCCGGTCTTTGCCTTGAAAAGCACTTTCATCTATTTGCTGTTGTAAAAATTGCCACACCTGTTCTGCCCCCCGTTTCCACGGTTGGGGTTGGGTTAATTGCTCCAGCGTGCGGGCCGTTTGTTTTACCCACGCTTGCACCGCGGGGGTGAAGCGGTTGCCCTGGGGTAACAAATCGTTCCACTGGGCCAAATCGCGCTTGACGGCACTTTTTTGTACGAGCCGGCGCCAGGCGGCTTTGTCGGGCTGTGCAAAATAAGGCGAGGCAAACACCGCTAACACATTTTCACGCGAAAAACCATTTGCCGCCAGCCCCAATAAATTTAAACAAAAATTTCCGAGTGCATACTTGCTAAGCGGATACGTAAAACCGGCATCCAGCGGTAAGCAATTGGCCTCAAACACCCGGCGGATTTCATCTTGATAAGGGGCCAACGTACGTACTATTACGGCTATGTCGGCGGGCTTGGTACCTTTTTCCAGCTGTTTTAAAATTTCTTTAGCGGTATAGAAAACCGCGCCGTTCACGTCGGGCACACTGACGATATTTACCCGTGTATTAGGCGCACTACCGCCGGAAGCAAACAAATAGGTGGCACTGTGCCCCAACGCCCCCGACGGGGCCGCCTTTACTTCTTGTGCCCCGGGGGTACTGAGCCAGTTGCTTTCAAAAAACTTTTTTGCAAAACTATAGGCCGGATGCTTTTCATACGGGGCAAACACAGTTACCGGGTAACACGCACGCAAGCGGCTAACCAGCTCCCATTGCCGCCCGGTCATATCATAAAATCCGTAAATAAACAGTTGCGTAAACCCGCGTAAATACGCCGAATTTTCCACTTGGTTTAACGCCCGCTCAAACGCTTGCTGATACGGCCGGTAACCGGGAATGTGTTGGGTTTTTTCTTCATAGCGTTGATACAACCGCACCAGCCACGCAAAGCGGCCGCCGTCTTGCTCAAGCACAAAGTCGGGCATACTTTGAAGCAACTCTTCCAACGCTTGCGGCGTAACTAAGGAATCTTCCATATCCCGCAAAGCACTTTTGACCGCTTGCACAAACCCGGGCGAAACGGGGTAACGGTCCAAC
This sequence comes from Elusimicrobiaceae bacterium, assembly GCA_045129775.1. GTDB lineage: Bacteria > Elusimicrobiota > Elusimicrobia > Elusimicrobiales > Elusimicrobiaceae > Avelusimicrobium. The sequence continues at coordinate 22,935 of JBGUOO010000008.1, forward strand.
CCCGGCTCACTAAGTAGTTCTTTAATCAAATAATCGCGCACATGGTTTTGGGGCAACAGCGCTAGCGTATTGCCGGGGGCTTCACTATCCAGCCGCGCAATCAGCCCGCCCACCGTCATAAAATGGATATTAGCCACGGCCCCCAATTCTTGTGCCAAACGGGTCTGCAAGCGTTGGGCCAACCACGAGGAGGCACACACAATCCCCCATTTATCCGTGGGACGGGTGCGCTGTTGGCGCACCAAACGGAGCAATTGTTCCTCTAAGGCAGGATAATGGGCATAATATAACTGCATACAGAGCCTAAAAATAGTAAAATGAGAGAGTACTTGTATTATTGCATTTTTAGGTACACATAATCAAACTATAACGGAGTTTTTATGAGCATTTTAGATGCCGTTTTATTAGGTTTAGTGCAAGCCTTAGGCGAATTTTTACCCATTTCCAGTTCAGCCCATTTAGTATTGTTACCGTATTTCCGCGGGCAAGTGTATCAGGGGTTGGCTTTTGATGTCATGTTACACGCAGCCACGTTGCTGGCGGTGCTTATTTATTTTGCCAACGATTGGGTAGTGCTTATTAAAAACGGCCTTACCAAACCGAAATCGAAAGACGGGCGCATGCTGTGGTACTTGGCCGCCGCTACGATCCCGGCGGGGTTAGCCGGCGTATTATTTAACGATTGGGCCGAAGAAACTTTCAGAAACCCGCTCTTAATTGCGGGTTGTTTAGCCGGCTTTGCCTGCCTGCTGTGGCTTGCCGACAAACAAACCGGTGCCCAAAAAGGTGACCCGGATATTTTTACTGCCCCGTTTATGACGGTATTTTTAGTAGGATGCGCGCAAGCGTTGGCCATTATGCCCGGCGTTTCACGCAGTGGGATTACCATTACGGCGGCGTTATTTTTAGGCATGTCGCGCCAGGCTTCGGCACGGTTGTCGTTCTTGCTTTCCACCCCGATTATTGCCGGGGCCGCCCTGTTGGAAGTAACCAAACTTTCCATGGCTGATTTTAACGCCCCCTTATTTTGGGGATTTTTCAGTGCGTTTGTAGGCGGGCTTTTAGTGATTGGCGGTTTAATGAAATACATTAAAACGCACAGCTTTGATGTATTTGTCTATTACCGCTGGTTATTGGCCGCGGCGATTTTAGTGTTTTACATGTGGCATAATTAAATCCTCGTCTGGTATGATGAAACTCCCCCCGTGCCATACGAACAGAGGGGAGTTTGTTATTTCTGTATATTTAATCACAGAAAACGATACCAACCCGCATTTCCATTGACAGATCTTCCACGAATTCTTTCAACGGGTCCGAAAGATTGGCATACCTTGTTTTCTACAGTTCCAACGGCCTGACAAATTCTATCTCCTTTCGAAACTGAAGCATCACTCCAAGAATAGGGAGCTAACATTTCAAGATAGCGCAATCTGTATTTAGTTGCTTCTTTCGTACCAGCTTGAATATTCGTTACATTATCACATACACCATAAACCACATCCTCTTCTGCACATTCGTAAAATGAGCACCATTCATCCTTGGTAAACTCACACCCTGCTTTTTGCGGTAAAGAAATGGACAAGGCTTGTAAATCGTCCGTATATTCGCCATTCTCTAAGCGATAAGCTTCTTCCGCTTCTACTATAGCCCGGACCATTGTCATATATTCGGTCATTTTTGCTTTTTTAACAGCTACTTTATATTGTGGCACTGCTATGGCCACTAAAATGCCAATGATAAGAACAACGACTAACAACTCAATGAGCGTAAAAGCGGCAAGATGCCCCTTGTCCGAGGCATTGTCAGCGTCTGTCCTGCAGGGTTGTAGTACGGGGCCCGCCTGACATACCCATTTAATTAACGTAAATGCACGACTATTTTTCATATATTTTTCCTCTTTATTTTTTACCGAGCTCCCGCATAAAAAACGGCCACTATGCTTGAGCTTCACAAGTGACCCAAACACAATAGCCGCGGCTGCCGCCCAAACGGGCGGCAAGCACTCGGCACAAAACAGCGGGTTTCGAAGGTCCGCCATTTTGTGCCTTAAACGACTATCTTTGGCCTTGTGAAAGCATTTTTTAATGCCATCCGTATTCTGCATACGGTTCCAAAAACAGTTTAAAATTGTTTCACTACGTTGTGAAAACCTCCTAAAAATAAGTTAGTTTATTATAGCAAATCTACCAATTGGTAAGGATTATCTACCATATACGCTGGCTTATACGCCGCCAGCACGTCACGCGAACGAAAGCCCCACGTTACCGCGCACGCTTTTACACCCGCATTTTGCGCGGTTTGCATATCCACCTCGCTATCGCCAATATACAGCACATGAGCTGGGTTCTCCCCCGCCGCGGCTAAAATATCCTGCACAATTTGCGGATGCGGTTTGGTGGGCACATTTTCACGTTGCCCCAAAACGGACACAAACGTAACTTGCGGGAAAAAATGCTCTATTAACCGCTCGGTAGCGCTTTGATATTTATTAGACGCTACGGCCAGTTTAATACCGCGGGTTTGTAAAGCCGGTAATATACTCCTTAAACCGGGATAGGGGCGTGTTTTATCCCATAAATGGTCGTTATAATAATTCAAGAACAGCTCGCGCATGCGGGCGATATTTTCGGGGGTACGGGCATTTTCGGGCAAGGCACGTTCCATTAGTTTAGTTACCCCGTTCCCCACCAAGTTGCGGCATTCATCCACACTGCGCGGGGCAAAGCCATATTCCCATAACGCATAATTAACCGCGTCGGTCAAGTCGTCCAGGGTATTTAAAAGGGTTCCGTCTAAGTCAAAAATAATCAGTTTCATAAATATGCACGGAAAAAGTCCGCCACCTTTTGTTTATATGTAAATCCGCCCGCTTCGCCGCATTTATCGTGCTTGGCATTGGGTACAATCCACAAACTTTTGGGCTCACCCGCTTGGCGGTACAAACGCCGCGCCTGGGCGGCCGGCACCAAATTATCATACCGCCCGTGGATGATAAACAACGGCCGCGGGGCAATTTTGGAAACGGTATATTTAGGGCTGTAACGCTCGGGGTTGGCTTTAAGTTCCCGGCGCACATAGTGCAGAACAATGGGCAGTAGCGGGAAATACGGCAAGCGGTAATGTAGCCACGCCCAGCGCGACACTACCCGCCTAAACGAATAATACGGTGCCTCGGCACATACACAAACAATTTCGGGGTTGCGGGCGGCTTCACCCAGTGCTACCATACCGCCTAAAGATAAACCGTATAAACCGATTTTTTGGCATTTTTCAGGATAAGTTGCTTTTAAGAAATCAATCGCCCCGCGCACATCTTTTAGTTCCAAATATCCAATAGAGCTTACCTCTCCGCCGCTTTCACCCAGTGCCCGGAAATCAAAATAAAACAAGTTATACCCCAGGTCCCGCAGGAAACACGTATAGGGCAAAATGGCCGAGCGGTTCATCCCCCACCCGTGCATGCAAATAATGGTTTTGTTGGAATTTTCCGCCGGTATCCACCAACCTTTTAACGGGATACCGTCTGCGGTTTGGAATGTTACATTGTCGTAAGCAAGGTTAAACTGGTCCGGCCAGGCAAAAAGCGCTTTGCGTTTGGCTTTGGGGTGTAACACTTTTTTGGCGGCCCGTTTACAAACCAGCACCACCAACAAGGCGACCGAAGCCACCCCCAACACTACCCCCAGCAAAATATGCAAAATAGTGGTCATTTCCCCTCCAATACGGTCCCAAATGCACGCGCCATATACAAAATGATATCCCCGGCCAGCACACTGTAAGGCCCTTTATCCTGGGCGGCTAAATCGCCGGCTAACCCATGAAGATACACCCCACACACCGCCGCTTGCAATGCCGTGTGAATAGAAAACCCTTGTTGCATACCCAGTTGGGCCCATAAGCCCGCAATCACGCCCGACAATACATCCCCACTGCCACCTTTAGCCAAGGCCGGGCCACCGGTGGTATTTTCAAAAAGTTTTTCCTCCGCACCTATCAACGTATGCGGTCCTTTAAGCAAACTGACCCCGTTTGTTAAACGGGCCAATTTTTGCGCGTAAGCTTGGCGGGTTTTTTCATCAGCCGCCACGGGGCTGTTAAGGAGCCGTGCCATTTCGGCACCGTGCGGCGTAAAAATAGCCGGGCGGTCTTTCGGCCATTTGCTATGCCAATCGGGCTCACAAGCTAATGCATTAAGCGCATCGGCATCCACCATAAGCGGCAAAGAAATGTTTTGCAAAAGTATCGGCAACAGGGGGCTGTGGCCCATACCGGGCCCCGCCACTAATAAAGAAGGTTTAAATTGGGCACAAATTTCGGGCAGTAATTCCCAGGCAGATTCGTCTATTTCGCCGCAGACATTTTCAGGCAGAGGTAAGGTAATGGCTTCCGGTAAGGCGGCGGCAAACGCCGGTTGCATGCTTTGAGGTAGCGCCCAATACACCAGGCCCGCCCCCGCACTAAGGGCACTTTTGGCACACAGCAAGCCCGCTCCGCACATCGTGCGCGACCCGGCCACCACCAACACACGGCCGAAGTCCCCCTTATGCGCGTTTGTTGGGCGCAAGGGGAGCCACTCGTGCACAACGGCCTGTGTAATAGGTTGCATGGGAATCCCCCTATTCTACAGTTACACTTTTAGCCAAGTTACGCGGCTGGTCAATATCGCATCCTAAGCGTTTGGCAATCCAGTACGCCAAAAATTGAAGCGGTACTATATTTAAAATGGGTTGCAAAAGCGGATTGGTTTGCGGCACGGTAAATACCTGATCGGCCACATTTTTGGCTTGTTTGACACCACGTTGGGTAGTAATTGCCACCACATAAGCACCGCGTGCGCGGCATTCCTGACACGTGGAAAGCATTTTTTCAAATAAATCGTCGTCCGGCATGAGCATAAAAACCGGGGTACCTTTATCAATGACGGAAATAGGCCCGTGTTTAATTTCGCCGGCGGCAAAACCCTCGGCACTGCGGTAGGAAACTTCCTTTAATTTCAGGGCCCCTTCCAAGGCGATGGGGAAATTCACATTGCGCCCTAAGAAGATAAACCGGTCTGCCTTATAAATTTTACGCGTTAAGTGGCGCACGTCATACTCCATTTTAACGGTTTGCGCCATATCTTTGGGCAGATGTACTAACTCTTTGGCATATTTTTCAAAATCAATCTGGCTGGTATGGCCGTTGGCTCTACCTAAACAAGCCGCCAAAGAAAACAAGGCTGTAATTTGGCTGGTAAACGCTTTGGTAGAAGCCACGCTGATTTCCGGCCCGCAGTGTGTAAAAAACGTACCGCCACATTCCCGGGTAAGGGTAGAGCCTAACACGTTGCAGATAGCCAACGTTTCAAAGCCTAATTTTTTGGCTTTTTTAATGGCCCCAATGGTGTCTATCGTTTCGCCCGATTGGCTAATAGCAATGGCTAAGGTATTTTCAAAAGGGGGAATCGTGCGGTATTTATATTCACTGGCCAAATCTACACTGGTGGGAATACCGGCCAGTTGTTCCAGGTAATACTTCCCTACCAGCCCGGCATGATACGCCGTACCGCATGCAATAATGTGGATGTTTTTCAGTTTACGTAAGGCCTTTTCGTCTTCCCCCAACAGTTTGGTAAAATCCGTCATGGCCGTACGTAACGTATCTTCCAACGCTTGGGGCTGGTCGTAAATTTCCTTAATCATAAAGTGGGGATAACCGCCCTTTTCGGCCGTTTTTTGGTCCCACGAAATTTTAGTAACTTTGGCTTTTTTCTCTTTCCCGTTTGCATCTAACAGCGTTACGCCGTCTGCACGTAAAATAACCAGCTCACCGTCTTCTAAAAACAGCGCTTTATTAGTATGTTGCAAAAAAGCCGGCACATCAGAGGCTAAAAAGTTTTCTTTTTTGCCAAGCCCCACGACAAGCGGGCTTTGCGTTTTAACGCCAATGAGCATGCCCGGGGTGTGCGCCCACATAACGCCGATAGCAAATGCACCGGAAATTTCATCATTGGTTTTTTGCACGGCTCTAATCAGTTTTTCTTCGTCATTGGCACCGCGGGTATGTTTCAAATTTTCTTCAATTAAATGGGCAATTACTTCCGTATCGGTTTCACTTTTAAACCGGTGGCCCAGTTTGGTTAGTTTTTCGCGCAAAACGAGGTAATTTTCAATAATTCCGTTATGTACTACCACTACTTCGCCGGAACAATCGCGGTGCGGGTGGGAATTTTCTTCACTGGGTTTACCGTGTGTGGCCCAACGTGTGTGGCCAATACCGGTAGTACCTTGCGGGTTTACTTGCAAGGCGGCTTTTTCCAGCTCGGCCACTTTGCCCACGGCACGTACGGTAACAATCTCTTTTCCCTGTAAAATAGAAATACCGGCGGAGTCATACCCGCGGTATTCCAATTTTTTAAGTCCGTCTATAATATAAGGAACACTGTTATTTTTGCCAACGTAACCAATAATACCGCACATAATAATCTCCTACAGTAAATTCTTCATTTCTTCCACGGCAGAAGGCAACCCCGTAAAGAGTGAACGCGCAATAATAGCAAAACCGATATTCATACAGCTAATGCCACCAATATCCGCCACGGCCAGCACATTGTGATAATTCAGGCCATGCCCGGCATGTACTTCAAGCCCTAATTCTTGGGCAAGCAAGGCCGAAAGTGCCAATTCCTGCAACCGTTTTTGGGCTTCCTTTTTATTAGGTGCCGCGCTATACGGTTCCGTGCACAGTTCCACCACATCCGCCCCCAATTTAGCCGCCATACGCAAATCGGCCGCCACCGGGTTTACAAATAAACTGACACGGATATGTTTTTTATGCAGTTTTTCAATCATTTTATAAAGCCGTTTTTGCACCGCCGGGGTAAAATTGAGCCCACCTGTTGTAGTAATTTCCCCGGGCATTTCCGGCACAATACATACAGAGTGCGGCTTGTATTTTAACGCCGCGGCCTGTGCAAAATCGCTACAGGAACATTCCAAATGAACTTGTTTGGGGAATAGTTTGCACAAATCGGCCACGTCTTTTTGATTGATATGGCGCTCATCTTTGCGTAAATGCACCACCACAAAGTCGGCCCCCGCGGCCAAAGCAATTGCGCCGGCGTCTAGCGGGTCGGGATAGTGGGCCCGGCGCGCCTCACGCAAGGTAGCCACATGGTCTATATTTACACCTAATTTTAAAGTCATTTGAGTACCTCCGTTTTTTGTTGGTACAATTCTTCTACTTCTTTGAGCACACGGTCCACCATTTCTTTTTCTTGCCCTTCTACTAAAATACGCAGTTTGGGCTCGGTGCCGCTGTAACGTACCACTACCCGGCCTTTGCCGTGCATGGTTTGTTCAATTTTAGCCACGCCGGGCAGGAATCCGTCCAAACTTTCCAACGGTGGTTTAGAGGATACCGCTATGGCTTTTAACTGGCTGGGGTATTTTTGCCATTGGTCTAAAAACCAGCTGGCAGGTTTACCCGATTTTTTTACAAATTGCAAAAATTGCAGGGCCGATAAAATACCGTCACCGGTATTGGCGTAGTCGCGGAAAATAATATGACCGGACGTTTCCCCCCCAATAGAAAGGTCTTCCTTTTCAAGCGCTTGCGATACATACTTATCGCCCACGGTGGTAAGTTCCACGTTCACCCCGTTTTCTTTCAAATAATTAATGCACCCCAAGTTAGCCATAACCGTCAGCACGGCTTTATTGTGTTTAAGGGTGCCGGCCTGTTTCATGCAAAGGGCACTGGCGGCAATGATATTATCGCCGTCTAATTGGCGGCCTTGTTCGTCCGAGGCAATCACGCGGTCGGCGTCACCGTCAAAGCTAAAGCCCATAAATGCGTGTTCGCGCACGGTTAAGCGTTGCATAAAACCCGTATGCAAGGCGCCAATATCCTTATTGATATTGGTACCGTCGGGCTTGGCCCCGGTTACGGTTACGTTCATGCCTAACCCGGCGAACACATTGGGGGCAATTTTGTAGCTGGCGCCGTTGGCGCAATCCAGCACAATTTTTGTACCTTTTAATAAGTTAGCGTCCACGGTAGACATTAAAAATTGTTCGTACTCTTTGACCAGGGATATATCCTCGGTAAAAGTACCCACAGGGGCAGGAATAGCTCCCAATTTTTCTATTTTTTCTTCAATAGAATTTTCCAAGGCTTCAGGTAATTTAGTGCCGTGATTAGTAAAAAATTTAATACCGTTAAACTCGGCCGGGTTGTGGCTGGCGGAAATGACAACCCCGCACAAACTGCCCGTTTTTTTAACCAAATACGCTACCGATGGCGTGGTGGAAATCCCTAAGCTAATGACGTTCACGCCGCTGGCGCGGATCCCTTTTTGCAACGCATCCAAAATTTGCGGCCCGCTTTGGCGCGAATCCTGGGCAATAATTACCTGCGGTTTTAAATGTTCGGCCTGGGCATAATTTTTAAGTTCCGTAAGTGCGGCGTAACCTAACTTTGTAATAAAATCGTCCACCAACGGGAATTGCCCGGCTACCGCGCGGATTCCGTCAGTCCCAAAATACTTTGTCATACTCATTTCCTTTCGTGCGCAAAGCGCACGGTTTATTTATCCCCCATATCAAACAAATCGCCCTGGGTGGCCTGCGGTTTAGCGTCGGTTTTATTTTCCTTGGCTTGCACCGTTTCTTGGGCCAATTCATCAGCCGATTGTTGGGCCGGGGTTTCTTCTTTCACTTCGGGTGCTTTGAGGCCCAAAATTTCGTCAATTTCTTTGGCCTCTACCACTTCTTTTTCCAGTAGCACCGCTACCAGCTTGTCAAACGCAACGCGGTGGGTGGAAATAATTTCTTTGGCGCGCGCATAAGACGAGCGGATTAAGTTTAAAATTTCTTCGTCAATTACTTTAGCCAGTTCGGGCGAATAGGTGGTATGGCGGGAAATATCGCGCCCTAAGAATACTTCACTTTCTTCGCCGCTGGGCAAGGCAATCGGGCCGAGCTTCTCGCTCATCCCCAGTTCCATGACCATTTTGCGGGCATACGCCATGGCTTTGTTGAGGTCGTCACTGGCGCCGGAGGTGATTTCCCCAAACACAATTTCTTCAGCGCCGCGGCCAGCTAGTAAAATGCACAAGCGGTCTTTAAATTCCGACTTGCTGACTAAAAACTTGTCCTCTACCGGCAATTGCAGCGTATAGCCGAGTGCCTGGCCCCGCGGGATGATAGACACTTTATGCACAGGGTCGGAATGATCGGTTAAGCGCGCTACAATGGTGTGGCCCACTTCGTGCGCGGCAATGACTTTGAGCTCGTGCTTAGAAATAATGCGGCTTTTCTTTTGCGGGCCGGCAATCACACGCTCCACGGCTTCGTCAATATCGGCATTTTCTACGGCGTCTTTGTCGTTGCGGGCAGCCAAAATGGCGGCTTCGTTGACGACGTTAGCCAAGTCGGCCCCTACAAAACCGGGGGTACCTTTGGCGACCGTTTTTAAATCTACATCTGCGCTGAGTTTCACTTTTTTGGCGTGCACTTTTAAAATTTCTTCGCGGCCTTTTAAGTCGGGCGCGGGCACGGAAATATGGCGGTCAAAACGGCCGGGGCGGATGAGCGCCGGGTCCAACACGTCGGGGCGGTTGGTAGATGCCATTAAAATAATACCTTGTTTACTTTCAAACCCGTCCAGTTCAATTAAAAGTTGGTTAAGCGTTTGCTCACGCTCGTCGTGTCCGCCGCCGATACCGGCAAAGCGGCGCCGGCCTACGGCATCTAACTCATCAATAAAAATAATAGCGGGCGAGTTCTTTTTAGCTTGGTCAAACAAATCGCGCACGCGCGCCGCACCTACACCCACAAACATTTCCACAAATTCACTGGCAGACGCCGAGAAAAACGCCACGCCCGCTTCCCCCGCTACAGCTTTAGCCAGCAAGGTTTTCCCCGTACCGGGTGCACCATATAACAGCACGCCTTTGGGCAATTTACCGCCTAACTTTTGGAATTTTTTGGGGTTTTTCAAAAATTTAATAATATCTTGTAGTTCTTCTTTGGCTTCGTCGCACCCGGCCACGTCTTTAAACGTAACGGTCTGCTGGGAAGGGTCCTGCATTTTGGCTTTACTGCGCGCAAAACTCATCGCACTTTTGCCGTCACTGCGTTGCGGACGGAGGAAAATAAACCACCACAGGCCAATTAACAGCACAATCCACAATACGTTGAAGAGCACATTGCCAATCCAACTGTTATCTTTTTCGGCTTTGAATTTGATTTTGGCGGCGGAAAGCTCTTTGACAAGGTCCGGGTCGGCCATGCGCACCGTTTTAAAGGGTACAAATTGGCCTTTATCGTCTTTATACAGGCCCGAAATCATCTCGGGTGCTACCGTCAAGTCAGACACTTCAGCCGACGCCACTTTTTGTTTAAAATCGGAATAATCTAAGATGTTTTGTTTGGCGCCGGGGCGGTTAAAGAGCAACACCGCTATGACAAATACAGCAATCCACCCGGCAATTTGCCCGACGGAAATCATCCGGCGGTGGTTAGGATGTTTATTATTTTTCATTGTTTTCTAAAAACCCCAATATAAGGTAAGTTGCGGTACAGCTCGTTATAGTCCAGGCCGTAGCCGATTACAAAATCGTCGCCCACTTCAAACCCCACGTATTTGGGGTGAATATCCGCTTTGCGGTTGCACGGTTTATTAAGCAGGCAGCAAATCTCCAAGCTGGCCGCCCCGCGGGACTGTAAGTTAGCCATTAAATACTCCAACGTGAGCCCGGTATCCACAATATCTTCCACGATGACCACATGACGACCTTTGATGCTTTCGCGCAAATCGAGCATAGTGCGCACTTGCCCCGTGCTAGACGTGCCGGAATACGAAGAAAGGCACATAAAGTCCATATTACAGTCTACACTGATTTGTTTCATCAGGTCGCTATAAAAAAGAATACAACCGCGCAAAATACCCACAAATAACGGCATTTTACCGCGGTAATCGGCCGAGATTTGGCGGCCTAACTCAGCCACGCGGGTGGCCAGTTGTTCCTCTGAGAATAAAACACGTTCTAAAACGGGCGTTTCGGGCATAGTGCCTCCACTAGAGAATATATATAAAGGATACCTTTTTTGGGGGATAAAGACAATAACCCCGCGATGCTACAGCTTTCCCCCAGCAACAATTTTCCAAATTTGGGTAATTTTACACCGATTTAGCCCTTACGTACTTGCCGCGCTACGCGCGGTCCGGCAGACGTACGCTACGGGCTAACTTATGGTGTAAACTTCCCTCAAATTTGAAAAATCAGCTTACTGACAGTTTGCCCCGGTGCTGCGCGCGCTGCAACAGTTTCCACATTTGGCCTATCTAAAGCCGACTTTCGCTCGCGTACCTGCAACGCTAACGCGTTGTCTTGCAGACGTACGCCACGCTCAACTTGCGGCCTTACCTAGGCTCAAATCTGAAAACAGGAGCAAACTTTTGGTCGCAACGCGCTCTTTTGAAAATTAGCCGCCAATCCTGGTTATTGCGTACTGTAATTATACCCACATTATGCTATAATGTGGGTACAATTTAATCTGTTTTTGGAACCGTACGCAGAATACGGAGGGCTTGAAAAAGCACTATCACACTCCAAAAATAGCCGAATTAGGCACAAGAGAACGGACCTTCGAAACCCGTTTTCTTGTGCCCAATGTTTTCCGTTTATACGGAAAGCTACGGCTGTTTTGGTGAGAGCCTGTGTGATAGTCTCTGCTAAAGTAGCCGTTTTTATATGCGTTTTTCCAAAATAGGCAAATTGAAATTAAACACAGGAGAAATGCACATGAAAAATAAATACACCCGGCGGGGTTTTACGCTCATTGAGTTGTTAGTCGTGGTCTTAATTATTGGTATTTTAGCCGCGGTAGCGTTGCCACAATACAAACTAGCTGTGGAAAAAACCCATGCGGCTGAGGCCATTACTCAAGTACGCGCCTTAGCTGAAGCCCAAAAAGCCTACTTTTTAGCCAACGGAGAATATGCAGATAGTTTTGATAAATTAGATATTACTTTTAATGGAACCAGCCGCAGTGACAAGAAAGTCATTAACCAAAGAAATTGGTATATAAGTTTAACGGAACTTCCTAATCATGTCTATGCTGGTAAAATGGGAAAAGACTATCAACAAGGCCGTTGGTATATTTCTTACAATTTCATAACGAATCAATTAAATTGCTTGGCACATAAGTCAGATTTAGAAGCTATCCGTATTTGTAAAATATTTGGAGAAATCTCAACCTGCCCTCTTCCCAATGGAGCACTAAACTGTTACTCGTTACCCTAACTTTATCTTCCAAACAGTTTTCCAATTTCGTCAATAGAAAGTTGGGCTAGCACGGGGCGACCATGCGGGCAATGCATGCCGTCCTTGCATTTTTTCATATTCTCAAGCAGGGCCTCGGCCTCTTGCGCGGTAATGGCATCGTGCGCTTTAATAGCACGCTTACAGGCCAGCATAGCAATCATTTTGCGTTTTAACACGTCGGTAGATTTGGTCGGGTCCCCCACCACGTCCGCTAAGGACACAATAAATGCCTTCATGTCGTCCTCTTTAAAGCGCACCACGTTGGGCATGGTTTTAACAAGCACGGTGCGGGCGGAAAAAGGCTCCACCTCAAACCCGGCTTTTTGTAGCCACGCTTTCCAGGAAAGTAAACTCTCCACGTTGGACGGCGGCAAATCCACATGCACGGGAAATAACAGTTTTTGCACTTGCACTTGTTGGCTCTCAAACAAATCTAAGTAATGCTCAAAGAGTACACGCTCCTGCGCGGCGTGTTGGTCAATAAGAACGAGCCCCTGCGGGTTTTCAAAGAGTAAATAACTGCGTTGGAGTTGCCCAATGTAATGATACGGCCCCTCATACCACTGCGGGCCCTGTGCAGGAAGTTCGGGCTGGGGCGCGGGTTTGGGCGCGGGCTCTTGCGGGCGCGCAATATATTCGGCAGGTTCTTCACTTTCACACAGACTTTGCACAGGCTTATTAAAAAGAGATTCTGCCATGTTGGGCTTGGGGGTAAACACCGCAGGGGCGGGTGCTTCTTTGGGAGCAAAAGCCGCGGCAAAATTTTCCATGGGTTTAGCTGTAAACAGTTTTTGCGCCGCGGGCTGTGCGGGCTTGGGCAAGTTCACCGCCGGGGTAGGTAAAGCCTCTTGCGCCGGGGCGGCTTGTTCGGCCGATACCTCAATCGGGCGGCCGTTACTAAACACCGTACTCCCCACCCGGTTTAAGAGGAGCGCAAACATACCGTGCTCGTCGGCAAAGCGTACGTCACGCTTTTGCGGGTGAATGTTGACGTCAAAATCTGCCGGAGAGAGCGTCATGTAAATCAAAAACGCCGGGTGCGAGTTTTGCCCCCGCGCATTTTGATATGCCTTATAAACGGCTTGTTGCACGGTTTTACTATCAATGGGGCGGCGGTTGACAAACGTGTATTGCAAATCGCGCACGCGCACCAGTTTATCAGCGGGTGTTACAAAAAGCTGTAAACCTACGTCTTCAAATTCGCTAAACACCAAACTTTCGGCCACTTCTTTGCCCAAAATGTGGCGCGCGCGGTTGATAACGGCCTCTTGAAACGGGCCGTTCTCAGCGGGCAAATGATACACATCGCGCCCGTTGACGGTTACGTGGTAGCCCACGTTTAAGTTAGCTAGCGCACTTTCTTCAATGATTTTAAGTAGGCAGGCGCGCTCGTACGCGTCGCTTTTTAAAAATTTAAGCCGCGCGGGCACATTATAAAACAAATCACGTATTTCCACGGTGGTGCCTTGGATAGACGGCGCCGGGCGTAAATCAATCACTTTACCGCCGTGCACTTCCAAACGGTGGCCGGTGCCACCTGCCGTGCAACTGGTAATGCTCATTTGCGAAACGGCCGCCACCGAATAAAGCGCCTCCCCGCGAAAACCAAACGTATGTAAAGTACCTAAATCGTCAAATTGTTTAATTTTGCTGGTGGCGTGGCGCAACACACTAAGTTTTAAATCTTCCTCATCCATGCCGCGGCCGTTGTCACTGACGCGAATTAAGTTGCGGCCCGCGCCTTCAATATCAATATGCACAGCGGTGGCACCCGCATCTACGGCGTTTTCCAACAGTTCCTTAAGCACGCCCGCTGGGCGTTCAATCACCTCGCCCGCGGCGATTTGTCCGGCTGTTTTTTCGTCTAATACGTGAATGTTACTCATTGATCCGTTTCTTCCATTCGCAAATTAACTGTAATGCGTCTATGGGCGTCAGTTTATTGGGGTCGGCCATTTTGATTTCTTCCACAATGGGCGAAGAAAATAAATCTTTGACCATGTCTTGCTCTTTCACCGAAATTTTGGCCCCTTTTTTGGCCTCTAAATCTTTTAATACTTTTTTAGCGCGCAGTGTGCAAGCCGCGGGCAGGCCCGCCAGCTCGGCCACGTGAATCCCATACGATTGATCTGCCGCACCGGGTTTAATTTGGTACAAAAATGCCAGTTTACTCTCGCCCTGGGCGTTCTTATATTCCTGTGCTTCTACGTGGAAATTCTTCACGCGCTCGTATTTATTTTCCAAATCTATGAGTTCAAAATAGTGCGTGGCAAAAATCACTTTGGCCCCGCCTTTTTGTTTATAAAGATACTCCACAATCGCCCACGCAATAGAAATGCCGTCAAACGTGGAGGTGCCGCGGCCTACTTCGTCCAGTAAAATTAAACTGCGCGGCGTCATGGAGGCCAAAATGTGTGCGGTTTCGTTCATCTCTACCATGAATGTGGAGTTGCCGCGGCTTAGCGCATCGTGTGCGCCAATGCGCGTCATAATGCGGTCAATGAGGCCAATACGCGCATTTTGCGCCGGCACAAAACTGCCCATTTGCGCCAAAATCACAATAATGGCACTTTGTTTTAAATACACACTTTTACCGCCCATGTTGGGGCCGGTAATGAGCATAATTTGCGTGTCTTGCGTGCCAAGTTTCAGGCCGTTGGGCACAAAACTGCCCGGCGGCAAAGTTCGCTCCACCAACGGGTGGCGGCCGTTTTCAAAATAAAGTTCGGTGCTATCATCCACCACGGGTTTGGTGTAATTGCCTTTTAACGCGCACAAAGCCAGGGCCTCATACACATCCAGTTCCGAAATGAGTTGTGCAAACGTTTTAAACGCCTCAATATTGGCCGATAAGGTGGTGCGGATTTGCCCAAACAGGTGCGCTTCCAAACGTAAGATTTTTTGTTCGGCGTGCGTGATTTTATCTTCCAGTTGTTTAAGTTCTTCGGTAATAAAACGCTCGGCATTGACGAGGGTTTGTTTGCGCACATAACCATACGGCACTTTGGCCAGGTGCGATTTGGTCACTTCAAAATAATAACCGTAAACCGAATTAACCCCCACTTTAAGGGTGGTAATGCCGGTTTTGGCGCGTTCGCGCTCGCAAATTTCTTGCAAAGTTTGATTGGAATTTGTTTTGAGCGAGCGCAGTTCATCTAGCTCGCTATTATACCCGGCGCGGATAACGTCCCCGTCGGAAATATGCAAGGGTGGCGTTTCGTTAATGGCTTCATATAACAGACGCGCCATGTCTTTAAGTGTAGGTAAAATAGCTTCAAACTGGGCTTTTAAGTGCGGGGCCACCGCGGGGTAGTTTTCAAACCATTGCGTGATGGCATCCACATTAAGTAGCGAGCGGCGCAAGCCCGACACATCGCGCGGGCTGGCGGTGCCGTTGGCGGTGCGCGTCATAATGCGTTGTACGTCGGCAATGTTTTCCAGTAGGGCGCTTAAATCGGCAATCGCACTTTGGTTTTTAACAAATGCTTCCACACAGTTTTGGCGCTGGGCAATTTCGCCCACATCTAATAGGGGGTGCAAAATCCATTCTTTAAGTTTGCGGCTACCAATAGCGGTTTTTGTTTTATCCAGCAAATTCCATAAACTACCTGTGCGCCCACCTTCCTGCCCTTTGACCAGTTCCAAAGACGCCACAGCATTTTCGTCAATTTGCAAACATTCCTTGAGCTCACGGTACACAGGGATAAGCGTGGCTTGCACGCTGGGGTCCGTGGCTTTAATATATTTCATTACTTGCAGCGCACACGATAAGGCGCGCTTGTGGTTGCCCCACGCACCCAGGGCGGGCCAACTGGCGGGAAGCGTAAAATCGCCGTCAAACGGGGCCACGTTTGTAAGCGTTAAGGACCCCGGGATAACTACTTTTTGGCGCAGTGTGTCTAACGCGTCGCGCGTACCGATAATTTCCGATGGATTAATAGCCGCCAAAGCGGCAGCTAAATTGGTAAGAGAGGGGTCTTTATCGTTTTGGTTGACCCAAAATTCCCCGGTGGAAACTTCCACACACGCCACCGCCCACCCGGCGGGTGTAACGTCCAGTGCCACAAGATAGTTGGCTTGGTTGGCATCTAGTAAACTGTCTTCCACAAGCGTACCCGGCGTAATAATACGCACTACTTTGCGCTCAAAAAGTTTGGTATCCTTGTCCATGACCGAGCTGGTCTGCTCGCAAATGCCAATTTTTTTGCCCGCCGCTAACAGGCGCGTAATATAAGTATTGGCCGCATGATAAGGAATCCCGCACATGGGGGTACCGTTGCGCGCAGTAAGGGTTAGGCCCAACAGGCCGCTGATTTCGCGCGCTTGCTCGTCAAACATTTCGTAAAAATCGCCCAAGCGGAAGAATAGTACAATGTCCGGGTGTTGGTCGCGGATCATGAAGTATTGTTTCATTAAAGGGGTTAAAGCAGGTTTTTCCATAGTATTATTGTAACATTTTATAACAACGCCCTGTAATGTTCCTTTTGACGCAGAAAATTTAAAAACCCCACGTTGGTAGGGGTTAATTTTGAAATAAGGCCTTGATTCGGTCACAAGTCGCCTTACTGACGTGCGGCGCTCGCGACCCCGCCTCGCCATGCTCGCCTTTCACTTCGTTCAAACTCGCATAAGGCTCCGGCTTTCGAATCCTACCGAAACGCAAAGTAGTTTGCGTTTCTTTCCTACAAAAATTTACCCCGCACTAGGCGGGGTTAAATTTTTGGTAGGAATAGGATTCGAACCTATGTAGGGCGTAGCCCGACGGTTTTACAGACCGTTGCTTTTGACCGCTCAGCCATCCTACCGGGAGAAACGTATTACTTAAACAACTAGGTACATATATTATAACAAAAAAATAAAGCCCTGTCATTTTTTCACTATCAAAACAGACAAAAATTATATAGAATAAGAAAGTAGTAAAAGACAATTTCTATCTGTTTTTGGAAGCGTATGCAGAATACGCCGCGCCGGCAACCCGGCAGAATAACGAGCCAAAGACAGCCATTTAAGGCACAACATAGACGGAATTGCAAACCGTTTGATGTTGTGCCGAGTGTTTGCCGTTTTTTAAACGGCAAGCTACGGCTGTTTGTATTTGGGTTATCGTTATTCGCTCAATATAGGCGGCCGTTTTATATGCGCCCGGGAACAGCAGAACTAAGGAGAGAAAAATGAAAAACACAGTAAAAAACCGGGCGTTTACGCTCATTGAGTTGCTGGTAGTAGTGCTCATCATCGGTATTTTGGCGGCAGTAGCCGTGTCACAATACCGCATGGCCGTAATAAAAGCACATTATACGGAACTGATGAGTTTAATGAACGCCGTGGTTAAAGCAGAAGAAGTGTATTATTTGGCAAATGGCTCATATACAGATAATATGGAGCAATTAGATATTGCAGAACAACCCACACAAGCAACGGTATCACTAGCAGCATCCAATGGAACACGCGGTGTTATTATTGTGCAATCAACCAAGGAGCCGATATCATATATAAAATATTTACAACATTATGCAAATTCCAAATACGCAAGCAGACGACTATGCCGTGTCACTGATCTGGAACGTAATGATTTAAAAGGTGTATGTAAAAACTTAACAGGGAAGAAATGTACAAAAGGTGGGGATGGTTCCTATTGCAACTCATATTTTGAGTAAATTGTTGCCAAGAATAAATGGAACTTCTCAGGGAAGGATTTCAAACTAATTTTTCGCAGTTCTAGGCACCGGCTAGAAAAATGTTTGTCGTCCGCAACATCACCGGGCAAAATTGACAGTTGGCTGATTTGTCAGATTTACGGGGAAGAAATTTCAAAATAATTTGCCCCAGTTCGCGGCACCGGCCCGCGAAGCGTACGCGCGAAGGTACGTGAGCGGGCCGGTAACAATGAAATGGGGCAAATTAGGACGAAATTTTACCAGTTTTTGTGGCGCCAGTAGAGCATCACAAGCCACACCAGCATCAAACACACCCCCATCAGCATCCAAAACGCCTGCGGGTGTTGTGCCATCGGTAGCGCCACGTTCATGCCGTAGGCGCTCACCACCAGCGTAGGTACCATCATCCAAATGGTTACCACGTTTAATTTTTTCATCAGCTGGTTCAAATTGTTGTTAACAATAGAAGCGCGCGCGTCCAATAACTGGGCCAAAATGTTGGAGTAAATATCGGCCTGTGTTTTGCATTGGCGGTTTTCTACAATAATATCGTCTAGCATTTCAATATCTTTCTCGTCAAAGCCAATGCGGTTAGCTAGGGTGCGTGTTTTTTCAAACACAAAGCCGTTAGAGGTAATAGCCTCGGCATAATAGACCAAGCTTTTGACCAGGCTAAACAAATTGAGCAAATAGCGGTTATCCATAGAATCGGTAATTTTGTCTTCAATCTCTTCCGAAATCATATGGATAATACGCAAATGCTCTACATAATGGGAAATAGAATTGTAAATCAGTTTTAAAAATACGTCTTTAATGGAGCTGACGTTTTGAAAGCGTTTGCCTACAAACAACGGGATATCTTCCGCGAGGACAATAATCAGTTTATCCTTAAATAAAAACATACCCACAGAGGCCACTTTAAATTCCAGCTGGTCTTTGCCGGAGTAATTTTTAGGCCGTTTGTAAATCAGCACGGTATGTTCGGGCTCAAACTCCAAGCGGGGTTGCTCGTCGGGGTCCAGCGCGCTAGCCAGGGTGTGCTCGTCAATTTGGCAAGTATCAATTAAGTAGCGTTGCTCGGCGGCAGTTGGGTTGGTGTAAACGTACACTTGCGCGTTTTTGCCGTCTGTTTCAACCAATTTTTTATCTTTAATTTGATATTCTTTGAGCATACCGTTTCCTCTCTTAAAATGATACTCTATTTGCGCGCAAAGCGCAACTCGTCAGCCAGGTGGGCTTTCGTTTCGCTAAATACTACACCCCGCAGTAGCCACAGCGATAAAATATTGGGGATACACATGACGGCAATGGCGGTGTCGGCCAGTTCCCACACGAGTTTAGGTTGTAAAAATCCGCCCACGCACATCACACACAGCCACGCTACGTAAACCCATTTTTCCACATTTACCCCCATAAAAAACTCTACCGATTTAGCCGTATAATAACTCCACCCCACCAGCGTGCTAAATGCAAAAAGCGAAAGCGACATTAACAGCAAATAACTCCCCGCCGGCAAACTGGCAAACGCATTTTGCGCCAGATCCGCACCAAAAAGTGTGCCACTTTGCCAATCGCCCGCGATGACTACTGTTACGCCGGAAAGTAAACATAAAACTAAGGTATCCCAAAATACCGTAGTGGCCGAAACAAGCCCTTGCCGCACGGAGTTAGGCGTTTGCGCGGCGGCGGCCGCAATCGCACCCGAGCCGCTGCCCGCTTCGTTAGACAGCACCCCGCGGGCCACCCCGTAACGCACGGCTTCGCGCACGGTGACGCCAACCGCGCCGCCCACCAGGGCCGTACCGCTAAAAGCGCTCTTTACAATGCACATAAGTGCCCACGGGATTTTATCAAAATGTAGCGCAATAATGATTAAACAAAGCAGGATATAAAGAATCGCCATCACCGGCACTAAATACTTACATACCGAGGCAATTTTTTTAACACCGCCCAAAATAACCGCCGCCGTTAAAATAATCAGCAGCGCCGTCGTCAGCGCGGCGGGCGCGTTAAAAACCGAATGATAAATGGCGGCTAGCGAATTGGTTTGAATGAGCGCATCGGCAAAGCCCATGAGCGCGGTAGCCACCGCAAACACCACGGCCCATTTTTTAAAGTTGAGCCCGTTTTTAAGCACGTACATGGGGCCGCCCACGTATTCGCCCTTGGCATTTTTTTCGCGGTATTTGACGGCGAGGACAGACTCGGCATATTTGGTGGCCATGGCAAAAAACGCGCACAGCATCATCCAAAATAACGCCCCCGGCCCGCCGGTGGAAACCGCCGCGGCTACGCCCACAATGTTGCCCGTGCCCACCATAGCGGCCAGTGCCACCACCAAAGCACCGAAACTGCTGATTACCCCCGCACTACGTGATTCTTTTAAGGAAAGTTTTATAGCTTGATGTAAATGGCGTTGAAAAAACTTTAATTTAACCGTAAAATAAATGCTGATGCCGACGATGAGCAGCATCATAGGCACGCCCCAAATGAGTGCGTTGAACTTAACAATCAGGTCTGTAAACCAAGCCATTTTATTTTCCTTTTTGATACAATATATATATAAATTTTACAAAAATATGAAGATCTTATTCCCAAAAAATAAAAAACCCGCCTTGCCGGGTATTTCTTCGGCCGCTAATTACGCAAAACACGTGGCCGCCGGGCTTAAATTGCCTAAAAAAGCAATTATTTGCCCCATTTCGGCTTTAACCAAATACGTTACTTCGCACAATAAATGGAAAAAATATACGTGCGAAATGGATATTTACGTATTGGAAAATACCGATATTTGCTATGTAACCAACTTTGGCTACGGCGCCCCCGCTATGGCCATGAAACTGGAAGTACTGATTGCTTTGGGCGTAAAAGAGTTTGTGTTTATCGGCCTGGCGGGCAGTTTGCAAGAAGAAGTGCAACCCGGCGACATTTGCGTATGTGACGAAGCCTTGTGTGACGACGGCACTTCGCCTTGTTACACAAGCGCCGAAACCACCAAACCCAATAAAGCACTGCTTACGCAACTGGCTAAAGCACTCAAAGCGGACAAGCAAAACTTTCACATTGGGCGTAACTGGACCACAGATGCCATTTTCCGCGAGACGAAGGCCGAAATTAAACACTACCAAAAACACAACGTGCTAAGCGTGGAAATGGAGACGGCCGCCTTTTACGCCGTATGCCAAAAACGCAAAGTGCGCGGCGTGGCCGCCTATGGCATTAGCGACAAGCTGTACGAATACAAATGGGAAACTTGTTTTGGACAGCGCGAAATTTACCGCGCCATGGAAATTATTTTTGATGCCGCCAAAAAAGCACTGAAATAAAACCAAATTGTGAGCGTTAAAAAAGGCTGGTAAAAACCAGCCTTTTTTATTATACTATAGGTACAATTTTTACCTGTTTTTGGAACCGTTTAAGAAACGGATCACTTTAAAAGTGCATCTCTACTCCAAAGACAGCCGAATATAGGCACAAGAAAGCGGACCTTCGAAACCCGCTTTCTTGTGCCGAGTGTTTATTGTGTAAACAGTAAACCACGGCTGTTACTATTGGGTTAGTAGAGATGACCTTGCAGTAGGAGCCGTATTTTATTGGGTTTCATAAACAGAAAATTGAAAATTAAAAATAGGAGCTGTTTATGAAAAACAAAAACACCCGGCAGGGTTTTATACAACATGTAGTCATCTGTCCCCCTTGTGGGGAAAACGTCGGCTTGCCGACAAAAGAGGGGCAAAATTGGAAAAAGGCCTTATGGCCCCTCCTACCCCGCCTAACGGCGGTACTCCCTCCACAAGGGCGGGAGATGAACAGAGGCTTTACGCTCATTGAGTTGCTCGTTGTTGTTTTAATCATTGGCATTTTAGCCGCCGTGGCAGTGCCACAATATCAAAAAGCGGTGGAAAAAAGTAAGGCTACACAAGCACTTGCCTTAATAAAAACAATGGTGCAAGCCGCCAAAGTGTACGAACTGGCAAATGGGAAGTACCCTACCTCTTTTAATGAATTAGATGTATCGTTAGCGCAATGGACAGGGAGAACTGTTTTTTATAATGGTACAGATGCAATTTCTAATGGGGAGTGGGCTATGACAATGAGGACAGAAAACAATTGGGAAGAAATTATGATTGGAAAAATAAGCGGTAAATACAAAGGGGCGGGTTTTAAGTATGTTTATTCAAAGACTGCTTCGAACAAATACCGTGATAAAATCCAGTGCCTTGAAATTGTCGACTTCGGGCGCCCTGTTTTTGAACTCAATGACGGAGATTATTGCATAAAAATTATGAATGGTTCGTTTGTAGGTAAAAATGCTGCACGTATATATGATTTGCCTTAATGTAGAGAAAATTGTAATTTTCCCCTAACAAGGCCTTTGATAAGACTTCTATTCAATGCTAGATTTACAGTAAATCAGTCAAAAAAAGGCCCCATTTCAGGGGCCTTTTTTAATAATGTGTTGTTTCCGGGTTATCGTCCGCCTCGGGCTCAATGGCATCAAGCCGTTTCCAAAATTCTTGGACCGATTGAATACGTTCTTTGGGGTCCTCTTTTAAAGCGTCTGTCAGTACCGCGTCCACCGCTTGCGGGATATGCGGCGCCAGTTTAGAGGCCGGCACAATTTGTTTTTTGGCAATATCAAAACCTTTCACCGTCCACGGCACTTGGCCCACTAACGCCTCGTACACACACAGGGCCAGGGAATACACATCGGACTGTTTACGCATAAAGCCCCGCTGTTGTTCGGGCGCCATATAGGCCGGCGTGCCCGCCACGGTGCGCGCCCCG
This sequence comes from Elusimicrobiaceae bacterium, assembly GCA_045129775.1. Classification (GTDB taxonomy): domain Bacteria; phylum Elusimicrobiota; class Elusimicrobia; order Elusimicrobiales; family Elusimicrobiaceae; genus Avelusimicrobium. The sequence continues at coordinate 45,690 of JBGUOO010000008.1, forward strand.
GTTTGGTTGTCTATCTTTTTGGCCACGCCAAAATCCATGACTTTGGCTTGGTCATTTTCCAACAGCATAATATTGCCGGGTTTTAAATCACAATGCACAATGTCTTGTGCGTGGGCGTATTGCAAAGCCGCACACACGTCTTTAAATATAGCTTTCACTTTTGAAAAGGGCAACCGTCCGTCAATATCCAGGCGGGTTTCCAGGGTTTGGCCGTCCACATATTCAAACACTAAGTAAAGGGAGTTTTCCGTCTCAATGACGGTGTAAATTTCCACAATGCACGGGTGGCGTAGCAGAGCCACCATGCGCGCCTCGGACAAGAACTGCTCGCGCACGTAGGCACTGCGCACCAGTTCGGGCCGCACACGTTTAATGGCTACTTTGCGTTTTAAGGCTTTGTCGTACGCTTCATACACTTTACCCATGCCGCCCTCGCCGATTTGGCGGATAAAGTCATACTGGTCTTTAATTTCGGACTCTTTGCGCGAATACGCCTTTTTGCGGCGGCGGAATAAATCTTCGTAGCGGAAATATACAAAAATGCACACGGCCAGCAAAATAATCCCCACGTACATAATCACCCAGCGCGGCACCCCTGCAGATGATTTTTCCGGCTTTACACCGTGTTCTTTATCCGTTTGCGCGTTTAACTCTTTTTTGATATTTTGCGCCAAACGTGAAGACGGATTTAATTTAAGTGCAATGTCCACATCTATGCGGGCACGCTCGTAATTTTTTTGTGTTAAATACGCTTGCGCACGCAAAATATAAGCGCGTGCATCTTGCGGGGCCACGGCAATTGCCTGCCCGGCGGAATAAATGACGTCGTCATATTTTTTAAGCCCATCAAAAGCAATAGCTAACAGTAAATAAAAGCGGTCATCCACAAAATTATTGGCGGTAAGGGTGTTGATACGTTTGATAACGTCGTTATATTGGCCGTTGCGCAGTTGGGTACGCAAGGCGGCCACTTCACCGTCGCGCGCATCTTGCGTGAACGCACGGGTTTGGGCCGGGTTGTTGGATTGGGCCGAAAAGTTCCCCCCCACCAAAAGCGGGGCGGCTTGCTGTGTGTTAGCGGCAAACGCCAGCGGGCTAAGTAAACAATTTACAAGAAGTAAAAACGCAAATTTCTTCATATTTTTATTTTAGCAAAAAAAGCCGTTTGTTTGCGCTTTTGCAAATTACTATAATAAAAGTATGCAAAACCAACCTATTGGCGTATTTGATTCGGGCATTGGCGGGCTGACTATTTTGCGCGCCTTGCGCCGCACCTTACCCCACGAACATTTAATTTACTTTGGCGACACGGCCAACGTGCCCTACGGTGGCAAGTCCAAAGCGGCCGTGACGCGCCTGGCCCTAAACGTGGCGAAGTTTTTAGAAGAACGCGGCGTAAAACTGGTGGTAGTGGCGTGTAATACGGCCTCTGCCCAAGCACTCAGCGCGCTACGTAAAGAACTTAAAGTGCCTGTTATGGGCGTAATTGAGCCCGGGGCCGATGCCGCCGTATGCGCCACGCAAAACAACAAAATTGCCGTCTTAGGTACACAAGGCACGGTGGAAAGCAAGGCTTATGTAAAAGCTATTCAAAAGCGCCGTAAAAATGCACGGGTTTTTCAGCAAGCCTGTCCGCTGTTTGTGCCGCTGGCCGAAGAAGGCTTTGCCCGCAAACCGGCTGCCAAACTGATTGCACAGGAGTATTTAGCCAGTGTCCGTAAAAGCCAGGCCGACACGGTAATTTTAGGTTGCACCCATTACCCGATTTTAAAAAATTTGATTGCCCAAATTTTGGGCCCGCGCGTAACGCTGGTGGACTCGGCCGATACGTTGGCCTGCGCGGTCAAACAGTTTTTACAGGATAAAAACCTGGCCGCTGTAAAAGGCCGCGGCACGGTTAAACTCTACGCCAGCGACGCACCCGAAAAATTTACCCGCTCTGCGCGTAAACTCTTGGGCGAAAAAACCGCCAAAGCTACCCTTAAAAAACTATGAAAATTTTTACCGATAAACGCTTACTCTCGTGCGGGTTTATTGGCGGCACGCTTGCGCGCCACAGCGGCAATATGCGGAAACTTGCCAACCAAGAAACCGTCTATAAAGAGCTGGGTATTGACCCGGCACACGTGCTACACTTTCATCAAATTCATAGTGAAAAAATGATTTCTATTTCTTCCGCGCAAGAGGCTCAAAATTGTGCCCAACAACCCCTCCAGGATGCCGACGCGTGGCTACTGGCCCCTTTTCCCACCGGGTGGGGCGCGGCTATTGTAACCGCTGATTGCGTGCCTTTATTTGTGTGGGATCATTCGGGCACGTACGCCGCTTTAGCGCACTGCGGGTGGCGCGGCGTGGTGCAAGGCCTGCCCGGCAAAGCGGCACGGCAACTACTACAAAAAGCGCCCAACGCCCAACTTAGTGCCTGGCTGGGGCCGCACATCCAGGCGTGCTGTTTTGAAGTGCAAGAGGACGTAGCCGCCCAATTCCCGGCGGGTTGCGTCACCCGCAAAGACAACAAAATTTTTATCAATTTAAACACCGAAATCAAACGTCAACTGGTGCAAGCGGGCGTGCCTAAAGCCAACATTCACGCACCCCATTATTGCACATGCGGGGACAAAGAAAACTTTTTTTCCTGGCGGCGCGACCACCAAAAAAACTTGTTACTCTCTTTTATATACAAGCCCTAGCACTTGCACAATACAAAATTATTTCATTATAATATGAGTATGGAACAAAGTGCAAAAATTTTATTAGCTGATGACTCTCACGCGATCCGTTTTTTGGTCAGTGAAATTTTGACCAATGCGGGGTTTACGGTTATTCAGGCGAAAGACGGCCAAGAAGCCATTGAAAAAACCTATAAAGAAAACCCCGATTTGCTCATCTTAGACTATGAAATGCCCCAAAAAACTGGCTTTGAAGTAGTCAAAGAAGTCCGCAGCCGCACGGGATATTTGCACACGCCCATTATCATTTTTACCGCCGTGACGGACAAATCCACCAAGTTGGAAGGCCTGGGCCTGGATATTGACGACTATTTAACCAAACCCGCCGACGAGGACGAAATTGTAGCCCGCGTAAAATTGCTACTTAAACGCAGTCAGCAAAAAATGGACTCCAACCCCCTTTCGCACTTGCCCGGCAACCCGTCTATCCAAGCGCGCATTGAGCGCGAAATTGCTACCGGCAAGCCGTTTGCGGTGCTGTATTGTGACCTCAACAATTTTAAATCCTTTAACGATAAATACGGCTTTGAAGCCGGCGACCGCGTGCTTAAAACCACGGCCGAAGTAATTGTAGCCGCCGCCAAGCAGGACCCGGGGTCCTTTGTGGGGCATATTGGCGGGGATGACTTTATTGTGGTGTGTACGTTTGATAAAGCCGAACAAATTGCCAAAGAAATTGCCACGCAAATAGACAAAATAGCCCCCACCTTTTACTGCCCCGAGGACCAAGCACAGGGATATATGGTATCCACCAACCGCAAAGGCGAAGTGGAAAAATTCCCATTTTTGGCTATAGGCATTGGCATTGTGCACAATACTAAGCGGCCCTTAACGTCGTTTGCGCAAGTCAGCGGTATTGGCAGTGAACTGAAATGTTTAGCTAAACAGCACGAAAACGGCAGTTTTTACATGTTAGACCGCCGGGCCTAAAGGTTTATTGAAATTTCCCCTAGGCGTGCATTGTAAAGTGCACGCTTTTTTATTATACTATAGGTACAATTTATCCTGTTTTTGGAACTGTATGAAGAATACAGGGGTGTTGTATACCAACATTCATTGCACGCCAAAAATAGTCGTTTAAAGGTACAAAATGACGGAACTTATAATCCCGTTGTTTTGTACCGAGTGTTTGTTATTTGCAAAAATAACGAACCACGGCTGTTTATGGTTGGGTCCCGTGCAATGAACCCGGTTATATCGGCCGTATTTTCATGCGTTTTTCCAAACAGAAAATTGAAAAACTGGTAAGGAGAACTTGTATGAAAAATCAAAATACCCGGCGGGGTTTTACGCTTATTGAATTATTAGTAGTAGTTTTAATCATTGGCATTTTGGCCGCAGTGGCCGTGCCACAATATCAAAAAGCGGTGGCAAAAGCCAAGATTACCCGGATTATTCCTTTTATGGCAACAATATACCGTGCTCAAAAAATTTACAAATTAAATCATGGAAATTATGCCACCGATCCTGCTCTTTTGGATATAGATTTTCCCCCCGCCACCTATATATCTAGTGATAAACATTATTTTATCTTGGATTGGGAATGTTATATTTTTGTGGTTAATGAAAAAGGCTACTCCCTTTCATGTACTTCCACAAAGCCAGCTAAGATTCCTAGTATAGAAAAAAATTTTACTGATACATATTGGCAATGCATCGCTCTTACAAAACACTTATTGCCTAATCAAATATGCCGTAATTTAGCAAAAGGCACTAATCCTTCACAAAATTCAGGGAAAAATACTTATTATTTTAACTAATTATTTCAGCAACTGTTGTGCAGCATCAATAAGCGCTTGTAAGTGCCCGGCACTTACAAACGTTTCGGCATACACTTTCAAAATGTTTTCCGTGCCGGACGGGCGCACCAAACACCAAGACTTTTCCAGGTAGATTTTAATGCCGTCGGTGTCGCGCACGCGCATTACTTTTTCGCCCGCCAGTTCCGTAACGGCGGCAAAGTCGGCGGCTTTGAGGGCCTTTACACGCGCTTTGGTGGCATCGTCAGTGGGGATATCCACGCGCGTATAATACGGCGTGCCGTGCTGGGCGGTTAGTTTGGCGTACAAGTCCGCGATATCGCCTTCAGTGGCGGCAATTTCCATTAAAAGACACACGGCAAAAATTCCGTCTTTCTCCGTCGTCCAACCACTGACCGACATGCCGGCACTTTCTTCGCCCGCCAGCACATATTTCCCTTCCCGTAGCCCGGGCACAAAGTATTTAAAACCTACGTTTACTTCGTCCAACCCCAGCGCATAACCTGCGGCAATGCGGTCCAACAATGCCGTAGTTCCCAGCGTGCGGCCAATAGCGCTGGCGCCTTTGATTTTTTGGTGGCGCACCAAATAATCGGCCATCACACACAGTGCATGATTGGGCGAAACCAGCCCGCCCTTAGGCGTGGCACAGCCAAAGCGGTCGGCATCCGGGTCGCTGGCGCCGGCAAAATTATATTCGCCACTTTGCACATATTTAATGAGGGGCGACATGGGGTATTTGGACGACGGGTCCATGCGGATTTTTCCGTCGTGGTCAATGGGGATAAAATAAAACGTGGGGTCCTGCTCGGTGCTGACGATATCCACATTGTTAAGCCCGTATTGTTTTTGAATAGCCTGGTAAAAAGCTAGACTGGCCCCACCCAAGGGGTGCACGGCAAATTTAAGTCCACAGCCCGCAATTTTGGCAAAATCAATATATTTGGCCAGCGCTGTTACATAAGGCGTAATGATATCGGCAGTTGTAACAAGCCCCTGGGCTCGGGCTTCGTCTAACGGCATACTTTTAATTTGGTCCGGGTGGGCCATATAGTCGTTGGCGTATTTTTCAATTTGACCCGTTAAATTACTATCGGCCGGACCACCGTGCGAAGGGTTATATTTAAGCCCCATATCCTGCGGCGGGTTGTGGCTGGCGGTACCGTTTAAACACGCACACACACGCCCGCTTAAAATCTCAAACGAAAACACCGGGGTGGGTACCGCAATATCGGGCAATATCACTTTAACCTCGTTAGCCGCTAATACTTGGGCGCAAAGTTCTGCCGTCGCACGTGACATCAGCCGCGTATCCCCCCCCACTAAAACCGGGCCAGTAATGTGATTTTCGGCATGAATGCGCGCCACGGCTTGTGCAATGGCTTTGGCGTGCAACGCACAAAACCCGGCCCCCAATTGCCCCCGGTGGCCCGACGTGCCAAACTTTACCGGCACCGGGGTTGCCGACGGATTCCAAAATTCGCTTTGTAAGTTTTTCACGTCAATTTTTTCTTTCGTTAATGTTCCGGCCAGGGGACTGATCATACCAAACTCCTTATGTGCAAAAATAGAGGCGGGGTTGCAACGGGTGCCTTCTTTTTCTATGATATTATATATCAAATCCTTTTGCAAACGGAGTAATCATGAAAAAACTAACACTTTTAGTAGCTGTTTTACTGGCCGCGCCGTTGGGCGTATGGGCCGATGACATGGGTGACGATTTCCACAAACATTACAAGCCGGGCGTCTCTAACTTAAAAGCCTATAACCGCGATTTGAACAGCTTGGTGGGTATGGTAGATTTTAACACGGGCCGCCCCAAAACCTTCCCGGGCATTAACTTAGGCGCCAGCGTAAGCGTGTTTAAACCGTCTTCTAAAAACAACATTTCCTCGGACAGTTACACCGTGCTTCCGTTTTTAATTGCGGAAACCAAAATCCCATATTTAGGCGTTGGCGTAGTGGCGCGCGGCACCGACGTAAACGGTTACCGCTCTTTGGGGGGCGGGTTAACCTATCAAATGAGTGCGCTGGAATTTTTAAACCTTTCCTTTGGCGCATTTTATGATAACGGCCGCACCGATTGGTATAAGAACGATCACTACTCCGCCTCGGCCATTGCTTCCACCACTGTTTTATTTTTCACCCCATACGTTGGGGTAGGCTATGATTATGGTAAATTACACACCCGCGGATATGAACACAATGAATCCGTTTCCGACGGTACCCCACGCGGCATGATAGGGCTTAACGTAAACCCGTTCCCTATTTTTACGGGTTTTGTAGCTTACACCGTTACGAAAGACAGCCACGGTTTCACCGGCGGCCTTGGGCTTAGCTTTTAATGAATTACAAAGACGCGCTTAAAGAGTTCTTCGGCGAAGATTGTTTACTAAACGAGCCGATGGCCCAACACACTACCTACCGCACGGGCGGCCCGGCCGAAGTTTACGTCTATCCGCAAACGCCCGAGCAGTGGGAATTTGTGCTTAAATTAGCGCGTAGCGAAAATATCCCCCTGCGTACCCTGGGCTTTGGCTCCAATATCTTAGTGGGTAGCCAAGGCGTGGGCGGCATTACGTGTTCCACCAAAAAAATGAACCGCATTTTGGTAGAAAACGATACCATTAAAGCCCAAGCCGGTGCCCCCTTAGATAAAGTGGCCGAGCTGGCGTGCAAAGCCGGGCTGGCGGGCATGGAAAAACTTTCCGGCATCCCCGGCAGTGTAGGCGGCGCGGTATATATGAACGCGGGCGCGTACGGCCAGGAAACCGCCGATTGTTTAGAGTATTTTGACATTATAGATTTGGAAGGCCGCCCGGCCACCCTTTTAAAAAACGATTTGAAATTTTCCTACCGCAAAGTGGAAGGGTTGCCGCCATGCATTATTTTATCAGCCGGGTTTAAATTAACGCCCGGCAATTTTACCCAGCTTTTAGCCGCGCGCCACAGCACCCAGCACAGCCGCGTGGAAAAACAACCCTTAGAGTTTCCGTCGGCTGGCAGTGTGTTTAAACGCCCGGCGGGGGATTATGCCTCGCGCCTGATTGACGTGGCGGGACTGCGGGGGCTTTCCGTGGGCGGGGCGAAAGTGTCCGAAAAGCACGCCGGGTTTATCGTCAATTTCAATCACGCCACACCCGAAGATATCAAAACGCTCATGGACCAAGTGCGCCAAAAAGTAAAAGAACAATTTGGCGTGGAGTTAGAGCTGGAACAAATTTTGTGGGGCCAATTTGACGAGTAAGCTGGCAAGCAACAAAATTGAAAAATCTTTTGTTTTTAAATTTTGTACGCCCAATAGTTGTTCAGGGGAAATATCAAATAAATTGACGCGTCCTAAAAAATAAGATATACTATATATGTAGTTAAGGAGCCGTGGTGTAGCCTGGTTAACACGCTGCCCTGTCAAGGCAGAGACCGCGAGTTCGAATCTCGTCGGCTCCGTATTTTAGTTTTTGATTATTAGCATAAATCCCCGTTGAGGTTAAACCCCGACGGGGATTTTTTTGTCCGCCACTCATAGCATACAAATTTTGGCGGATTTCTCCGCTTTTCTGTAAATATTCTCATTTTATGCTGACCTTGCTAGGTAGGAAGTCGTTCTATTAGTAGCGCGTAGATTTAATGTATAATGATGTAAAAATAGGAGGAGATAGACTCTATGGATAATTTTAGAAAAACTATTGCCTATAAAATTTGTGGATATTCTTTTTTTGTATTGGTAGCCGTTACAGTTTTCTGTGTGCTTTACGTTATGTCGGGTGTTGCTATGTGGCATGACATAGTGTTGATGGTTCTAGGTTTTGGGATTTTGGTAGTAGTCCCCCCCGTTATTCTTTTACTGTTAATTATTCTATCAATCATAGCTTCTGTAACACAGAAAAAATATGCAGGTGCAAAACATAGTATTTTAGCTGACATCGGATATGTGTGTATGTTAATTATATCAGGGTTATATGTTCTTTTTTTACCAAGTATTATGACAAATCATATAGACACTAAAAAACGTCAAAAAGCACATCAAGAATACCTAAAAAATGAATATCCTACTGCTGTTAAAAATTCATGCACTCTACTCAATAATCATTTGCCAAAAATAATAGAAAAGCTTGGTGCGGATTTCACAAAAGAACAGTTAGCGAATGAATTGGCAAAGATTGAAACTATCACAAATGTTAAGTCTTATGAGAATGGGGCTTGGGTTATATCATATTACCGTGAAGATCCGAGAGAGAGCCATGGAAAAGAATACGAGAGCATATCCATTTCCAATAATAGCCCTTGGACTGGCCCTTGCGCTATAGAAAAAGGGAATTGCTATATTTACCTATCAATGTACAGAGATTTCGGAGAGTGTAAATTTTACTTTGACAAAAATGGCAAAACCATTCCAACCCAAGAAACATTACAGTTAATTCAATAAAGTCAGCATCTTGCTACCTTAACACCCACCACCGTAAAAATTTGAACCCCCTTTATGGGGGTTTTAATTTTTGTGGAGTATCGAGCAATACCAACTGCTTGGTATTGCGTCGACGAAAGCCGGACCCTTATGCGAGTTTGAGTGCGCGCAACGCGCGGGCGAAAGGCGAGTAGGACGAGGCGGGGTCGCGGGCGCCGCACGTCAGTAAGGCGACTTGTGACCGAACGCGTCGGCACTCCGTAAAAATTTTCCCTCTATAACACCGGGGCCTTTGATTTACTAGGTCTTTTGGCCTATATACAGCCCCGCATAATTTTCTTACAATATTCATACAACTGCTTTTGCAAATAGGAAGAATATGAACTCCATACAACGCATCAGTATCATTTTAATCACCTGTTTTTGTTTGGCACTGCCTGCCACGGCGCAGAAAAATATCAAATCGTTGCAGCACTTTTGGGCACAAAGCAACGCCGCGCAGCCTCTCCCCGTTAAAACGCTTAAAATCCGCAATTTGCCTTTGCGGCCCCGGGTGCACATTGCGGCTGATATCCCCCCGGCGCCTCATGGCAAAAGCAGTATCCGGCTGGTCCCGCCGCGCCAAGTATATCCGCTGATTTATAGACTGGGGGAACGCAAAATGTTTGTGCCGCAAGATTTTGTGAACCGAACCAACGCCCTTTATCGCGGCATGGCGATTACCGATCTGGATGAGCTAAAAAATATACTTACAAACGGGTTGGAAACAGACAAGAGTTATCACCATAAAAAAATTTTTACTGCCTATGAGCCGCTGACCGCCGTCTTATACGCACAGCCCACACACCAGTTTAATGCAAAAGCCGATTTACCTGTACTCATCAAAATTCCGCTTACCCCTGCTTTGGAACAATACACCTCGGACCGATTTGAAACGGCCCGGGCCTTCCGGCAAAATATCCCCGCACAGGCTATATCCGACGTATGGATATTTTTGGAAGTAAACAAAAAGGCAGATTGGTATAAGGCCACGTTGGAAAACGGGGAAATTGTATTATTGCCTGCCCACGGCAAACTGCAAAAAACCCGCTAAGAAGCCCTACATATATCCCAAACAGCACACGTTATATCAAGTGAAAGCCCCCGCCACATGCGGGGGCTTTTAGTAGCCGCTACTTTACACAGGATTTTTTGTTCCACGCACACGCACGGTGTAAGTCCTCCAGGTCTTGCTCGTGCTCCAGTTCGTCTTCTAAAATCTCGCGCACTAAGTGCTCGGTTACGCGGTCTTTATTTGCCACCATGTCTAACAGCCGTTGATATACTTCTATGGCACAGCGTTCACCCTGAATATTCTGTTCAAGCAATACTGTCGCATCCGGGTTTTCGGGTGCTAAGTAACCACACGTGCTTTCTTTGAGCCACAAATCCGGCGAAATGGCCGGCGTGCCGCCCAATTCAATAATGCGCTTAGCCAGTTTATCGGCATGTTTTAGTTCTTCATCGGCGTGCTCAGCCAGTTCCCCGGCAATAATTTTGAACATCTTGCCTTCGGCTACTTTAGCGCCTATCCAATACTGGTAAAAGGCTAACAATTCATCGCAATAAGCACTGTTGAGTTCTTTGACCAGCGCGTCCACATCCAGGCCCGCGCGTTTAACTAATTCTTGTGCTTTCATTCCCATAAGCAACCTCCTAGTTTTAGTGTGGATAGTACTGTAACTGTTTGGTTGCCACCTGGCAAGCTCAAAAATTAATTAGTTTGATATACACGCAAGCAAACGCCGGCCCTTAGATAGGCCCCATTGGGGCATTTTAAAAGTGCCCGCCGATTTTGAACCCTACGTGATGGCTACCGTCGTTAATGTTGTGGGTATAGTTTAAACTCAACGGAAACGGGAAACGCCAAAAGCGGTACGTCAGCGTGCCGCCTACCCCGGCGTGCGGCTGGTAAGAATGGCCGCCGGAAGTAATGTAGGCTTGCTCGTAAAATGGCATCAAGCTAAGCAGCCCTAAATGGTTACGCAAGATAAAATACGTATAACTGACCCCGGCCGATACGCCGCCTTTGCCGCGTTGTTCGCGGTCGTAAATCCCCATGCCAAACAGCAAATCGCCGGAACGAATCAAATTGCTAAACGGGGCCTCAAAGGCGCGCTGGGCTTTTACAAATAGCGCCAGCAAATTGCGGTCTTTAAACTCCCACATATACCCGCCGCCTAACGAGAGCTTGCTAATGTGGTAATCGCTACCGGTCCAATTGCCCCCGGCGGTATAAGAAACTTGCGCCAGTTTGCCGGTGCGGATGCGTGGCAAATCGCGCAGGGCTTGGGCTTTGTCCGACAGGCCAATGCCCGACAGCGCCCCCATGTTCATATCCGGGCGGATATCGTCGGCGTATTGGAAACCGAAAGACACGTGCGAGTGGTTGCCCGTGTCCAACGCGCCACCTTGGTAGCGGTAATACTCGTATTGCGGGGTAATAAATACGCTCCACACGCTGGAAAATTTGCGCCGGTAGGTAAACGTAAAATCATCTTGTTTGCCCTTAATGGTGCCGAGTAAAAACTTATCGTAATTGCCCTTATCATCCGCCGCCGAGAAAATACCCGGCGCGCTCATCCAGCCGTTTTCGTAAAAACTCTGCTCAAAATTGACGTGGGAGTAGCCGGCAAAAAAGGAATCATTCCCCAAAATAAGCCCACCGTGGGTGGCAAAGCCGTCGCGCCCGCCCCCGATAAAAAAGAACGTGCTTTCGCCTTGTTTCAAAATGTTGCCGCTGGCCAGCGACAGCCCCGCCGAGCGCTTTTTGCCGCTCATGGCAAACGCCATGGGGAACACGTAGCTACGGTCGTCGGCTTTAATGTGGATATCCACGCCGTGTTTGCGTTTTTCTTCAATAAATTCCAAGGTTTTAAATACGCGCAGTTTGTGTAAATCGTCTTGTGCTTTTTGATATTCTTTCTCGGTAAATTCTTCGCCTTCTTTGAGGTTGAAGCGTTTTTTGAGTGTATCGGGCGACATGCGCGTCGTTTCCGCCGTAATGCTATGCACTGTTTCGGCCGCCAAGCTAAGCGGCAAGAGGAATAATCCTAAAATAATCATTTTTTTCATACTACTATTATATAGGGCTTTGAAAGAGCTTGGCAAGCTAAAAAAATGATTACTTTTTTGCTATAATAAAAAAAATTACTCACAAGGAGCACCCCCTATGGCCCGTAAAGATAAAACCAATTACTATTTAGATTTAGCCGATATCGTTTCCCAGCGCGGCACGTGTTTGCGTCGGCGCTACGGGGCCGTGATTGTGAAAAATGACGAAGTCATCTCCACGGGTTATGTGGGTGCCCCGCGCGGACGCAAAAACTGCTGTGACTTGGGCACCTGTATCCGCCAAGAGTTAAACATCCCCCGCGGCGAGCGCTACGAGCTGTGCCGCAGTGTGCACGCCGAGGCTAACGCCATCATTAGTGCCTCGCGCGATAAAATGCTGGACGCCACGCTTTATTTATCCGGGCGCGAAGTAAGCACCGGGGAATTTATTAAAAATTCCAACTCCTGCTCTATGTGCAAACGCATGATTATTAACGCCGGGATTAAAAAAGTAATCGTGCGCGACACCGCTACCGAGTTCCGCGAAATCAACGTGCAAGACTGGGTGGATAACGACGAAAGTTTAGCGGGTACCAAAGGGTATTAAAATTTTTACTGGTACACCCATTCCCGGTAAGCTCTGCCCTCTGCTGTATTGGTAGGTTCCGGGGCCCTTGTTTCACTTTTGCATACCTGATTGGTCACATGGTTCATATCGCCAAACCGAGCTAAACAACGTTGCTCTCCCGGCGTGGCAGGGGAATGACTCAAATAAATATAATAAGCCATTTTTATGTCCTCATTTTGGCAATACACATCATACTGTTGCGGGCCTAAATTGGTCCGGCAATACCCCCAATCATATATATAATAGGGGAAACCTTTTCCTTTTGTCTGGTCTTTTTGCGGTTTAGGCATGGTTACATCTAATTTTTCAAAGTGATCCGCATAACTGCCGTTTGCCAAATAATAAACCTCTTGGGCGTTGGCAACACTCGTTACCAAATTTTTGAGCGTAGCATAGCGGCTTTTGATTACGGCTTTCTTATACTGCGGCAGTGCTACCGAAGCTAAAATGCCAATAATTAAAACTACTACTAACAATTCAATTAACGTAAAAGCTTTTTTGTTACTTAACATAATACCTCCGAGGTTTCCGTCGTATGGTAGTATGATAACAAAAAAAAAAAACAAGTCAAGACCCTACGGGCGGCGGGTCCGCGCGTTGCGTTTTCTTCAAATGTTAAGTTAGTGTCCGCGAGAGGTAACGTTAAATAAAAAATCAAAAAATAAGCAAAAAATACCCCGCACAGAGCGAGGTATTTTAAACTATGAAACTCCCCCGGCTTACGCCGGAGGAATTGTGAGAAGTAGTATTAAATTATTGTAATACTTGCGCGGGCAGATATTTTTGGCCGTCCACCCAAACGCTGTTATCGTCCCGGCGCTGCGGGATTTTAAGCGCGTTTTCCGTCACGCTACTGCGGGCAAACGGCACCGCACGGAACTGCGTCTGCGCGCTAAAATGCGTGAGCCACTGCCCCAAAGAAATCGGCACACGGCCACCTAAAAACGTGTCCAACACTACGGGGAAGTATTGGTGGTTTTGCTCCACAATCACCAGCACAGCCGTGTGGTAACGCCAGTGCAACCCCTCTTGGCCGTTAGCCAGTTTAAAACGCGGGCCGTGGGCCGGGGTTAAAAATTCGCCGGTTTGCGGGTAGGCCGTCAGCATATACACGTGCGAAAACCCCCACGCGTTGCGCTCCGCGGTCATAGCGCGCGTAAGCGCTTGGGCGGTTAGATAACTGCTGTAGTTACACTCGTCACTGACCCGGCGGTACGTGCGTTTGCGGCGATAGGTGTGGTTGCCAATGTGGGAATCCAAATCTTCCAGGCGCAAATCGGGCTCGTCGTAAACAACCACGTGTTGGCGGGCTTTTGCTTGTGCTTGTTCTAAAAGCGACGTTAACCGGGCGGCCGCTTGTTCCGGCACGGGGCTGTCCATTAAAAAAGGTTGTGCAAAGCTGTAAACGGCTTGCCGGTGTTTGCGCGGCTGGGTTTGCAACAGCGCCACCCAGCGGGCTATTTCGTCGGCAGATGGTTTTTCCCACGGGTAGTTGCGGGCTTGCAAATGGTGTGCAACCCATGCGTCAATTTGCGTTTGGTGCGTTTGATAAAATTGCGCGGCGTGGCTAAAATCAAACGGTTTATCACTGCGCTCAAAACCGTCCAGCACGCCCAAATAATTCAGCGTCAGCACGGGGATTTGCGCTTGATACAACCGCACACTGGCGTACATATTGACCAAATACAACGCAAACGCACGCACGTGTTGGTCCGTTTGCGAAGCGGGCACGCGCCCCAGTTGGTTAGACGGCGTATAAAAGCGCATATACGCAAACCGCTTGAGCCCCGCCCCTTGCGCTTGCGTAATCTGCCGGGCCAACGTACCCGGTGGCAGACCGCCGCCCATAATCGCGCCGCCGCACGTACACAAGCTTGCCAATAAGATCCATTTTTTAAACATACTTACAGTATAAGGGGATTTGCGCTTATCGGCAAGGGCCTTTTGACTTTTTAGTGTGATTTTTTATTATAATGTGAAAGTAATTATATCCGCTGTAAAGGAGAAACTATGTGGTATGGTATTTCTTCCCTGCATCCGTTTGAACAGTATGCGCTCTTTGGCGTACTGGGCATTGCGATTGCAGGGCTTTTGTATGCACTGTTCTTGCGCCGCCAAGTCATGCGCGAGGACGCCGGCACCGCCAAAATGCAAGAAGTATGGGGTGCTATCCGGGAAGGCGCAAACGCCTACCTCAAACGGCAACTTAAAACCATTTTGCCGCTGATTGGGTTACTGACCGTATGTTTGTTTTTATCGGTTTACATTGTGCCCGTATCGCAAGATTCTATGGAGCGCTTTGCGGGCTTAGATGCCAGCACCGTTAAACTCATTGCCGCTTTCGGGCGCGCGGGTGCGTTTATTTTAGGGGCGGTGTTTTCGCTACTTGTGGGCCAACTGGGTATGCGTATTGCCGTGGATGCCAACGTGCGCGTGGCGGCGGCCTCTAAACGCAGTTTTGGCGACGCACTGCGTATTGCGTACCGCGCCGGCACCGTTACCGGGATGCTGACCGATGGCCTGGGCCTGTTTGGCGGAACGATTATCTTTATTATCTTTGGGATTGCCGCGCCGGATGCCCTGTTAGGTTTCGGCTTTGGCGGCACGTTACTGGCCCTCTTCATGCGTGTGGGCGGCGGTATTTACACCAAAGCCGCCGACGTGGGGGCTGACCTGGTGGGCAAAGTGGAAGCCGGTATCCCCGAGGACGACCCGCGCAACCCCGCTGTGGTAGCCGACCTAGTGGGTGACAACGTGGGCGACTGCGCCGGTATGGCCGCCGATATTTTTGAATCGTACGAAGTGACGATTGTATCGGGCCTTATTTTGGGGATTGGCCTGTGGCGTTTAACCGGGCACCACGAATGGATTGTTTATCCCTTACTCGTGCGCGGTATTGGCGTGCTGTGCTCTATCATTGGTACGTATGCCGTGAAAGATTCCAAACGCTCGGCCGGGAATGCCATGAAAGCTATTTTCAAAGGGTACTCCATTTCCGCGGCAATTTCGGTACTGATTTTTGGTGTGCTGGCCTACTATTATATGGACGGCGTTCCCGGCGGTTGGTGGCGCCCGTTTGCGGCCACGACCATTGGTATTATTTTGGCCATTGGCATTGACCGCTTAACCGAATATTTTACGGGTACCGAAAATAAACCCGTACAGGAAGTCAAAAAATCTACCGCCACGGGCTCGGCCACGACGATTTTGTCGGGCATTGCCGTGGGGTTTGAATCCGCGGTATGGACGACCTTAGTGATTGCGGCGTCTATTTTCTGCTCAGTGGTGATTTTTGGCACGATTGACGGCCTGAGCCCGGTGGAAAAGTTTAACTTTATTCTCTACGGTGTGGCCATGACCGGTATTGGGATGCTGACGTTAACCGGCAACAACGTGGCCATGGACTCGTTCGGCCCGATTGCCGACAACGCCAACGGCATAGGCGAAATGGCCTGGCACGGCCAGGACGACGCCGAAACCAAAAAAGCGCGCCAAATTATGGCGGACCTGGACGGCGTGGGCAACACCACCAAAGCCATTACCAAAGGCGTGGCGATTGGGTCCGCGGTGATTGCGGCCGTGTCGTTATTTGCCTCGTACATGGTGGACGTAAGCAACGTGCAACGCCTGTTAAATGAAGCGTGGGCCGCGGCGGGCAAAGACCAAGCCATGACGCTCCTTAGTGAAGTGGGCATTGTGGTATCTAACCCGGTGGTGTTTGTAGGTATGCTCATTGGCGGGGCACTACCGTGGTTGTTCTCGTCGTTTGCGATTAACGCCGTGAGCCGCGCGGCCGCCCTCATTGTGCAGGAAGTGCGCCGCCAGTTCAAAGGCGGGGTACTGGAAGGCAAAGCCAAGCCCGATTATACGCGCGCCGTGGGTATTTCCACGATTGCCGCACAAAAAGAGCTGGTCATTTTGGCTTTACTGGGTATTATTTCGCCCGTCATTGTAGGGCTGACGTTTGGCGTGGAAGCACTCGGCGGATTTTTGGCCGGGATTATTGTTTCGGGCCAACTGCTTGCGGTGTTTATGTCCAATGCCGGGGGCGCGTGGGATAACGCCAAAAAAGTGGTGGAAGACGAGCCCAGCGACATGGCCGCCAACACCGGCAAAGGCTCCGAACGCCACAAAGCCAGCGTGGTGGGCGACACCGTGGGCGACCCGCTTAAAGATACGGCTGGCCCCGCCGTCAACCCCTTAATTAAAGTGGTCAACATGGTGGCCGTTATCGTGGCGCCGATTATTGTAAACTATCACAACGACTTTACGCCCCTGGGCAAAGTCGGCTGGTGTGTAGTGATTGTGCTGTTGGCGGTTTTAAGTTGGGCGATTTTAACCAGCAAAAAACCCGCACAAGACGTAACGAAATAAAAATTCACAACTTACAACCTCCCCGAGATTTTCTCGGGGAGGTTTTTATTAAAAATTTAAGGGATAATCTCCATTTCCATTAGCGGAATTCCCCGAAAAAGTTGCACATTGTTTTTGTCTAACTGTACTTGTACTACCCGGCCTACATACCCAAGTTTTTCCACTATTATTAGTGTAAAGAGACAAATTTCCCATCCCCGGCCAAATTGAATAAGAATCGCCATAATGTTGTAAAGTGAAATATTCTCCTCTAAATGTTTCTGTTTGATTCGCCGCGCTTTCTCCTGTTACAGCATATTCAAAACCCATATCTAACAAACTATCAAAAATACTGCCTCCCGCTAATAAATGCACTGTAGTAATTTGACGAATGTGATGCATTAACGGCAACAGCCGACTTAATTTATTTTTATCCACAGCTAACTGATATTGCGGCACGGCTACCGCCGCTAAAATACCAATAATTAATACTACAACTAACAACTCAATGAGGGTAAAACCCCGCTTACAACTGATTTTAGACTTATTACTTTTCATTTTATGTTCTCCTGTGAACGACATAGGAGCAGTGTAACAAAAAAAAAAAACAAATCAAGTAAAAGTTCGGGTCACTTTTCCCCCCTCTCTGCGGTGCTGACGCACTCGTTCTCCTCCTCCAGGGGGGAGAGAAACAACCGCACAAATATAACTCTTTTTTGCTATCATAGGGGTATGATTTATTTCGTAATCGCTGTGTTCGTTGTAACCGTACTGGGCATTGTGGCGGCTAATACCCGCACCGCCCAACTAAAACGCATGGCCCACACGCTTAATCTGCGCTACGATAAACAAGTGGACTCCGTTCTGCTCCCCGATTCGTCCGCACACGCCCAGTTTTTTAAACGCGGCCTGCACCAGTTTTACCACGTGCTTACGTTCCAGGAAGCGGGCGCGTTTGTGCGCGTGTGCGAGGACCGCATTTTTTCTTCCCCGCTAGACAAAACACCTCTTTACACCTACAGCCTGGTAGCCGCCGAACTGACCAAAGATACTTTTACGCCGTTTGTTTTAATGCCGCGCACGCAAGATCAAACCCCCGGTACGAATTTACCGCCCGAACTGGCCGAACGCTACACACTTAGCGCGCCCGACGGGTTTAGCTTGCCACCCATAGTTACCGGGTTTTTAAAAGCGCACCCGGCCTGTTATGTAGAATGTACCCAAACGGCCCTTTTATATTGTGAATTTAACACCATTTCCGTGGCTCAACTGCAACCGTTGCGTTTTCGCGCGTTGCAACTGTTAAAAGCGCTTGTTAAAAAAACAGAGCCGGTGCAAACGGCGCAAAGCACCGTTCCCCCCGCCGCCAAACTGACCGACGAAGAACTGCAAGCCCAAATTTTACTGAAACTGCAATCTGCCCCGCGCAATGCGGCGCCGGCCGCGCCCGCCGGGGCGCGGTGGGTGTATGGGGCCGTCTTGCTCATTTTGCTAAGCGGTATGCTGTTTATGGCGTGGGTTGCCTTGCACCATTGGGTAGCGCGCTAGGCCCAAAGGCCCCCGCGTCCTAGGCCCAAAGACCCTGTATTTTTCTGTACATTTGTTCCATAATATAGGTATGAAACATCTTATTTTAAATATAATGGCGCTTTTATGTTTAATCAGCCCGGCTTGTGCCCAATATAAGCCCGATTCCATTCCAATTGGCCAATGGGTAGAAATCATAGCCGCGCAAAAAGAACTTGAAAGTTTAAAATCATACTATGCCACCCGGGAAGTGGCCAATACGTGTGAAGCATGGCGTTCGTGCGCAAAATGGGCCTTTGAAGAATACACGCAAGACCAATCGTTTAAAATTGTAAAAGCCGAACTGAAAACACTGCGCCGGGTGCACCGCCACCGGGTTACCAAAGAAACCCATTTATTTGTAGAGGCCACGTACGCCCACCGCATCGTACGGTTGGAATTTAACACCCCCCACCTCGGCGAGCGCAAACGCCCTTACAACTATATTGCCAAATTTCCCCAATCTTAACCCCCTCAAACGGGGGTTTCTTTTTTATCCTCGCAAATATGCTAGAATAATTTTATGATAGCGTATTTAACGGGAACTGTTTTGGAATCACGCGAAGACAGCGCCGTGCTCGTCTGCGGCGGCGTAGGGTATGAAATTAACTTGCCCACGGCGGCCGCGGCTGAGCTCGTGCAAGGGGCACAGGCCGCTTTTTACGTGGCGGAGTCCATCTCCCCTTACGACGGAACGGTACTATACGGCTTTGCCCATAAAGAGGATAAAGAACTGTGGTACCTGTTCAAAACCGCTATCCCCAACACAGGGCCCAAAAAAGCGCTTGAGTATTTAAACAAGGCCTTGCGCTCGGTGGCAGATTTCCACCACGCCATTGTGGCGCGCGACCCGAAAATTTTAACCAGTATCTTTGGCTTTACGGCTAAGACGGCGGAAAAGCTGATTAACTCGCTCAAAGACAAAATGGACAGTGTGTCTATCCAGGGCGAAACTAAAATTAAAGTAGCGGGCGAAGTGCCGTATATGGCAGGCGTGTTAGAAGCGCTTACGGCGCTAGGGTATTCGGCCAGTGAATCGCGCCGGGCGCTTGAAAAACTGCACGCCCAAGGCGTTAAACCCAGTGAGAAACTGGAAAATATCGTCAAAGAGGCCCTGCGGGTATTAACCAAATGAGCAACCAAAACGAAATTTTAGATGTCACCCAATTGCCCGACGAGTCTGCCGGGTTGGAAGCCGCTTTGCGCCCCACTACCCTGGACGAATTTGTCGGCCAGGAAAAACTCAAAGAAAATTTACGCATTTTTATCCAGGCCGCCAAATCCCGCAAAGAGGCGCTGGACCATTGTTTGTTTTACGCGCCGCCCGGCCTGGGCAAAACCACGTTAGCCAACATTTTAGCCAAAGAGTTGGGCGTAAACATTAAAGTAACTTCGGGCCCTGTGCTTGCCCGCCCCGGCGATTTGGCCGCCATGCTCACTACCGAACTGGCCGAAGGGGACATTTTGTTTATTGACGAAATCCACCGCTTAAACCCCGCCGTGGAGGAAGCATTATACCCGGCCATGGAAGATTTTACGTTTTTTATTAACACCGGCAAAGGCGCCGGTTCCACCACCTTAAAACTGGCGGTGCCGCACTTTACATTGGTGGGTGCAACTACCCGTTCGGGCCTGCTTACCGGGCCGCTTCGTGACCGCTTTGGCATTGTGTTTAATTTAGGCTTTTACGAAGTGCCCGAAATTACCGATATTTTAGCGCGTTCGGCACGCCTCCTAAACATTGAGGCCGACCGCGCCGGCCTTACCGAACTGGCTAAACGCTCGCGCGGAACGCCGCGTATTGCCAACCGCCTATTGCGCCGCGCGCGCGACTTTGCGCAAGTCAAAGGCCAAGGCGTTATCACGCACGAAATTGCCACCACGGCCATGGACTCGTTGGACATTGATAACGAAGGCTTAGACAGTGTGGACAAGCGCATTTTGGAGGCGCTGATTGACCGATTCTCGGGCGGGCCGGTGGGTGTGGAAAACTTGGCCATTGCCGTTAGCGAATCGGTGGACACATTAACCGACGTCATTGAGCCGTTTTTAATCAAAGCCGGGTTTATTGCCCGCACCCCGCGCGGGCGCGTGGCTACGCGCAAAGCGTACGAACACCTGGGCCGCAAAATCGCCCAAGAGCTTTTGTTTTAGTATGAAATTTTCCCCCTTGTTTACCGCTTGTTTGGCTTTTACATTAGGCGCCTGTGCGGTGCCGTCTGCCACCACGCAAGGGGATAAATTACCCACCGTAACAGCCAACTTACCGCCGGTGAGCGCCGATTTGGGCCGCCCGTCTGTACTGGAAGACGAAGAAGAAACCGCCGCCCAAGCGCCCGTGGCCGCACCCGCCAAGCCGGACCGTACGGTGCGCGTTCTGATTGTGGAAAACAGCAAATCTACGTATATAAAACACTCGGGGCGCGTAAATGTTTACACGCAAGATTTATCCAAAAAGTACAAAATTTCCAAAGGCGGTACGTTATCCGTAAAAACCCATAAAAACGGACAAGTGCAAGCGGGCACGCTCGTTTCAGCCAAGCCGATTATCATTGCCCCCGTAAACGGCACCAAATTGGAAATTGATAAAGTAGCTTATACGGGCACTTTGTACGTGCTACCGGGTAAAACCTCGTTTAACATCGTGGAATATACGCCGTTGGAAAATTATTTATACGGCGTACTGCCTTATGAAATGCACCCCACCTGGGCGCTGGAAGCCCTAAAAGCGCAAGCTGTGGCCGCACGCACCTATACACTTAAATCTATTGAGAAAAAAGCCAATGAGCCCTTTGACTTGTTTGCCGACGTACGCAGCCAAATGTACAAAGGTAGTGCCACCGTGCAGGACTCGGTTAAAAAAGCCGTGGACCAAACCCGCGGCCAAGTGCTTGCCTACAAAGGCGAACTGTTTTTTACCTATTACCACGGCAACTGCGGCGGCGGTACGGACCACGTAAGCATTTGGAACCAAAAAGCACCCAACATAAAACCGCTTGCCGGCAATACGTGCAAGTTTGATTCCCACTCCAAAAGTTACACTTTTAAACAGGATATCACCAAATCATCCGCTGAGCGCTTTGCCAAAAGCCAAGGTTTAAAGGGTAGCTTAAAAAGCATTAAAGTAGCTAAAAAAACAAGCACCGGGCGCGCCAGTTATTTAACGCTTAAAACCTCCGGCGGCAGTAAAACGGTGCTATGTGCGTCTTTCCGCGCGGCTACCGGCATACGCAGTTGCAAGCTCACTAAAATTTCCGTTGGCACCACCAAAGTGCACCTGGAAGGCCACGGCTATGGTCACGGCATTGGCATGTGTCAGGACGGCGCGCACGGCATGGCCAAGCAAAATTACAATTACAAACAAATTTTAAAACATTATTATCCGGGGAGCACCCTTTCCCAATTTAGGTAAACCTATGGCATTTGAACGATTTAAAAAACTAGACTTAGACCCTTTGATTGCAAAACAACCCGCCACCCCGCGCGATTCTTCGCGCCAAATGGTACTGCACCGGGACACGCACACCATTGAACACCGCATTTTCCGCGATATCCACGAATACTTTAACCCCGGCGACGCGCTGGTCATTAACAACACCAAAGTGTTCCCCGCCAAACTTTTTGCCCGTAAACCGACGGGTGGAAAAGTGGAAATTTTGCTCGTGCGCCCCATGCAACAGCCCAACGTGTGGGCTGTGCTCACGCACGAGTATAAAGAGGGGCTTACGCTAGATTTCGGAGACGGCTTACAAGGCAAAATGCTGGGCACCACGGAAAACAAAGAGTTTTTACTGGAGTTTAATCACGAGGATATTTTGCCCTTTTGCCACACGCATGGCCTGATGCCACTGCCGCAATATATTGAAAAAGCCCGTAAGCATAGCGGCCTTTCGGCCAGCATTGAGACCGATAAAGAGCGCTATCAAACCGTGTATGCTAAGTATGAGGGGTCTATCGCGGCGCCGACGGCAGGCTTTCACTTTACACCCGAACTTTTGCAAAAGTTAACAGACAAAGGCGTGAAGATTTGCTACATTACCTTGCACGTAGGGTGGGGCACGTTTAAGCCCTTGCGCGGCGAGCCGCAAGAACACAAAATGCTGGCCGAACTGGGCGAAATTTCACAGGAAACCGCAGACACGTTAAACGCTGTACGCGCGGCGGGCAAGCGGGTGTTTTCGTGCGGCACAACATCCACACGCACGCTGGAGAGTTTCACAGACGAAAACCACATTACCCACGCTGGTAAAAAATGGACCGATTTGTTTATTTACCCCGGCTATCAATTTAAAGCCATTGATTGCCTGATTACCAATTTTCACTTCCCCGATTCTACGCCCCTGTGCATGACTTCGGCCTTTGCGGGCGAAGATTTTATTTACGAGGCGTATTTGCAAGCTGTCGCCAAGAAGTATCGTTTTTACTCCTTTGGCGACAGTATGATGATTTTGTAATAGTTAATTAAGCGGGTAATCCTTATAACTCGTGCTCGTACCTTCTCCTTCGCCAACGGCCATAGAACGGCATACTTCCCCCGCTAATTTGCTTCCGCTACGGTTACGGCACCAACGTTTGCCGGTTTGTAGCTCAATAAAAATAGCATAGTCAATATCTGTACACCACACCTTCGTTCCATTTGTTACAGCACACCGTATCCCAGCAGCATCCCCATCATAAATAATGCCTACATGGTCACCATTACTTATGGTCGTTTTGCCATAGGTAGCACCGGCGGCTTCTACCCCTAAGTCTAAATCCCGTAAGTCCGTAGGGTATTCCCCATTTGCTAAATAATACACTTGCGACGCTTTATAAATAGCATCGGCCCGAACTAATAATTGCGTAATGCGGGACTTGGCCACCGCTTTTTGATACTGCGGCAACGCTACCGCCGCCAATATGCCAATGATAAGAACAACTACCAATAATTCAATAAGCGTAAAACCTGCTTTTGAGCAAAAACAACCTTGCAAACAACTTTCTTTCATACCGCGTACTCCTCCATTTATACAGAATTATCTTTCGTTATACCTCAAATCTACCAAAAAAAAAAAACAAATCAAGGTTTTTTTATTTTACAACGGCCAAACTACTACAAAAAATAAAAGTGTGCACGGCAAAACAAAGGGACGGACGTGTTTTCAGATTTGAGCCTAGGTAAGGCCGCATGTTGGGCGTGGCGTACGTCCTGCGGACGGTGCAAAGCACCGCAGGTACGCGAGCGAAAGTCGGCCTTAGATAGGCCAAATGTGGAAACTGTTACTTCGTGTCCCCAAATGCTATAATGTATATATGCCTAAAAAGCCCAATATCATTGTCGCCAAATCTGCCGGCTTTTGCCCCGGCGTCAAGCACGCCATCGACCAGGTGGTAGCGCTGGAAGCCGCCCGCAAACGGCCTATTTATACCCTGGGGCCGCTGATTCACAATAAACAAGTGACGGCTATGTTGGAAATGCGCCAAATTCAGGCCATTAACAACCCCGAAGACGCCGTGGATAAACGCGGGGTGCTGGTCATCCGGGCACACGGCATCACGCCCGATTTACAACGCCGCATTGAAAGCTGTGAAATCCCTTTTGTAGATGCTACCTGCCCGCTAGTCAAACACGCGCAAAATATTATTGCCAAGTTTGCCGTGCAAGAGTATCACACCGTCATTGTGGGCGACAAAGAACACGCCGAAGTAATTGGTCTAATCGGCTATACGCAAGGCCGTTGTGATGTGGTATCCAATTTGCAAGAGGCCAAGTCACTCCCGCACTTTGAAAAGGTAAATGTCGTTAGCCAAACCACCCAGCCAGAAAGCACTTTCTACGAAATTGCCGAAGAAATCAAAAAACATGCCGACGTGTGCCAAATTTCCAACACCATTTGCCAACCCACCAAAGACCGCCAAAAAGAAACCATAGAACAAGCCAAAAATGCGGATTTAGTGGTGGTAGTTGGCGGCAAACACAGCGCCAATACCGTGCGCTTAGCACAGCTGTGCCAAGGGCTTTGCCCCCACGTGCAACACGTGGAAACCGAGGATGAACTAAACGAAAAATTAGTCACCCGGGCCAAACGGATTTTTATTACGGCGGGCGCTTCTACCCCTAAGTGGGTAATTGACAGCGTTGTTTTCCGCGTGCAAACCCTGCGCGACCGCGCCAACCGCAAAATTGTGTACCTTTATAAACCGGGAGAAAACAAATGACGATTAAACGTATTGGCATTTTAACCGCCGGGGGCGATTGCCCCGGCCTCAACGCCGTCGTACGCGCAGTAGCTAAAAACGCACTGGGACACGGCATTGAAGTATTTGGCGTACGCAACGGGTTTGACGGCCTGGTGCGTAACGATATTTTTAAAATCACCAACGAAACCGTTTCGGGCATTTTAACCTTGGGCGGCACCATTTTGGGCACCAGCAACATTGCTAACCCGTTTAAATACACCCTGGCCCCCTTCGGCACGCCCGAAAACCCGCGCGACGTTTCTTCCGTAGCCTTGCACAATTTTAAAGAGCGCGAACTGGACGCCCTGATTACTATCGGCGGGGACGGCACGCTTCACATGTCCCAACAATTTGTAGAACTGGGCATGCCCATTGTGGCGGTGCCCAAAACCATTGATAACGACCTGGACGCCACCGACCAAACCTTTGGCTTTGACTCGGCCCTGCATATTGCTACCGAGGCCATTGACCGTCTGCACACCACGGCGCAAAGTCACCACCGCGTGATGATTGTGGAAACCATGGGGCGCTATGCGGGGTGGATTGCGTTGCGCTCGGCCTTAGCGGGCGGGGGCGACATTGTGCTCATCCCCGAAATCCCCTACAACGACGACGTAATTGTAGAATACATTTTAAACCGCAAACGCCGCGGTAAAACATTTAGCATTGTGGTAGCGGCCGAAGGCGCCAAAAACGAAAAAGGCGAACTGGCCGTAGCCCGCACCGTGGCCGGCAGTACCGACGCCATCCGCCTGGGCGGCATTGCTTATAAACTTAGCGATATGATTGAACAGCGCACCGGCATTGAATCGCGCGCGTGCGTACTGGGCCACACCCAGCGCGGCGGCACGCCCACGGCGTTTGACCGCTGGCTTTCCACCTTGTACGGCGCCAAGGCGCTGGACATGGTGCTAGAAGGCAAGTTTGGGTATATGGCCTCGTTTAAGAGCTTTGCCATGGCCGAAGTGAAAATTGCCGACGCCATTGCCCACCTAAAACGCGTGGACCCGCACGGTGCCGAAGTAAAAGCGGCGCTGGAAGTGGGCATGAGTTTCGGCTCGGCCCAAATCGGCTAACACGCCCGGAGGAATTTTATGCAAGACAACCAAGACATTATTTACGGCATCCACCCCGTGATGGAAGCGCTTAAAAGCAAAAAGCGCAACGTCACCCAGCTTTATGTGTCCGACAGTAAGGCCGGGCACCGCACCGTGGAAGAAATCATCCGCTTGGCCAAACGCACCAACGTGCGTATTGACCGCATTGAAAATAAAGTCTTGGACCGCTTGACCGGGGGTGCCAACCACCAAGGTATTATGGCCAAGGTGCAACCCGTTAAACTGATGAAACTTTCTACCGCCATTTACGAGGCCGACGGCAAAAAAGACGAACTGTGGCTGGCCGTGGACGAAATGACCGACCCACAAAACTTGGGCGCCATTATCCGCAGTGCCGCGTGTTTGGGCTTTTCCACCATTATCTTGCCTAACCGCCGCACCGTGGGCATTACGCCTGCCGTGTATAAAGTGGCGTGCGGCGCCATTGAAAACGTAAACTTAGTGGAAGTAGCCAATTTATCCGCCGCCATTACGGACCTGAAAGAAGAAGGCTTTTGGATTTACGGTGCCGATATGGCCGGCAAACCGATTCACAAAGTGCAGTATAATTCGCCCGCCGTGCTAGTTATCGGCTCGGAAGGGTTTGGTATCCGCGAAAAAACCGCCGAAAATTGCGACGAAATTGTTTCTATTGAGCAGAAACAATTAGGCGGGGTGGATAGCTTAAATGCGTCGGCCGCGGCCAGTATCATTATGTACGACATGATGAGTAAGATTAAACTAAAGTAAACCTCTGCACCCTAGCAACACAGCGGATGCGATGTTGCATTTATGCACACAACCTATAATATAAAATACCAAAGTTTAGTGCTCTATCACATTAAGAAGAAAACCCTTGCAATAATTTGAGGCATAAGTCTTTATTCCCACGATCCTCACAGGTAATTTTATTAGGTAATGTGGGATGATGAGAAAAATAAATAAATAAAGCAAAACGTTTATCCGCAGGAGATTTTGCAAATAATTCATCTCTTTGCTCCCGAGTTACACCCGGTTTAAAAAGCGGGGAATACCAAATTTCAAGGAATCCGTTGTCCATATCAATTAAAAAGTCCTCTTCACATATGAGGGCATTCCCCGCCCCCGTACATACATCTGAATAGTCAATATCCAATCCTTTCACCAGGTTATCCTTATACTCCCCATGTTGCAGATAGTATAATTCCGCCCCTTTGCGTAAATTTTGCGCTACTTGTAACGTCTTGCTAAAATGTGCTTTGAGTACGGCATATTGATACTGAGGTATGGCAACGGCCGCTAAAATGCCGATAATTAAAACCACTACCAACAATTCAATCAGCGTAAACGCGTTGTTATGTAGGTTGGGCTTGGCCCAACAATTAGCCGCCTCTTTGCCGGTTTGCTTATCAAAGAGCAAAAACCCCTCTTCGGCGGGGAAACCCCGCTCTACATTCAATATAACCTTGTTATCTTTCATTTTATTTTCTCCTGTGTACTGTATACTAGGAGTGTACCAAAAAAAAAAAACAAGTCAACCAAAAGTTGGGGCTGATTTTTTAACGACAAGAAACAACAAGATGCCCCGCCGGGGCATTGTCAGGCAGTGCCTGACCTACAACGGCAACAATAAAAGGAAAGAAAAAACAAAATGCTGTCCGTGATATCACCGAAAAGAACTGAAAGCTAGCTGATTTTTCAAATTTGTATTTAGTTTGCGGGGAAAAGTTGGGCCGTAACATCACCGCGTAGAATGTTCAGTACCCTGATTTGTCAAAATCAAAGCATTTCGCCAAGGGTTAGCAAGAAGTTCTAATTGCTCTTTGCGTTTAGCCGTTTTTGTATCGTGAGGCGCGGCAAAAAAGTGCGGGCAATGTAGTCATTGACAAACTTTTTTAACAAAGCCGAACTCAAAAACGGCTAAACCCTTTGGGCCGCGTCCTTTTGGGCTATTACATTCTTTTTTTGCTTGGCATAGTTACTATGCCT
>JBGUOO010000009.1:0-40965 GCA_045129775.1 Elusimicrobiaceae bacterium
CAGGGGGCGCAAACGGTTTGTGAAAAAGAATTTTCCAACCTGGGGTTGGAGGCATTTGCCGCACAGGTTATAGAACACTTTGAAGCCGACGTGCCCTTTTGAGGGCCTTAATTTGATATAATGTAAACAACGCAGGAGTCATTATGCAAAACGCAACGCAACGTGCCAAAAATATCAAACTGATTTTGACCGACGTGGACGGTATTTTAACCGACGGTAAGGTCAACTTTTTTGTAGCGCCGGGCGGGAACATAGAAGAAATTAAGTCGTTCCACACGCAAGACGGTATTGCCGCCATGCTCTGCCACAGCGTGGGCATTAAACTGGGCATCATCACGGGCCGCCGCCATGCCACCACCGTGGAGCGCGCCCAAAATTTAGGTTTTAGCTATATGTACCAGGGGTTTTTAAGTAAGCTGGGCCCGTTGCAAGAAGTGCTTGAAAAAGAGCACCTCACCCCGCAGGAAGTCTGCTACATTGGCGACGATATTACCGATTTACCCTTGCTACTTCAAGTAGGTTTTGCCGCCACCGTGCCGGGTGCGCTGGACGTAGTCAAACAAAACGTGCACTACATAACCAAGCGCGCCGGGGGCGACGGGGCCTGGCGCGAAATAGTGGACTTTATTTTGCAAGCGCAAGGCAAGTTGGAGCCCCTTTTACAGCAAGCCAAAGCCGGCACGTGGGTCCACGGCCCCAAGCCGCAGATGCAAATTGTCACTTCCCAAGAAGGTATTAAGTAATGAAAGGTAAGTTTATCGTATTAGAAGGGCCGGACCGTTGCGGCAAATCTACCCAAGCCAAAATGCTGTTAAACACGCTTTTAGAGCACGGCAAAGACGTGCTCCTCACGCGTGAGCCCGGCGGTACGGACACGGCCGAAAAGATACGCCAAATCGTCCTGGAACCTAACCTGGACGTGCGCCCCATGGCCGAGCTTTTTTTGTACGAGGCCTCGCGCGCGCAACACACGCAAGAGAAAATTTTACCCGCACTGGAAGAAGGCAAAATTGTTATTTGTGAGCGTTACACCATGTCCACCTGTGCGTATCAGGGGTATGGGCGCAACATTGACCTGAAAATGATTGACACCTTAAACAAAATTGCCACCCTGGGCTTAGTGCCCGATTTGACCCTTGTGTTTTTAATGTCGGACAAGTACTTCACCCAGCGCGGCGAGTACTTATATTCGGACCGCTTGGAAAAAGAGGATATTTCGTTCCGGCAGAAAATGCGCAAAGGGTATTTGGAACTGACAAAGAAAACCAAAAACGCGCACCTCATTGACGCCGATAAAAATGTAGATGTCATTCAGGCCGAAGTGGTGGAACTCTTGCATAAGCACAAAATTATAGACTAATGCTACGTGATATTTTAGGCCAGCCCAAGGCCGTAAGTTATTTACAAAAACTCGTGCGCCAAGGCCGCGCGCCGGGGGCGCTTCTTTTTAGCGGGCCGGAAGGCGTGGGCAAGAAAAAAGCCGCGCTGGAGTTTGCCAAGGCCCTTAATTGTGAGGACATTTTTGCCCGCCAAAATGGCGAGGCTTGCGGCGCGTGCCCCAGTTGCCTGGCTATTGACAAAGGCACCCACCCCGACGTTACCCTGGTGGATTTTATCTATCAGGCGCGGCTGAATTTAAAAGCCACCGCCGACGAAGAAGATTTGGAAAAAGAAATTGAAAAGCAACAGCATCTAAGCGTGGACACCGTGCGTAACGTGGCCGCTAAATCCCAGCAAAAGGCCGTCCGTTCGGGCTGGAAAGTGCTGGTGGTGGATCAGGCGCAAACCATGCAAGGTGCGGCGGCCAATGCACTACTGAAATTTATTGAAGAGCCGCCCGCCAAAACCGTGTGGATTTTGATTACGTCCAAGCGGGCCACCATGCTCCCGACGATTTTATCGCGCTGTCAGCCGGTGCTGTTTGCCCCCCTGGGCGAGCCAGATGTGGCCCGGCTACTCACAACCCACGCGCCCGAAGTGGCACAGCCCACCCGCGCGGCGCGCTATAGCGGGGGGAGTGTCTCCGGCGCGTTAGAGGCGGCCGAAGCGTTGGAACTGTTAGAAAGCGGCGGCTTTGGTACGCCCAGCGGCCCGGCACAAGTGGCGGGGCAACTCTCGCGCACGGCGGCTACCGCGCGCAAAGAGGCGCAGGCCGTGCTGGATATTTTGATAACGGCGTTGCACGAAAAATGGGCCGCGTGTAGTGAGGGGGAGCGCGGGTTGTTGCAACGTACGCTTAAGCAATTTGAAAATTATAAACGCAGTATCGGGCGCAATGTGTCGCCCGCGTTAGTGCTGGAAACCGCGCTGATGAGCCTAGACGGGCTGGATGTAAAAATTTAAGAGGTATTTTATGAACAAAATTAAATATATTACAACCCCAATCTACTATGTAAACTCTGTGCCGCACCTCGGCCACGCGTATACGACGATTGCATGCGATATTTTGGCCCGCCATTACCGCCAAAAAGGCGTGCCCGTGCGTTTCTTAACCGGTACCGATGAGCACGGCGCCAACATTGAAAAATCGGCCGCTGCCAAAGGTGTGTCGCCCAAGGCGTGGACCGACGAAGTGTCCGCCAAGTACCGCGCCCTGTGGAAAACGCTTAACATTTCCTACGACTCTTTTATCCGCACCACCGACCCCGCGCACGAGCACGTGGTGCAAGCCATTTTTGAAAAACTCCTCCAAAGCGGGGATATCTATTTGGGTTCGTACTCGGGCAAGTACTGTGTGTCTTGCGAACAATACTATGACGAAAGCGAAATGCTGGAAGGCGGTATCTGCCCCGTGCACAAAAAACCCTTAACCGAGGTGCACGAAGAAACGTATTTCTTCAAACTCTCTCGCTATGAAAAACCCCTCTTAAAATACTACGAAGAACACCCGCAGTTTCTCTCGCCCAAATACCGCCAAAACGAAATTATCAACTTTGTCAAAGGCGGCCTTCGCGACCTGTCCGTCACGCGCACCAAAGTAAAATGGGGCGTGCCCGTTAAAAGTAACCCCGCCCACACCATTTATGTGTGGTTTGATGCGCTCATCAACTATATTTCCGCCGCCGGGGCCGGCACGTTTTTGTGCGACGGCGATAAGGCCGAACATGCGGAAAAACTGGCTTTAATCAAAGCCGAGAAATTTGAAGATTTGTGGCCGGCCGATTTGCACCTGGTGGGCAAAGAAATCTTCCGTTTTCACAGTGTAATTTGGCCCGCCGTGCTGATGGCCTTAGGTTTACCCTTGCCGCAAAAAGTGTTTGCACACGGGTGGTGGACGGTAGAAGGGGAAAAGATGTCTAAGACGCTTGGCAACGTGATTGACCCCGCCGAGCTGGGCGCCCAGTACGGCGTGGACCCGGTGCGCGCGTTTTTGTTTCGCGAAGTGCCTTTTGGGCAGGACGGCGATTTCTCTATGACCAGTTTTAAAAACCGCTACAATGCCGATTTGGCTAACAACATTGGCAATCTCTTATCGCGCACGCTCAATATGCTGGCTAAACAACAGCCCGATATTCCCGCGCAAATTGCGTTGCCCGACGAGTTGGCACAAAAAATCGCCGATACGCAAAGTGCCATTGACCGCGCGTATGAGGAACTGGCGTTTGATAAAGTATTGGAGCTGATTTACGGCTACAGTGCCGATTTGAACAAGCGCGTGGCCGACACCAAACCCTGGGAAATGGCCAAGACCGACCCCGAAGGCGCCAAGAAGATTTTGCTAGAGCTTATTGCGTGCCAACGCCAAACGGCCCAGTGGATTACGCCTTTTATGCCGACGGTAGGGGAAGAAATGACGCGCCGGTTACAGGCCGGGCCGATAGAAAAATATGCGCCGCTTTTCCCGCGCATTGCGGATAAATAACGAGTAAACCTTATTGTAAAAAGCACCCGTTATGCGGGTGCTTTTTTATGTTCCCAACTTTTGCTGTGCCTCTCGCGGGTGTTAACCGAAAGTTTTTGGCTTTGCGTTCGTCGCGGATATTGGGTGCCCAGGCTCTGGGCCTTGACTTGTTTTTTTTTTTTGGTACACTACGGATATACCGTTCCCAGGAGAAACTAAAATGAAAGATAACAAGGCTGTAATCCATGTAGGGCGGGGTTGCCCCGCCGAAAAGGGGTTTTTGACCTTTGATAAACAAATCGGCAAAGAGGCGGCTTATTGTTGGGCACAGCCCAACCTACATAAACAGCGCGCAGGCTTTACGCTGATTGAATTATTGGTGGTGGTTTTAATTATTGGTATTTTGGCGGCGGTGGCACTGCCGCAGTATAAGTTGGCGGTGGATAAATCTCATTTAGCTACTTATTTGCCCCTGATGCAAAGCCTCATAAAAGCACAAAAAGTGTATTATTTGGCGCACGGGGAATATGCCCCCAAATTGACGGACTTGGATATAGATATTAGTAAGGTTTGCCCCTCTATAAAAGGTGCAACCACCGAAAATGATTTGTTTAATTGTACTTATAACTATAAAATTATTAACTCTGCTTCTAGTCAGCAGTCCTTTGGGAACGCATTCCTCGTTTTGTGCCCCAACGGCAAAGCTACCGAGGACGGGAGCAATTGCGATGGGGAAACGCGAGTATTTAGAGCTGCATTTAAATATGCTGACGAAAAATTAACCTCTTGTTCTTATGGAGATAACCGCGGCAAACGGTTGTGTGAAGTAATAGAACAATATTTTACGCCGTAATTTAAAGACTTGCCAAAAACGCTTTTACTTTCCTAAACGCACGGCCCCGGTGGGAGACGGCGTTTTTTTCGTCGGCCGTCAGCTCGGCAAAACATTTGCCCAGTTCGTCCACCACAAAAATCGGGTCGTAGCCAAAACCGTGGGTGCCGTGGTAATCAAGCGCAATGTGGCCCGCGCATACGCCTTCAAATAATTGGATTTTTCCGTCGGGCCAGGCCAGGCACGCCACCGTTACAAAACGCGCCGCGCGTTTATTCATGGGCACGCCGCGTAAGGCGCGCAAAAGTTTTTGGTTATTGGCTTGTGTGTCGCACGCGTCGCCGGCGTAGCGCGCGGTATGCACGCCGGGGGCACCGCCCAAACAATCAACTTCCAGCCCCGTATCGTCGGACAGTGCAGGCAACCCGCTTTGTTTAGCGGCGTACACAGCTTTTAAGCGGGCGTTTTCTTCTAAGGTAGTGCCGGTTTCTTCGGGCAGGGTAAGATGAAAATCAGCCAAACTTTTGTATTCAATTTTTTCGCCGCTGGGCAAAACAGCGGGCAACACGCGGCTTAGTTCCCTAAGTTTATGCGCGTTGCCCGTGGCGATTAGAATCTGCATAGTTATTTTTCGGCCGGGTGCATTTTACGCAAGGGGGTGGGGAGTAGTTGCTCGTCGGGGTTGCGTAACGTGACCACCTCGTCAATCATATTGAGCGCCACCCAGTACGATTTAAACATATCTTCTTCGCTGAGCCACTCGGTAAAGTTATGCGCGTTTTGTTGGCCCGTGAAAATGGTGTAGGCCCCGTTGCCCAGTTTCAGCATCAGCATACTGGCGGTGGTGCCGGCGCGTTCTTCCTTAAAGTTGGGCGTTACCCCGGCGCGGCGCAAGGCATTTTGGGCCACGGCGCGCGTTTGCGGGTGGATATTTTCGGCCACGTTTTGGTATTGCTTAAATACTTGGCGTTCAATTTGCACGTCGTATTTTTTGGCAATATGGTCCGCCTTTTGTTGGGCAAATTTTTTCCATTGGTCAATGTCACTTTGTTTAAAGGAACGCAAGCGGAAGTCCAACTCCGCCTCGCTCATTTGGCCGTTTACCATGCTCATGTGGTGCAGTTCGGCATAGCCTTGGCCGCCGCTACTGCGGTTGGGTAGCCAGGCTTCTTGGGCGCAAACGGCACCCAGTTCGCACGCGGGTTTCCAGGCGTTGCGGTATCCGTTTTCGGCCGCGTGAGATTGGTGCCCGTTGACGCCTTTAACGCGGTAGATCACTTTTTCGGCGTTGAAGTTGCCCACGGTTACGTCGCCGTTTACTTTGCCGTCAAAGTCAAATGCAATGTCGGGGCGGTAGGGGGTTTCTTCAATATAATCAGCACTGCGGCCCACGTCTTCGTTAGGCGTAATGACAATTTGCACTTTGCCGTGTTTGATTTGCGGGTTTTCTTTTAAAGTTTGCAGGAGCGTTACCATGATGGAAACGCCGGCTTTATCGTCGCCGGAGAGCATGGTGGTACCGTCGGACGTGACAATGGTTTTTCCCACCATTTGCTGTAAGTACGGGTCTGTTTCAAAGTTAATGACGTGCCCGTTTTTAAGCACAATCGGTTTGCCGTCATACTTTTTAATGACGTTGGCTTTGATGTTTTTGCCGGCAATGTCGGGCGTGGTGTCGTAGTGAGAGCTAAAGCCCAGCACCGGGGTAGGGTGGTCCACGTTAGAGGGGATTTCCACATAAATATAGTAGTGCTCGGTCAGCAGGGAGGGGAAGCCCAGCGGCTCAATTTCAGCGTAGAGTTTTTGGGCGGTTTCAATTTGCTCGGGCGTGATATCTTGGTCGTTGGAGCTTTGGCTGTCGTACGTGGTGTATTTTAAGAAACGCTCCATAAGCACCGGCCGGTATTTGGCGGCCAAGGGGCCATTTTCGGGGCGGCGGTTAATCGGCCCCGCTTGTAAACAAGGCGAAATAAAGAAAAATACACCGACTAAAAACATACTCAGTAAACGTGAAAGTTTTATCATAATTTAGCTCCTAGCAAATTAGTATATTTGTATTGTAATAAGATTTTTTTGGGCTGTGCAAGGGAATTTGGGCCTAAATAGAGAGTGGGCCCCTTGATAAACGGCGGGTGTGAAGTTGCGTTTAAACGACCCCTGTGATGCACATTGATACGTGGACCCACGATTTGTCAAAATCTTCCAATCTTGCACCGACTTTCGCTCGCGTACTTGCGGCGCTTTGCGCCGTCCGGCAGACGTACGCCACGCTCAACTTACGGTGCAACCTTGTTTGATTTTGACAAATCAGGGTACTGGAAATTGTACGCGGTGATATCACGAACGACATTTAATTTTCTGCTAATCTGAAAAATCATCTTATCCGCTATTGTACCCGATGCTTGGGGAAGTATTGACTGCTCTACAGGCTTGGGATAAATCAGGGTACAGACTTTGTACTACATTATTTGCTGAGACTCTCCCCCCTGGAGGGGGAGAACGAGTGCGTCAGCACCGCAGAGAGGGGGGAAAAGTGACCCGAACTTTTACTTGATTTGTTTTTTTTTTTTGGTACACTCCTAGTATACAGTACACAGGAGAAACTAAAATGAAAGATAACAAGGTTGTATTAAATGTAGGGCGGGGTTCCCCCGCCGAAGAGAGCTTTTTGACCTTTGATAAACAAAATGGCAAAGAGGCGGCTCATTGTTGGGCTAAGCCCAACCTACATAACAACGCATTTACCCTCATTGAGCTCTTAGTTGTTGTGCTGATTATTGGCATTTTGGCGGCGGTGGCTGTGCCGCAGTATCAGTTTGCCGTGGATAAAAGTATTATTTCCACGTATTTGCCGCTGATTAACAATATTGCTAAAGCCAAAAAAGTTTATTACCTGGCTAACGGCACGTGGAGTGGCGATTTGAGAAAATTGGATATTGACGCCAGTAAATTGTGTAGTATGTTAAGAGGAGGTTGTAAAAATGAATTGGGTTCTTGTAAGCCGGGGAATATAGGTATTGATGCTAAATGTGACGTTAGTATCATTACTTTAAGGTATTGTGCCGAAGGAAAAACTTGTTCCTCTGCCACGGATCAAGTGGATTTGCATTTAATGATAACTTTTACACAAGACGGCTCAGTTTACTCATGTACCGCATACGACGCCCGCGGGCAACGGCTGTGTAAATGGCTTAAACCCAATTAAATTATTTCCCTTGCATGCCCCACAAACTAACTAGCCTTAGCGCCGTGCGCAGGCTGGCTTCCATCACGTCCACGTCGGCATATTCGCGCTCGCTATGAATGTTGAACTGCCCGGCAAACAGGTCGGGCGTGGGGAGCCCCATAAACGAAAGCGTGCTTCCGTCCGTGCCGCCGCGCGCCGCGTGCAACACGGGTTTAATGTCTTCTTGTTGCATGGCCTGCTGGGCGAGCGTAATCATTTGCGGGGGGAGTTTCTCTTTAAAATTGCGGTATTGGTCGGTCACTTGCAAGGTGGCGTGTCCTTTGTTGTGCATGGATTTAACGGTGAGCAACGCGTTATTTAACTGGCTGAGCAAGGCGTTCATATCGTCGTCACTAAATGCGCGCACAATGCCGGTGACGGTGGTCGTGTCGCCCTGGGTGGTGTGGGTGTCCAAATAGATATACCCACGCCGGCCCGAGGTAGTTTCCGGGCGGTTTTGGCGCGGGAGCAGGGTGTGAAAATCGGCCGCCATTAACAGGTTATCGGCAAACGGGGCGTTCATGGCCGCGCCCGGGTGCACGGCGCGGCTCCCGGTGAACACGGCTGTAAAGGCTTTGCCCGTAAAAGTTTCGGTGGTCAGTTCGCCCAGTGCGCCGCCGTCAATCGTGTAAGCATAATCGGCGCCAAAGTTTTTAACGTCAAAGTGTTCAATGCCGGTGCCAATTTCTTCGTCGGGCGTGAAAGCAATTTTGACGGGGCCGTGGGCAAGCTGTGGGTGGTCGTACAAATATTGCACGAGGGTCATGATAATTGCCACGCCGGTTTTGTCATCGGCACCGAGCAAGGTGCCGCCCGAGGCCGTGATAATATCGTGCCCGCGCGCTTGCGCCAGTTGGGGCGAGTTTTGCGGATTGATGACGAGGTTTTGTGCAATCACAATATCGCCACCTTGATAATTTTTATGCACTTGCGGTTTGACGTTGTGGCCGGAAGCTTCTAACGCAGTATCCAAATGGGCGATAAACGCTACCGTCGGCGCGGGTTTTTCACTGGTGGCGGGAATATCGGCCGTTACAAAGCCGTGGCCGTCCACACGCACGTTTTTTGCGCCGTATTTTTTAAGCTCTTTGGCCAGTTCCTTAGCCAGTTTTAATTGGCCGGGCGTGCTGGGTGTTTGGGCGGAAACGTTGCTAGATTGTGTATCAAACGTGACGTAGTGGCTAAAGCGTTTGGTCAGTTGCTCTTTAGCGGTTTGCTTGTTGTACTGGGTGGCAATTTTATAGTCCGTCACTTGTGCGCTTGCGCTTAGTGCGCAAGCACACAACAGGGGCACAAATAATTTTTTCATTAGGCCAAGTCCTCTAGCGAAGCTGTCACTTGCGCCAGTGTAAGCTCGGCGGCGGCCAGTTCGGCCTTGGTTTTTTCAATTTGCTCTTTGGGCGCGTGTTTTAAGAAGTTCTCTTGGCTAAGGCGCGCCTGGCGCGAGGCGATATTGGCCTTGGCCAGTGCCAAATCTTTTTCCAAGCGTTTGCGCTCTTTTTCAAAATCAATAAGCCCGGTAAGCGGCACGTAAATCGTCAAGTTTTCAAACGTGGCGGTGGCCGTTTGCTTGGGTTTTTGCTCGTTTACGCCCACGGTTAAAGTTTCCACCTTGGCCATGAGTTTAATGTAGCTTTCATACGCGCGGACGGTTTGCAAATCTTGCTCGTTCTTAGCGGAAATGACGGCGGCAATCTTTAAAGCCGGGGGCACGTTGAACTGACTGCGAATGGTGCGGATTTGCTTGGTAATCCCTTGCACCACGGCCATTTGGCGTTGCGCGTTTTCATTTGTCCAGGCGTCGTTAGGCACGGGGTAAGCGGCGTTAAGTAAAAACTCCTCTTGCGCGCCCACGTACGGCCGCAAACTGGCGGCAATTTCTTCGGTCACAAACGGGATGAACGGGTGCAGGGCTTTAAGCGTGCTATACAAAATGTGTACGCACAGCGCCATGACTTTTTCTTTCTCGCTCGTTTGGAAGCGTTGCTTGGCCAGCTCAATGTACCAATCGCAAAAATCATCCCATAAGAAATGATAGAGTGTGTTGGCAGATAAGGCCAAGTTGTATTTTAAAATCCCTTCGCGCGCGGTTTGCATGGCTTGCGTGAAGCGGTCCAAAATCCACACGTCGGCCAGTTCCGTGACTTCGGTAGGCATAGCCAGCGGCCCTTTAATGCCTTCCATGTTCATGAGGATAAAGCGCGAGGCGTTGTAGAGCTTGTTGCAGAAGTTGCGCGCGCCCGTGATGCTTTCTTCGCTATACGGAATGTCTTTGCTGGGCACGGCTTGCATGAGAAGTGAAAAGCGCACCGCGTCCGTGCCGTATTTGGCCGTCATATCAAGGGGGTCAATGACGTTGCCCTTAGATTTGCTCATCTTTTGGCCGGATTTATCGCGGATGATACCATTTAAATAGACGTCTTTAAACGGCAGTTTGCCTGTGAAATTTAAGCCCGTCATCACCATGCGTGCTACCCACAGGTACAAAATTTCGTACCCGGTTACCATGACAGACGTAGGGTAAAAGTGGGCCATTTCGGGCGTACTCTCTGGCCAGCCAAAGACGGACATGGGCCACAACGCGGATGAAAACCACGTGTCCAGTACATCGGGGTCTTGCACTAAATCGTGCCCGTGGCAGTGGGGGCACTCGGCGGGTTTGTCAAAAGACACAATGGGCTGTGCGCCGTCTTCAAACGACACTTTGGTCAGTTGTTCGTTGCCTTGCAAATCGGTCGCAAACGTAAGGCCGCTCTTGCTACACGCGCGGCAGTACCACACAGGGATGCGGTGGCCCCACCAAATTTGGCGCGAAATGCACCAATCTTGTATGTTTTTAAGCCAATTTAAAAAGGGGTTTTTCCAGTTGGCGGGGTGGAAAGCCAGCTCGCCGGACTCGGCGGCTTTAATGGCCGGGGCGGCAATTTCGTCCATTTTTACAAACCACTGCTCGCTCATAAACGGCTCAATGGGGCTACCGCAACGGTAGCATTTGGATACGGCGTGACTATACTTTTCTTCTTTTACAAGCAGGCCGGCTTCGTCTAAATCTTTGACGGTTTGTTTGCGGCAGGCGTCGCGGTCCATGCCTAAGTATTTCTCGGGGCAGTTGACCATTTTGCCTTTGTCGTTAATCACGGTCATGACGGGCAGGTTGTGGCGCTTGCCGACTTCGTAGTCCGTCGCGTCGTGCGCGGGCGTGATTTTTAAAGCACCGGTTCCAAATTCCATTTCTACAGCTTCGTCGGCGATTATGGGAATGGCGCGGCCCGCTAGCGGAATGATGACTTTTTTGCCCACCATACTGGCAAAGCGTTTGTCCTTGGGGTTGACGGCGATGGCGGCGTCGGCGTAAATGGTTTCGGGGCGGGTGGTGGCAATGACAATACCGTCGCTGCCATCCTCGCCTTTGTAGCGCAGGTGCCACAGGTGGCCGTTTTCGGGCAGGTGTTCTACTTCAATGTCTGAGAGCGCGGTGGAACAGCGCACGCACCAGTTAATCAGGCGTTTGCCGCGGTAAATGTATTTTTTATCCCACCATTGTTTAAAGCACTCATACACGGCGCGGGCGCGTTTGTCGTCCATGGTAAAGCGAATATCGCTTAAATCTAAGGCCCAACCCATTTTGCGAAATTGGGTGTAAATGGCGTTGCCACATTCGTTGTACCAATCCCACACGACTTTGACAAATTCTTCGCGGCCCAGGTCGTGGCGGGATTTGTGCTGTTCTTTGGCCAGTTTTTTCTCAATGACGTTTTGCGTGGCAATGCCGCCGTGGTCGGTGCCGGGCACCCAGTAGGCGTCCTCGCCAAACATGCGGTGCGCGCGGATGAGCACGTCTTGCAGGGTGTTGGTGCTGGCGTGCCCCATGTGTAGGGCCCCCGTGATATTGGGCGGCGGAATAACGATAACAAAGGGTTTTTTAGTCGGGTCTGCTTTAGCGGCGAACAAGTGGGCGTCTTGCCATTTGTCCGCGAGTTTTTTTTCTACTTCTTGCGGTTCATACGCTTTAGGTAACATAGTTCTTCCTCGGTCTTTTAAATTGCGTGATGTGACTTCACGCGTAACCTACCTATATTTTACTATTTTGAGGGTAAATTTTGTAAAAGAGAATCGGGCCAAGTAGTGGCCTGATTTCTTTAGCAGAAGGATCATTTAATCCGCGGTAGTTTTGATGCGGGCAACTACCCAGTGACGTTTGAGCGGCTGGTAGGAAGGTTCCAAAGCTACCTTTGTTCCGTCCATGGCGGTAAATGTTAATTCCAAGATTTTAGGCTGTTTGGTAAACGCGCTATTGAGTTCAAACCCCGCAGTTGCGTGAATAAAAACCAAGTTGCCGCTGATAACAGCCGTGGCATGCGTGCGGGTTTGTGACATTCTGCGCGGGCGGAAACCGCGGTTATGGGGCGGATTGCTGATGAATTGCCACACGGCTTCTACGGAGCCGAATACAGGGGCGGCCTGCGCCGTTTGTTGCAGGGTAGTTTCCGCTTTGTTTTCTACGGTAGTTTTTAAGTCCTCTTGGGGTGCGGCTTGCGCCAAGGAGCAGGAAAATAAACCGGCTACCCATAAAACAAGTATGTGCTTGTACATAGTTTCTCCTTAATAAATATCCAACACCTTATTTGTATAAAAAACAACTAAGGCATTCAACTATTTTTAGGCCCAAAGCAACCCTAGGCCAAAAGTCCTAAGAAATGGAATTTACGGGGCCGGTTGCATATCTATAAGGATAGCCACCGTATCTTTGAGCAGTTTTACCGCCCATTTAACAATCAGCGCGCCGCCTAATAGGCCAATGAGTGCGTCCAAACACGTCCACCCCAGGTATTTGCCGATGACCAGCGCCAAAATGGCTAATATAGAGGTAAGCAGATCGGCCAAAATGTGGTAATAGGCGGTTTTAAAGTTGTAATCGGTGTGTTTTTGGGCCTCATTGGCGTGGCCCGTTTCCATAACCGCAATGCATGCGGCGTTGACCGTGAGGCCAATAAACGCCACTAAAATAGCCTCATTAAAAATAATGTGCACGGGGTGCCACAAGCGGCTTGCGGCTTCCCAAATAATCCACACGCCCGTTATCCCCAAAAAAAGCGAGCTGGTGTAAGCCGTAAGCGTGCCAATTTTTTGCGTACCGTGCGCAAAACGCGGCGAGTTTTTGTATTTGCGGATAAAAATATAAGCAATATAGCTTAGCCCTAGCGCCAAGGCGTGCGTGCCCATGTGGTAGCCGTCGGCCAGTAGCGCCATAGAGTGTGACAAATACCCAAACGCAATTTCCGCTATCATGGTGAGTAGCGTTAAGATAATGACAATCAGCGTTTTGCGCTCATGCGCAGACGAATGGGTTTGCATAGGGATATTTTACAAAATTAAAAACACTCCAATAGCGGGAGTTTTCAAAATAAAAAGCCCTAATTCTAGGCGCGAGCTTGGGAGGAATACTGGCGGCACGGGCGCATTAGGAGGTATCCGACCAAACGAGCAACAACGAAGTAGGGCTTTTTAAGAAGAAAACTGGCGGAGAGGGAGAGAAACGTTTTTCCGTCTTAGAGTCCCCAGTTTTTCCACAAATAGATGAGCAAGAGTTTTCAAAATAAAACACGCTAGTTCTAGGCGCGAAAATGCGAAGTATACTGTGCGCAGCGGCGCGGTAGCGCCGAGGTATTCGAGCATTTGAGCAACAAAGAAATAGCGTGTTTTAGTAAGAAAACTGGCGGAGAGGGAGAGATTCGAACTCTCGATACGGTTTCCCGTATGCAGTCTTTCCAGGACTGTGCCTTAAACCACTCGGCCACCTCTCCAAAATCGGTAAGCGGGTTTAACTGACTTTTTTATTATATCAAATTTAGGGGCGCTTGTGTACGCCCAACAAACGCATCAAAATAGAAAACGGAATGACAATACAAACCGAAACCAATAGCACAAATACCGTTACCACAAGCCCCAGCGCAAGCACTAAAAATCCGCCCAGCAGGCCGCCGCGGTCGCCTTGCGGGCGGGCGTGGTCGCCGGGGGTGTGCCAAGAGGGAGGCTCGTTCGCGCGCACGGGGGAAACCTCGCCCGAGAGCGTGGCGCGCTTGGCGTTTGTGGTGCTAACGTCTTGCACAATTTCGGCTTCAATAATTTGGGGTGTTTCGTGCGGCATAATTATATTTTGCCACATTCAACCCTGATTTGCCAATCTTTTAATTAAATAACCACAACAAAGTGCTTCCTAATGTAACAGGAGTAGAATTATTTGTTAAATTTTTGCATAGTTTATTTGCCATAGAATTCAGATCGGTATTGTAACCTATACAAGCATGTTGACCGGGGAAGTCGGAATGTTGTAAATAAATTTGATGTAGATTAACTGTACCACTGCGTGTAACGTCTGAACGGCAGTTAACGCGATTTTTATAATAGCGAGTGGTAGTATCTTCATTATTTACGTATAAATAGCAGTTACCACGAGTTTCCGTGAATCCTAATTCTCCACCTGGTCTAATTATTTCGCTGGAAATATCCAAATCTTCAAATTTCTCCGCATATTTCCCATTAGCAAGGTAATATAGTTCTTGTGCTTTTGCAATGTTATTGGCAAATATCATCAGTTCGCTGTAGCGGGTTTTGGCAACAGCCATACGGTATTGCGGCAACGCTATTGCGGCCAAAATACCGATAATTAAAACAACTACCAATAATTCAATGAGGGTAAAAGCGGCAAGAGGCCCCTTAACCGGGGCATTGTCAGGCAATGACTGACCTACCCGTTTGAAGATTGTAAAACTTAAGCATTTTTTCATATTTTTTCCTCTTATATATGTTATTATGCCCAAGTAAAAACGGCTATTATACCCGGGCCATCTCAACGGTTCCCAAATACAACAGCCGTAGTTTGCCGTCGTAAGACGGCAAACATTAGATGCAAATCTTTGGGGTTATAAGGCCCAAAAATTTGCATCTAAATTTGGCTGATTTTGGCGTTGAGACGGGCCGCTAGATGCGGCAACCCCGTATTCTACATACGGTTCCAAAAGCAGATTAGAAATTGTAGGTTGTGCGCCAGTTAGCGCGTGTTCGTTCCTCCTGGTTTAAAACTAAAATTATTATAACAAATAAAATTTACGCCAGCACTTTTTTGACGTCTTGTGCAATCAGCGCGGGTGTCAAATGATACCGCGCGTACAGTTCGTTTAGCGGCACGCGGTCCGTAAATTCTTTGGCGGCGCCAAACGTAAGCACTTTCATCTTTGTCGGGCCGTAAAAGGCCGCTACTTTCTGCCCAAACCCACCTTCTAAAATGCCGTCTTCTAAGGTGATGACCAGTTCGTGGTCCG
The DNA here is from genome assembly GCA_045129775.1 of Elusimicrobiaceae bacterium. Classification (GTDB taxonomy): domain Bacteria; phylum Elusimicrobiota; class Elusimicrobia; order Elusimicrobiales; family Elusimicrobiaceae; genus Avelusimicrobium. The sequence continues at coordinate 15,222 of JBGUOO010000009.1, forward strand.
CCAGTAAATCACTTAGCAGTTTTTCGTCCACGCCCGACACATAACGCGGGTTAATCAGCGTAGCGTCAATGCCCAGCGTGTGCTGAATTTCGGCCTGGGCTTTTTTAGCCAGTTCGTAAAAACTACCCGCGCCGACAATCGCCACGCGCGTGCCTTTGTGTGTTACTTGGAACGTGTTGAGGGTGCTGTAGTCGCTGTCCACTGGGCCATCGGCGTGCGTAAGCGGGGCAAACGGTACGCGAATGGCTACGGGGTGCGCTTTTTGCTCTACGGACCAGTTAAGCATAGCCAAATACTCCTCTTGGTTAGTCGGGGCTAAATAAACCATATTAGGGATATTGCTAATGAGCGGAATGTCAAACAGCCCCTGGTGGGTGGCATCGCCGCCGGTGATAGCGCCCCAAAATACGAGGATGGTGGCCGGGTTGTTATTAAGTGCTAAATCTTGGACTAATTGGTCATACGTACGCTGTAAAAACGAGCTGAGCACCGGGAAAACCGGCTTTGCCCCGCCTTTAGCCAGGCCGGAAATCATGGCAATGGCGTGTTCTTCGGCAATGCCCACATCTACATAATTTTTACCCAGTTTGGCGCGCACATCCGGCGTTAAGCCGTACGCCCCCGGCGTGCCGGCCGACAGTACGGCCAGTTTCCAATCCTGCGCGTGCTTTTGAAGCAAATAGTCCACCGTGACCGACGTATAAGTCGGCTCTTGCGGTTGTGGTTTGGCATCCAAGGTGTGGGGCAAAATAAAGTGGAATTTTTCTTTGTCTTGCTCGGCCTCTTTACAGCCTTTGCCTTTTAAGGTGTGGATATGCACTACCGTGGGGCATAAGCAATCTTTCACTTGGCTAAAGGCTTTAATTAAAGAGGGGATATCGTTACCGTCCTCTACATATATATAGTCAAAGCCCCAGGCTTTGAAGAAATTGTTTTTGGCTTGGCCCGTGGTGTGGCGCAATTCGGTCAGGTTTTTGTAAAGGCCGCCTGCGTTGGGGGCGATGGACATTTCGTTATCGTTTACTACCAAGATGAAGTTCGTGTCCAGCTCGGCGGCGTTGCTGATGCCTTCCAGGGCTTCGCCGCCCGATAAAGAGCCGTCGCCAATGACGGCAATGACGTTATGCTTTTGGCCTAATAAATCGCGCGCTTTAGCCAAGCCCACGGCTAAGCTGGGGGCGGTGGAAGTATGGCCTATAAAAAAGGTATCGTGTTCGCTCTCGGCCGGGTTGGTGAAGCCCGAAATTTCATTATATTTGGCCGGGTTTAAAAAATTAGTTTTGCGCCCCGTAATTATTTTGTGTGTGTAGCACTGGTGCGAAACATCAAATACAATTTTATCTTGCGGGGAATTAAAGATATAATGTAGCGCCAGCGTGGCTTCCACAAACCCTAAATTGGGGGATAGGTGGCCGCCGGTTTCGTTTACTTTGCGGATAAGCACTTCGCGTATTTCGTTAGCCAGGTGGACTAATAATTCCGGCGTCAGTTTTTTAAGGTCTTGCGGATCATAAATTCCGCTTAAAAGTTGCATGGGTTTAGCGGGGGGTTGCATAGCGGCTCCTTGCTGGAAAAATTCTATACTAGATTATAGCATTTGCGGTTTGCAAGAAGTCAAACCTTTTAGGCAAAGGGGCGTATTTGGTAAAATAAAACTATGGGATTTTTGTGGGTACTACTTAGTTTCTTTTATCCGGCGTATGGGTTTACCGGGCCCGGTTTTACGGCCCCGGTGCAATGGCCGCCCGCGTTTTGGGAGCGGGGGGCTTTCCCCGGTAAGGCGGAGATAGACGGCGTGATTTTTGATTTAGACGGCACGCTGTTAGATTCCTTAAGCGCGTGGGAACACAGCGGCAGTAATTTTGTACGCTCACAAGGCTTTGAGCCACCCGCTACCTTAGATAAAGAACTGGAAAGTTTAAGCCTTACGGACGGGGCCCGCTTGCTCAAAACCCGCTACCGGTTGCCGCAAAGCCCGCAGGAAATTTTGGCCCTTACCTTGCGCCCGATTCAAGAGCATTATTATCAGGATATTCCCCCCATGCCGGGCATTACACAAACGCTGGCGCGCCTACACGCGCAAGGCGTTAAAATGGCGGTGGCTACTGCTTCGGATAAAGAGTTGGCGCAAGCCGCGTTGGCGCGGTTGGGGTTACTGCCTTATTTTGAGTTTATTATTACGTGTGATGAAGTGGGGGTGGGTAAATCGTCCCCTAAAGTATATGAAGAGGCCTTGCGCCGCTTGGGTACTGCCAAAGCCCGTACCTTAGTGGCCGAAGATGCCCTCTACGCGTTGCAAACGGCGCACGCGGCCGGGTTCCCGACAGCGGCCATAGAAGAGGCCCATTCGGCTCATCAGCGTAACGAAAAAAAACAAGCGGCTACTTATTATGTGTTTTCTTACCAAGGTAAACAAGTATTTAAAAAATAAAACGCTTGAAAAACAGTATAATTTGTATATACTAACAGTATGAGGCGGGGGAAATTATGAAACGGGTGATCTTATTATTGTGGGGTTGTTTGTTAGCACCGGTGCTGGCACAAGGGCTGACGTTTGCACCGTCGGCAATGAAGGTATGTACCGACGAGAATTTACTGCGTATTTTGCCCCGGATGGACCGGCAAGAAGATGCTACTGCTGTGTTATTTATTAAAACGAATATTTTACATGTGTCCGTGCGCGGGCACGTGACGGGGGTCCCCCGCCGCGTAAATAAAGGGTATGTGCTGTTTGTGCCCCAAGGGGTGACCCAACTGCAAATAAATGCACCGTTGTATCAAACGCAAACGTTGCGTTTTCCCCCGGTAGAGGGTGGGCAGTATTACGAAATGACACTTTCCACCCGGGAAAATAAACGCGCCGTGCAAGAGGCCGCACGCCGTGCTAAAAACTTGGATTTAAACCAAACCCAAGTGCTTTTGGAACTTGATTTTGATTATATGGAAGTGCCCGAAGAAGTACGTAAAAACCGGGGCGCACTGATTTATTTGGACCAAACTTTGAATTTTGACCAATGGCAAAAACTGCTTATGCCCAACGGGCCTTACTTGCCCTTTGATATAAGCGGCAACACCAAAAATCCGTGCTGTATTGTGGTTCCGGGCGGAGAGCCGATTGAAAATATCTTTCGCATGCGCCGGCTGGAAATGGACAGCTATGTGGAAAATTTGGAAAGCGGCAACACCTATCACGCCACGCTTACGCTCACGCCTAAAAATTAACGCTTACCGCTATAAAAAAACCCCCGCTTTTGGCGGGGGTTTTTGCTGTAAATCAGGCTTATTTGGCTTTTAATTTTTTCCAAATGAGTGCGGCTAAACCGCCCCCGCAGAAAGGCCCAATGATAAATACCCACAGCTGTTCCCAGGCTTCGCCACCCAGGACGAAGGCCGGCCCAAAGCTACGCGCGGGGTTGACGGAAGTGCCCGTGAGCGGGATGCCCATAATGTGCACAAACGTCAGCGCGAGGCCGATAATTAAACCTGCAATCGTAGCGTTTTTGGAGCTGTCGGTCACGCCCAGCACCGTAAGCACAAATACACAGGTTAAAATCATTTCCACGAGTAAGGCCGCGCCTACTTCTAAGCCAATGGCGGAATATTCGCCGTATCCGTTGGCGCCTAAGCCGGTGAACATAATGCCACCCAAGTCGGACGAATTGATAATGGCGGTAAGCGTGTAAGCAGCTAATAAAGCGCCCGCACATTGAGCCACCACGTACCAGGCAAAATCTTTATCAGTCATTTTGCCGTTCATCCAAAACCCTAAGGAAACCGCCGGGTTAATGTGACAGCCCGAAATGTTGCCAATAACGTAAGCCATGGCTACGATAGACAACCCAAACGCAAAGGCTACACCCAACATGCCCAGCACTTCTCCTGCCAGGGCGGCGGCACCGCACCCGAACAAGGTTAGTACAAACGTACCTAAACATTCAGCAGCGTATTTTTTCACTTTATTCTCCTGTTGTGCCGCGAGGCTTGTGCTACGCCGGGCGGCAAAATAAATTACAAAATTATTATAACACTTTTTTGTTTTTTGTGTGCTGTTTTTAATAGGCTTTCCGCGGGCACAAATTCAAACATTTGGTGTAAACGCAACGCGCGGAAATTGGCCGCCCCTTAACTGTGCCCCTCGCGGGTGGGTATTGTGGTTTTGAGGTTTGCTGATATTCGCGGGCATTGGGTGCCCAGGCTCTGGGCCTTGACTTGTTTTTTTTTTTGGTAGATTTAAGGTATAACGAAAGATAAACTTATATAAATAGAGAGGTACGTGTTATGAAGGAAAGCTGTTTTAAAGGTTGTTTTTGCGTAAAAAAGGGGTTTACACTGATTGAGCTTTTAGTAGTGGTTTTGATCATTGGTATTTTGGCGGCTGTAGCGGTGCCACAATACCAAAAAGCGGTAGAAAAGAGTCGTGCGATGCAGGCCTTAACATTACTTAAGGCACTGGGCCAAGCGCAGGAAGTATATTATTTAGCAAATGGGCAATATGCGACTTCTATTGACGATTTGGATGTGTCTATACCTGATGTTGGAGTTAGAGGTTGGGACATAGGTATAGGTGCAGATAAAACAAATTATCCAGGTTCGATTATTGCAGCTTGTACGGAAGGAACGTATGCATACGGTGGGTTTGTATATCGTCCCGTTCATATACCTAGTGTGTCGGATAGAGGCCAAGGGATCCTTTGTCAAGAAAATACAGCTCTTTTTGGCAAAAAGCCGGGGGATTTTTGTGTTAAATTATTTAATGGTACTTTGCATGCTACTGGATCCTTGCGCAGATATAAAATCTCCTTCTAGCAGGCATTAGCTTAAATCTATCAAATGCCAGTTTTGCTGGTAGAGTTCTTGTAACTTACGCCTAAAAAGCGCATGCTCGGGTTTTATTAAACCCGGGTCGGCGCTTAACAGCTCGTCGCGGTCCTCAATGGCTTGGTACAAAATGTCGCGGTCTTTAAAAATATCCCCGGCTTTTAGTTCCAGCTCGCCGCTTTGGCGGGTACCTAAAATTTCGCCCGGGCCGCGCAGTTGCATATCGCGTTCGCCGATTTTAAAGCCGTCGCGCGTGGCGCAAATAATGTCCACCCGCTCCTTAGCCACACTGCCCGCGTGCTCAGGGACTAAAATACAATAGCTTTCGTGCTCGCCGCGGCCCACGCGCCCGCGCAGTTGGTGCAAACTGGCCAGGCCAAAGCGCTCGGCATTTTCAATAACCATGACGGTGGCGTTTTTGACGTCAATGCCTACTTCTATCACGGGTGTAGCTACTAAAATATCGGTTTTGTGCGCGGCAAAATCCGCCATGACACTTTCCTTTTCAGCCTGGCTCATTTGCCCGTGTAAGACGGCCAGCTTAAACTGCGGGAACACGTTTTTGAGCTTCTCAAATTCTTCGGTCACAGCCTTGGCGGAAATCTTTTCACTCTCTTCAATGAGTGGAAAAACGATATAGGCTTGCCGTCCATTGGCAACTTCGGTGCGCACGCGGTCGTAAGCCAGTTTAGACGTGGCACATTCCGTGATAATCGGCTGGCGGCCGGGGGGCAGTTCGGTAAGGGTGGAAACAGCCAAATCGCCGTAAAAGGCCAGCGCCAGCGTGCGCGGGATTGGCGTGGCGGTCATGGTCAGTAAGTCCAGCTTGGCGGTTTTTTCTTTAAGTTTACTGCGCTGTTTGACGCCGAAACGGTGCTGTTCGTCAATCACGGCCAGGCGCAGGTTATGAAATTGCACGTTGTCTTGTATTACCGCATGTGTGCCGACTAATATGTGGATAGATCCGTCCGCAAGCCCGGCCAAAATTTTCTTTTTCTGCGCGGCCTTGGTGCTGGAAGTTAAAATGGCTATATTGACAGGCAAATTTGTGAGCATGCGCTTAAAGGTTAAAAAGTGCTGTTCGGCTAAAATTTCCGTCGGGGCCATGAGGGTAGCTTGATAGCCGTTTTCCACCGCCAGTAACATGGCGCACAGGGCTACCACGGTTTTGCCGGACCCTACGTCGCCCTGTAAAAGCCGGTTCATGGGGCGCACGGAAAGCAGATCGTTAAAAATTTCGTTAATTACTTTTTTTTGGCTGTTTGTGAACTCAAAACCCAGTTGCTCTTTAAACGGGGTGAGCAAGGTTTTTTTGATTTCGTACGAATAATCTTTGGCTAAAATTTTGGTTTGCGTGCGCTTAATGCCCCACGCCGTGGCCAGCAGTAAAAATTCTTCATACGCCAGGCGCGTGCGGGCGACGTCCAACTCCGCGAGTGAGTTGGGGAAGTGTATGGCCTTTAACGCTTGCGGTGCACTTAAAAGTTTGCGCTTGTTGAGTAAAGAGGGGGGCAAAATTTCGGGCGTCTGTGTGAGCGTGGGCGACAAGAGAGCCTCGTGCATAAATTGCCGAAATTGCTTGTTGGTCAGCCCTTCCGTAAGCGCGTAAATGGGGGTTAAGCGCCCGGCGTGCAGTTTGGTCAGCACGTCGGCCGCCACGTAATATTCTTCCACGGTAATTTGGTTGGCAAACATAGCGCCGCGGTCCTGCTTGCGGCCGATGACCCACACTTCGTTATTGACGTGAAAATCTTTTTTAATTTGCCCAAACGGGTCAAACCGGAACCCGCGGTACATGCGTTTTTTAAACCAGGTGCACTCAATTTGCTGGCCCTTTTCGTCTTGCAATACGGCTTTGAAGATCAGCACGCTTTTGGCGGGGATTTGGCGGGTGCTCAGCACGCGGCCTTTAAAAATGGTTAGTGCGTCGGCGTTGTATTCGTTAGGCGGGGTGTTAAGGCGGCGGTCCTGGTACGTGCGCGGGTAGTAGTGCAAGAGGTCTTGCACGGTTTGCACGCCCAGACGCTCAAAGAGTTGGGCTTTGGCGGGGCCGATGCCTTTTAAGAATTGGATTTTAACGGGTGCGGACATAATTAGATTATAACTTTTTTATAGTTAGGGGCGCGAAATAGCAGTTTCCACATTCGGGCACCTTCGCACCGATTTGCCCACCTTGCGTACTTGCCGCGCTACGCGCGGTCCGGCAGACGTACGCCACGGGGCAACATACGGTGCGAATCTGCCTCGAATCTGAAAACAGGAGCTTGCTTGCGTTTTTCCCGCTCTTTTTTTTGAAAAATCAGCCTACTGAAAATTTTTCCTTGTACTTGGGGAAGTTCTGTCCTCTTTACAGGTCTTAATTCGGCGGCCCGAATTTTTGCTTGCATTGTTTTTTTTTTTTGGTACACTCCTGTTATATAGTTCACAGGAGAAAATAAAATGAATAGTAACCAGTCTAAAATCAGTTGTAAGCCGGGGTTTACCCTCATTGAATTATTGGTGGTGGTTTTGATTATTGCCATATTGGCGGCGGTAGCCGTGCCGCAGTATCAAGTAGCGGTAGTCAAATCGCGCATTAGCACGTATTTACCGCTTCTAAAAAGTATTTCAGATGCCAATGAAAGTTATTATCTATCTAACGCAGTATATGCTACCAGTGCATCAAAATTAGATGTGGATCTTCCGAAAACTTGCACAAAGACTAATGACGGTAATACTCTTAAATGTGGAGATGATTTTTTATTTGATTTTTCAGGCCAAACTAGAATTGTTCTGCATTATTGTCCCGGAAAAAATACTCAATATGCTATTTGTAACGCTGCTTTTGATTTTTGGATTGGAAAAACTTATTTACATCCGCAAAATAATGTTCTTCCCGGAAAGTGGGAATGTCAAGCGAAATCAACTTCTGCGTTAGGCCCAAAAATTTGTAAAGTCATTAAGTTTTAAAAATTATCACATAAAAAAGCCCGCCGTTGTGAGGCGGGCAAAAGATATATGGGCAGGGAGCCGTTCTACTCTTGATAATCTTTTAACATCTTCGTGCGGCTCGGGTGGCGCAACTTACGAATTGCTTTGGCCTCAATTTGGCGCACACGCTCGCGCGTGACGTTAAACATCTTGCCCACTTCTTCTAACGTGCGGGGGTAACCCGAGTCAATCCCAAAGCGTAAGCTGATAATTTTGGCTTCGCGCTCGGACAGGGTAGCCAACACGTCGGCCACTTCTTGCTTACGCAGGAAATCCACCGCGGCGGTCGTTGGGTTGGGGCCGCTTTTATCTTCAATAAAGTCTTCCAGGTTGGAGTCTTCATCCTCGCCAATGGGCGTGGACAGAGAAATCGGGTCCTGCATGATTTTAAGCACGCTTTTTACTTTTTCTACCGATAAGTGGAGCGCCTTGGCGTAATCTTCAATGCTCGGTTCGCACCCGTGTTCCTGGCGGAACTTGTTGGTTACTTTGGTGAGTTTGGAAACCAACTCTTTCATGTGGACCGGGATGCGGATGGTGTTGGCCTGGTCGGCAATGGCGCGGTTGATGCTTTGGCGGATCCACCACGTGGCATAGGTAGAGAATTTAAACCCGCGTTTGTATTCAAATTTTTCCACGGCTTTCATCAGCCCCAAGCCGCCCTCTTGGATGAGGTCGGAAAGTTCCAAGTTGGAATTGACGTGCTTTTTGGCGATAGACACCACCAAGCGCAAGTTGGCTTTAATAAGTTTTAGCTTGTCTTGCAAAATCATATCTTCAAAGAAGATAATGCGGTCGTTAAATGCCAAAAATTCTTTTTCGCTCATGGGCAGTGTTTCCACCATTTGGTTGTGGCGGCGGCGGATGCCTTCAATGTTAGTGAGGGCGCGTTCCAGCTCTTCCAGCGAAAATTTGGTTGCTTTTTTGAAAGCGCTGGGCGTGATTTTTTTGTTTTTAAAATCATTGACCAGCTTTTTAACTTGGCTGTACGGGCCGAAGTATTCGTCAAAGCGTTTGAGGTCGTTAGACGTTTCGTTCAAGCGGTCGGCCAGGTTTTTGATTTTGTTGGTCAGACGTTTGATTTTGTTTTGGTTTAAATTGAGTTTATTGATGCGCGCTACCACTTCCTTTTGTTTGGATTCCAACATTTCCACACAGTGGTTGCGGCGTTTATCGGTCATTTTCTCGTCGCGCAGTTCTTTCATCAGTTTGGTAATTTCTTTTTCACGCTTGCCGATAAATTGTGCGGCTTCTTTAAGTTTGCGGCGCATGTTGTTCAGTTCGCGCGTGGTGCGTTTGCCGCGGGGCATGAGCTCTTTGGTGGTCATTTCTTCCTGGTCTACCAGTTCTTCCCAGTTGCAAATTTCGCGCATGGTGATGGGGGACTCTAAGACCAGTTTGCGCAGTTCTTTTTCGCGTTCGCGCACGTTGCGCGCGAGTGTAATTTCCTCGTCGCGGCTGAGGAGCGGCACGCGCCCCATTTCGGACAAATACATGCGAATGGAGTTAGATACGTCCAGCCCCGTGGCGGCGGAAAGGCTGTTCCAATCTTCGCTGAGGGCTTCTTTTTCGGTTTCTTTGAGTTTCTTTTCGTCCACCAGTTGGATGCCCAGGTCGTCAAGGGTACCCATGACGCCTTCCACGTCTTGCGCGCTCATATCGGCCGCGGCCATGGAGCGGTTAAGCTCATCCACGGACAAAAAACCGCTTTCCTTTCCTTCTTCTACTAAATCTTTTAACGCTTTATTTCCAGATGCCATAATTTTCTAACTCCGGTATTGTTTTAATTTTCGTTGCAACTGCATATAAGTCTGAAAAACTTCCGGCGGCACGTTTCCGGTGCCATATTCTTTCATTTGCCGTGTAACGGCCTGTAACTGTTTTTGGATGCCGGCTTGTTCCAGCTTGGCCGCGCAGGCGGCAATGTCGCGCGCGGGGTCAAAATCGTCGGGCGTTGATAAAAGCGCCAGTTTTACTATTTCGTTCTTGTGTTCAGGCAGGGCCCGGGCGGTGGGCTCGGTAATGTCTTGCATTTGTGGGTTTTCCAGGTGCGTTTTGATAATGGCTTGGAAAATCTGCCACAGCGCCGGAGACGAAAAATCCTGCGCGGTTAATTGTGAGCACAGCACACAGTGTTGCGGGCTCTTTAAAATCCACGATAGTAAATCTTCTTCAGCCACCGGGGTTTTATGTAAGGTGGCGGTGTTAATAACGGCGGCTTGCGGCTGGGGCTGGTAGCGGGCCGAAAAGGCTGCTTTTTGCGTTTGCGTCAGGCGCTGGAGGACGAGTTGCTCGTCTATATTTAAATGCTCGGCCACCCATTTGGCCCACTCACGCCGGACGATACCATCGGGCTGTTTGGCCATAATTTGCGTAAGCGCGGTAACAATTTCGGTCTTGGCTTGCGGGGTAAGCGGGGAAGCGTGCAACGCCAACTGGCGCTCCAGGGCAAAGGCAATTAAATCTTGTGCGCCGTCTAAAATGGCTTCAAATTTTTCTTTGCCGTACTGGATGATATATTCGTCGGGGTCCAGGCCGCCCGGCAAGCCGGCCACTTTTACAAAGAATCCTTCTTCGGTCAAAATCTGCGCCCCGCGCAAGGCGGCTTTGAGGCCGGCCTCGTCGGGGTCAAAAAGGACAATCACGTTTTGCGTGTAGCGCTTTAAGAGGCGGGCGTGGTCGCTCGTTAAACTGGTGCCCAGCGGGGCCACGGTATATTCCACCCCCGCTTGGTGGCAGCCGATCACGTCCATGTATCCTTCCAGCAACACGGCGCGGTTGGCTTTGCGGATAGCCGGTCCCGCAAAATTAAGCCCGTACAAAATGTGCGATTTGGCAAACAAAATGGTTTCGGGCGAGTTTAAATATTTGGGGTCGCCCTCGCCTAAAATGCGCCCGCCAAAACCCACGGTGTCGCCGCGTTGGTTCCAAATAGGGAACATGAGGCGGTTGCGGAAATATTCTTTTAACCCGTACTGCGTTTGAATGCACAGCCCGGCATCTTTTAAATTTTCTTCGCTATAGCCGGCTTGTTTGGCGGCGGTGGTCAGCACGCCTTGGGCGGACGAGAGCCCCAACTCAAAATGTTCGCACGTTTCTTTGGTCAGGTGGCGGCTTTTTACGTACGTGCGCGCGTGCTCGCCCGCGCGCGACATGAAATTTTTGTGATAATGTTGGCGGGCAAAGTCCAGCACTTTGCGCACGCTTTGGCGGTGTTGTTCTTCGCCGGTCATGGCCTGGGTGGGCTGATATTCCAGCCCGGCCTGGTCGGCCAGGCGCTCAATAGCCTCGCGAAAAGACAAGTTTTCTATTTTCATCAAAAATGCAATAATGTCGCCCCCTTCCTGACAGCCGAAACAGTAAAAAAGACCTTTTTCGCTACTGCAGGTAAAGGACGGCGTTTTTTCTTGATGAAACGGACAGCAGGCTTTGTACGTTTTGCCGGCCCGTTTTAAACCGGGCACATATTGGCGGATGAACTCTACAATATCCAGGCGGTCCTTGATTTGTTCTACAATGTCTGTTTTCACGGGTCCTCGGTGAAATCAAAAGGCAAACAAGGCAATAGCCCTATGTTACAAGGACTATTGCCTGATTGTGCGGAAACTTAAAAGCGACGGCGTTTGGTGCGGCGTGCGCGGCGCTGGGCTTCCTCGGATTTGAGTTTGCGTTTTACACTCGGGGGAGTGTAGGTTTCGCGGCGTTTAATTTCGCGCAGAATACCGTTTTTTTCGCATTCCCGTTTGAAGCGTTTGATAGCTTCTTCGAGGTGTTCAGCGTCTCTTACTTTTACAAAAACCATTGTGTTTCTCACCACCTTCTAGGGTCAGTAGATTAAAATGAATACCTTAGTATTATACGTTATTTTAGCGGGTAATACAAGGGGGGAAATGAAACAGCGGGCGTGATGCCTGTTTGTCCCCCGGCAACAATTTCCCACCTTTGGCCGCCTTTGCACCGACTTTCGCTCGCGTACTTGCCGCGCTACGCGCGGTCCGGCAGATGTACGCCACGCTCAACTTGCGGTACAAATGCGGCTCAAAGCTGAAAAATCAGCTTACTATCCGTTTGTTCCGGTGCTTGGGGAAATGCACTTTTGTTCATATAGTTTCAAACGAATTTGGTGCAAGACGCGGCGCGAGGGCAGGAGGTATACTGGCGGCACGCGCCCGGAGGGCGGAGGTATCCGACTGCCCAAGCAACAAAGTATTGCACCAAATTAGGAAGAAACTAACCGGCGGGCCAAAGAAATCTTCGCCCTGCCATTAGGTGGAAGTGCAGGTGGTCCACACTCTGCCCCGCCCCTTTGCCATTATTGGTTACCAAGCGGAAGTCTTTGAGGCCAAATTCCCCGGCCAGCTTTTTGGCTACTAACAGAATGTGCCCCAGGAGTGCGGCGTCTTGTTCGTCCGCTTCGGACAGGCGCGCAATGTGTTTGCGCGGGATGAGTAACAGGTGCGTAGGCGCTTGGGGGTTTAAATCCTTGAAAGCGACCACGTGTTCATCTTCGTAGATGAGTTGGCTTTTAACGGAGCCGTCCGCGATACCACAAAATATACAGTTCATAGAAGTATTATACAAAAAGTTGCGTTTGATGTAATTTCTTCCTAATTTGCCCCACAACTTTGTTACGCGCTTGCTTACATACCTCTGCCCTAAAGGGCAGTCTAAGCAAGTATGCTACGCAAGCGCAAGCCGCGTTGTGGTACAAATTCGTTTGAAATTACCGCGATGTTTGGGCTAAGCGGTTATCTTGCGTTTGTGATTTCTTCCTAATTTGGTGCCGGGCGTTGTTGTTTTGGCTGTTTATTTTTAAAAGCCTTGATTTGTTTTTTTTTTTTGGTAGATTGTAAGGGTAATACCTATATAAACGGAGGGATATATCTTATGAGAAAAAATGTAATACAAAGCCGTTTTCGCTCAAAAACGGCATTTACGTTAATTGAGTTGTTAGTAGTAGTGTTGATTATCGGTGTTTTGGCGGCGGTGGCCGTGCCGCAATACAAACTGACTGTGGAGAAAAGCAGGGCGACAGAGGGCATTGTTGCATTAAGAGCGATTGCCCAAGCCAACGATATATATAGGTTGCAAAATGGAACGTATTCGGAAAATTTGGCAGAGTTGGATATTGTTTTACCGGGCTCAGTAGTTGTTGATGGTGGCATTCCCAGTGTGGATACGCAATATTTTGTGTGCCGTGCACAAGGGGCCGGAGGAGATCGGCAGTATTATAGTGTATGCCGGAATCGAAAATTAAATTATTCGTTGGCTTACAAACGTTCTACACGGCGGCCTGAATGTATACCGGGAACTGATAGCATGATAAAATATTGCAAAGCCATTACAGGCAAGAATCAAGCCTCCTATTATGTGGACTAAATTGGTTCTAAGTGGTAGGCGTATTTCCAAACAAGGTCCCTTTTAGGGGCCTTATTATTTTGTATAATATAGGTAACTTATTTTGGAGCGTTTATTTATGGCAAAGAACGACTTAACCACGCGCAACCTTATGTTGGACAGCTTGCGCCAATATGCTAAAAACCGCATTTCCTTCAACCTCATCCGCGAACATGACGCGAAGAATGAAATCCCCTTAGACATTTTAAAAGAAATGTATAACCACGATGTGCTGGGTGTGCATTTGTTACTCATCCCCGAAGAATACGGCGGCCTGGGCGGGCAGACGACCGAAATTTACCGCATCTGCGAACAACTGGCCCGCATTGACCTGGGTATTGCCACCGGGGTATTTGCCACGTTCTTGGGGAGCGACCCCATTAACGTAGGCGGTACGCCCGAGCAAAAAGCCAAATGGTTTCAAAAAATCGCGCACGAAAATAAACTTGTTGCGTACGGGGCTACCGAGGCCGACGCCGGGTCCGACCTCGTTTCCTTGCGCACCCGTGCCGAGCACGTCGTCAAAGACGGCAAGGTAGTGGGCTACAAAATTACCGGTAGCAAAATGTGGATTTCCAACGGCGGCGTGGCCGATATTTACACGGTGCTCGCCCTGGCCCCCGGCGGCCCCTCTTGGTTTATTGTAGAAAAGGGTACTCCCGGTTTTACGCAAGACGCGCACGAAGACAAACACGGTATCCGCCTTTCCAACACGGCGGGGCTGGCGTTTGACGAAGTGTATGTGCCGGCCGAAAATTTGATTGGGCTTAAAGAGGGCCAAGGCTTCCTGCAAGCGCAAGCCGTGTTTGGCTACACGCGTTTAATGGTAGCGGCGTTTGGTTTAGGCGGCGGCGAAGAAGCCGTGGAAACCGCCCTTATCTATGCCCAGCAGCGCATCCAAGCCGGCGGCCCGTTGGCCGAAAAACAGGGCTTTATGCTTAAACTCATCACGCCCCACTATATCCGCTTTGAGGCGGCGCGCGCGTATATTGACTGGACAGCCAAACAGCTGGAAGTCAATAACCACGGGCTTGCTACCGAGGGAGCGATTGCCAAACTCTATGCCACCGAATCGGGCAACAAAGCGGCCGAAGACGCTATCCAAGCGATGGGTGGATTTGGCTACACGAAAGAATTTGCCGTAGAAAAAATCAAACGCGACGTGAAAATCACCTGTATTTACGAAGGTACCAGCGAAGTGTTAGAGATGACGATTTTCCGCGGTCGCTGGCAAGAACATCTCAAATCGCGCGGGCAGTATTACCTCAACCAAGCCGCCGAGTTTGACGCCTTGCACGCCCAAAACCCGAACGTGGGGGCCGACAGCGTGGCCCTGGGCTTTAGAGCCCTGGCCCGCGTGCTGGAAGATTGCCGCGTTAACAAATTAACGCGCCACCAATACGTTACCTTTATGCTGGGCGACCTCATCAGCGAAATGGAAGTAGCCGCCGTGTTTACGCGCCAATGCGCTAACAAATTGGTAACCGAAGGCAGCCGCTTTGATATCAATAGTTTAAGCACCATGGCCCGCGTGAATGCGCGCCAAAGTGCTTTCAAAACCGCCAGCGAGGGCCTGCGCCTGATCTTGGGTACGTGCCCCACCATCAACACGGCCGAACTGGCGCAAGCGGTCAATCTGGTTGGCATTGAAGACAAAATGCGCGGCCTCATTGGCGATATGGACCAAGTGTCCGCCAAACTGCGGGAAATTTTCAAAAAATAGGAACAGCTTATGAACATTATTGTATGTATTAAACAAGTGCCCGATTCCACCCAAGTAAAAGTGGACCCCAAGACCGGAACGCTCATTCGCGCGGGCGTGCCCAGCATTTTAAACCCCTACGACCACTACGCTTTGGAAGAAGCCCTGGCTATTAAAGCCAAAACCGGGGCGCGCGTCACCGTGCTTTCCATGGGCCCCAACCAAGCCATTGCCGTACTGCGCTTGGCGTTGGCCTTAGGTGCCGACGAAGGCATTTTACTTTCGGACCGCGCGTTTGCCGGGTCCGACACGTGGGCCACGGCCTATGCACTGGCCACGGCGGTTAAAAAAATCGGTTCCTATGATTTGATTTTATGCGGTCAAATGGCCATTGACGGCGATACTGCCCAAACCGGGCCCGGCATTGCCAACCAATTAAATATCCCGCAAATTACGTTTTGCACACACGTGGATGCCAATGGCAACCAAGTGGTGGTAAATAAACTCATTGAAGGCGGCAAACAGGTGTTAGAGGCCGATATGCCCGTCTTAATCACCATGACCATGCCGGTAGATTATGCGCCTAAATATCCGTCTTTTATGGCGGCACACAAAGCGCAGGAAAAACCCGTGCATACCTGGACCGCGGCCGACATTGGCGCCGACCCCAGCAAACTGGGGCTTAACGGCTCGCCCACGCGTGTGGACCGCATTTTCCCGCCGCCCGCGCGGCAAAAAGGGGAAATGTTTGCGGGCTCCCCGGCGGAACTGGCCGCTAAATTGGTGGAAATTTTGAAAAAGGAGAGTTTTGTAAAATGATTCAAGTAGCTGCTAACTGTGTAGGATGTGGCAAATGTGTGGCCACCTGCCCGTTTGGGGCACTCTCTTTAGTCAACCGCAAGGCCACGGCCTCGGCCGCGTGCACCATGTGCGGTGCGTGCGTGAGCGTATGCCCGGTAAAAGCACTCTCTTTACCCGCCGCGGGCACGGCTAAAAAAGATTTATCCGCCTATAAAGGTGTGTGGGCGTTTATTGAAATTGCCGACGACGGCTACAAGCAAAGCGTGCGCCCGGTGGGCTTTGAGCTTTTGTCCAAAGGCCGTGAACTGGCCGACCAACTGGGCGAAGAACTCTGCGCCGTAGTCATTGGCGAAAATGTCAAAAACTACTACGCCGAACTTTCCCAGTACGGCACGGATAAAATCTACGCCGTCAGCGCGCCGGAGTACCGCCACTATAATACGTTGGCGTACGCCAATGCGCTGATTACCTTAATCAAAAAGTATAACCCCAGCGTGGTGCTGTTCCCGTCCACGTATATCGGGCGCGATTTATCGCCGCGTATTTCGTCGGAACTCTTTGTGGGCTTAACGGCCGATTGTACGGGCTTATCTATTAAGGAAGGCAATTTAATACAAACCCGCCCGGCCTTTGGCGGCAACATCATGGCTGATATTAAATGCCCCGATTACCGCCCCCAAATGGCCACCGTGCGCCCCAACGTATTTAAAAAAGTAGTCAAAACGCCGGGCCGTATGGCACAAGTGGTGGAATCAGCCATTGCTATCCCCGTGGAAGCCGGCAAAGTACGCATTGTGCAAACCCACATGGACCCGGTGCAAGCGGACCAAAAGCTGGATGAAGCCCCGGTGGTGGTGTCCGGCGGGCGCGGCATGAAAGACAAAGAAGGTTTTGAAGTATTGGAACAGTTTGCCACTGCCTTGGGCGGTGCCGTGGGCGCCAGCCGCGCGGCTGTGGATATGGGGTTTAAACCCAAAGAAAAACAGGTGGGCCAATCCGGCGTGACAGTAGCCAGCAAACTGTATGTGGCGTGCGGGATTTCCGGCGCTGTGCAACACGTAGTAGGGATGGAGCATAGCGATGTGATTATTGGTATCAATAAGGATGCCAATGCGCCCATTTTCAACGTGTGTAAGTATGGGATTGTGGGGGATGCGAAGCAAGTGCTTAGCAAAGCGCTGGAGCAGTTGAAGAAATAACGGCTATCCTGTGAAGTAACTTTAACCCACCCTACAAAGGGTGGGTTTTTCTATGCAACAATTTTCCAAATTCGGTTTATTTTGCGGTGACTTGGGCCTTACGTACTTGCGCCGCTACGCGGCGCTAAATGACGTACGCTACGGCCCAACTTTTCCCCGCAAACTAAATGCGAATTTGAAAAATCAGCTTGCTTTTAATTTTACGCAGTGACGTTGCGGACGACCCAACAATTACTTGCCCCGCAAATACGGCTCAAATCTGAAAAATCATCTTAACTTCTATCTTACCTTGCAATGTTACAAACGGCACGGCCGTTGTAGGTCAGGCATTGCCTGACAAAGTCTCGTTAGAGACTTATGCTATGTTGTTTGTGCAAATATTCATATTGCCAAAAATCAGAGGCCCCTTAGCCGGGGTCTGAACGTGGTGCGCAGTGATGTTTTTTCGGTTATTGCATTTTATAAGGGGATCGTATAATAAACGGTACTAAACTCTCCTGTTTCCTTTTTGCCATTCATTATTTTTTGACAATAGTCTCCGCGGGATTGTTGAAATGGAATAAAAAAAGAGTCACTGTTAGTTCCTTCTTTACATAGGATTTGTTTGAGCGGTTCTTTAGAATAATCATTGACCCAAGCATACGTCAACGCTGCACCTTGATAGATCCCTGCGATGCGGGCAATATGAATTGAATGTACATTCCATATAGTATCGGTATATAATTGGACCGTCCAATCTTCGTTTGAACGATTGTCTATAGTTTTGCCACTCCCTGGCCCTTTGTGCCAAGGAGTATTGCCCGTCCAAGGAATATCTATATCTAATTGTTCAAATTTAGTGGCATATTTTCCATTAGCCAAGTAATAGGCATCTTGCGCTTGCACTAATGTTTTCATGAGTGCTAGGGCTTGGGTGGCCTTGCTTTTTTCTACGGCTTTTTTGTATTGCGGTACGGCCACGGCGGCTAAAATGCCGATAATTAAAACTACTACTAACAACTCAATAAGGGTAAACCCTTGTTGTTTCCCTCGCCCCTTGTGGGAGAGGATGCCCGGTAGGGCAGGTGAGGGGTTGTCCAATAAGATTACATTTCTTTTTGTCATACAGTTCTCCTTAGGTTTGTTCCAATTTTCTGCCTTGGAGAACGCATAAAAAACGGCTTATATCGCTTGAGCATGATTACTTACCCAAACAAAACAGCCGTAGCCTATCGTACAAGACGATAAACGTTCGGCACAAAACAGCAGGTTTGCAATTCCGTTTGTTTTGTGCCTGGTATCGGCTGTTTTTGGAGTAATCATGGCTATTTAAAGCTATCCGTTTCTTAAACGGGTCCAAAAACAGAGTCAAATTGTACTTTCATTGTAACAAAAAACATAAGATTGTGTAAACAAGTAAGCACGCCCTCTTAAAAAGTGCTAAAATATATACAGCTTTTGCTGTACCATATTATATAAGGAGGGTATTTTTTATGCCTATTTGGATTTTCCGCTTTTCTACCCTGGTCGCTTTCCCGTTTGTTACTTATACGTATTTGGGGAAGGACTGGAATAGCTTCCTCGCCGGGCTTGCCTGCGGGACGATTGTGATAGCGGGGGAAGTGCTTTTCAAACGCATGCGGCTGATTAAAATTATGATTGCCTGCACCGGGGTGCTAATCGGCCTGATGCTTTATACCTTAATCGGGTATGTGATGCAAAATGTGTTTGCCGGGGCGGATGTGTCTGTGTGGAATCAATATAACCACTACATTTTAATTGGGTTTTTGGTGTTTGGTTTCTTGGCCGCTTTGTTTAAATCGCGCGAGTTGGAAGGCTTGTCTTACAAAGGCCACCACTTGAAAATTGCCGACGTGTCTGCCTTGGTGGACGGGCGCATTGTAGATTTGTGCGATATCAATTTCCTCTCGGGCGTGATTGTACTGCCGGTGTTTGTGATGGATGAACTCAACCGCATGGCGCACTCCAAGGATAAATTGGAGCAAGCCAAAGGCCGCCGCGGTTTAGACGTGGCCACCCGCCTGCAGGAATGTAAAGAAGTAGAAGTGCGCTTTGCCTCCAAAACGCCCAAGGCCCCTACCTTGCCCGAGCAAGTAGTTAAATTGGCCCGCAGTTTAGATGCCGAAGTAGTGACGTTGGACTTTACCATTAACAAACTGGCCGCGCTTAAAAAAGTAATTGCCTTAAACATTGCCGACTTGGCCACCGCCTTAAAACCCGTCATTTTGCCGGGGGAAACCATGTCTTTATTTGTTATGAAAGACGGCAAAGAAAAAGACCAAGGTATTGGCTACTTAGACGACGGCACCATGGTGGTTGTGGACGACGGGCGCAAACAAATCGGCAAACGGGTGGAAGTGGCGGTAGTGTCTATCTATCAAACTTCTTCGGGCCGGATGATTTTTGCCAAAGTTAAATAATATGAGCGGGTTTACAGCGTCAGCCGTAATTGTGGCGGGGGGAACGGGCAGCCGGATGGGGCGGCCTAAGCAGATGCTCCCGCTGGGCGGTAAACCCGTGGTAGTACGCAGTATTTTGGCTTTCCGGGCGTGTGTGAAGGAAATTATCGTTGTAACGCCTAAGGAAAACCGCGCGGTAATTGCGCAATTTGTGCCGGACGTCATTTTTGCGGACCCGGGGGCCACGCGCCTTTTATCGGTGCAAAACGGGGTAGCGTGCGTAAGTGAATCGGCCGACGTAGTGGCCGTACACGACGGGGCCCGCCCCTTAGTCAACCCCAAGCATATTGAACAAGCCCTGGCGGTTGCTTACGAGAAAGGGGCCGCGGTGTTGGCTGTTGCCGTGAAAGATACGGTTAAAGAGGGGGAAAACGGCACCGTAGTGCGCACGTTAGAGCGTGCCAAATTATGGGCCGCGCAAACCCCGCAATGTTACCGCCGGGAAATTTTAGAGCAAGCACTTAAAAAATACGGCGCACAGCAAGACGCGACGGATGAATCACAACTGGTGGAAAAGTTGGGCGTGTCAGTCCAGTTGGTACCGTCCGATTACACCAATTTTAAAATTACCACGCCCGAAGATTTGCTTTTTGCAGAGGCACTTGTGAACGAAAATTCTTACTGCCGTACCGGTTTTGGTTTTGATTTGCACCGCCTGGGGCCGGACCGTAAATTTATCATTGGCGGCGTGGAAATTGCGCACGACAAAGGATTCATCGGCCATAGCGACGGGGACCTTGTTTTGCACGCGTTGTGCGACGCTATTTTGGGCGCGCTGTGTGCGGGGGAAATAGGCATTTTATTCCCGCCCACGGACCCGACGATTAAAGGCATTGACAGTAAAAAAATTGCAAAAAAAGTGTTGGAAATCGTGCGCGAAAAAAACGGCGAAATTGTGCACCTGGACGCCACAATTATTACTCAAGAGCCTAAAATCAAACCGCATTATGAGGCGGTGCGTAAGTCGCTAGCTGAAATTTTTGAAATTCCGTTAGAAAATGTAAGTTTTAAATCCAAAAGCCACGAGCATGTGGGCGAAATCGGCCGCGGGGAAGCGGCTATGTGCCACGCCGTAGCTACTGTAAAAGTGAGGGAAAAATGAAAGTCCGTTTGTTTTTAATTTTGTTAGCTGGGATAATTATGGCGGGTTGTAGTGCGTTGCAAAACCCTTCTAAACGCAGTGCCCCGGTGCTGACCGATTTTTCCAATCCCAATGCCAACCAGGCGTATTATGAGTTTTCTTCTTCGCCGTTGGATAGACCCTCGGTACTGAGTGAAACCGTAACCGAAGAAACCGAAGAAGAAATTACGTATGAAGGGCCGGGAGAAGACGAAGATTTTACGGCCGAAAATATTGCCAGCGCGTACGGCACGTATGGCGACGTGGTAGTAACCGTGGCCAGCCACAAATTTAAACTGGGTGAAAATGCCACCCGGCAGGACATGACCAAATTCCAAAAAGCCTTAGATAACGGCTATCTGACCGCGTTGCGGGAGTATCGCCCCGTCGGCTTTACGTATGCCATGAGCAGTGTGGGCACTGTCAACCCGCTCTCGGACATTGAAGTTACCTGCAAACTCAGCGAACGCTCGGCCAATCAAGTGGGGCAAGCCACGTGCCGCCGGTTTTTCAACACGGTATCGCGCCAATATGCGCAGCTAAGCAAAGGGGCTAAGTAATATGCAACTTTATAATACGGCCTCACACCGCAAGGAAACGTTTACCCCGCAAAACGTAGCGCAAGTAACTATGTATTGTTGCGGGCCGACCGTGTATAATTTTGCACATATCGGCAATTTGCGTACGTATATTTTTGAAGATTTACTGGCGCGCACCATTCGTTTGCAATACCCCTTAAAACACGTCATGAACGTGACCGACGTGGGGCACCTGGTGTCGGACGCCGACGACGGCGAAGACAAAATGGAACTCGGCGCCGCACGCGAGGGCAAAAGCGCGTGGGATATTGCCAAGTTTTACGAAGAAAAATTTTGGCAAGACTATGATGCACTGCACTGCACGCGCCCGACAATTATCAGCCGCGCCACGGCGCATATCCCCGAGATGATTGCGCTGGTAAAAACCTTGGAAGAAAAAGGCTACACATACCGCACGAGTGACGGCATTTATTACGATACGTCCAAATTCCCGCGCTATGATGCGCTAGTGGGCCATGCGCGTATTTCGGGCTTGCAGGGTGGCGCGCGCGTGGAAATGAGCGACGAAAAACGCAACCCGACCGATTTTGCCTTGTGGAAATTTTCACCCAAAGACAAAAAACGCCAAATGGAGTGGGATAGCCCGTGGGGCGTTGGTTTCCCCGGGTGGCATATTGAATGTTCGGCCATGGCCATGAAGTATTTAGGCCACACGCTGGATATCCACTGCGGCGGCATTGACCACGTCACTATCCACCACACCAACGAAATTGCCCAGAGCGAAGCCGCCACCGGGCAAAAGTATGTAAACTACTGGGTGCATGGCGAATTTTTGATTTTGCGTAGTGGCAAAATGAGCAAATCGGGCGGTACGTTTGTAACCGTGGACGTGCTCAAAGAAAAAGGCTACGAACCGCTGGCTTACCGCTATTTGTGCTTGGGTGCGCACTACCGCACACAATTAGAGTTTTCGTACGAAAGTATGGACACGGCGGCTAAGAGCCTAAAGAATTTGCGCACGCTGGCGTGCGGGTACTTAAAAGAGGCGGGGGAAAACGGGCAAGAAACCGAAAAATCCCGCGCGTGGAAAGACAAATTCACCGCCGCCATGCAGGACGATTTGAACGCCCCCAAGGCCTTGGCCGTAACGTGGGAAGCCGTGCGCAGTGCCGATTTAACGGCCGCCGAAAAAGTGGATTTTTTGCGCTTTGCCGATTCTATTTTGGCGCTTGATATTTTCAAAGCCCCGGTCGAAGAAAAAGTGGAAATCCCGGCGCAGGTGGCCGCTTTGTTAGAAGCGCGTAAAGCCGCGCGGGCCGCGAAAGATTGGGCCAAGTCCGACGAGCTACGCAACCAAATTGCGGCTTTAGGATATCTAGTTAAAGATACTCCTAAAGGACAGGATATAACAAAGAAATAATTATTTTTTGCAACGTCTTTTTACCCGCCTTTTTATAAGGGCGGGTTTTTTGTGGTTTACTGTGCCCCTCGCGGACCCTGCGGGCGGCTTTACCCGCGCGTTTAGTAGGCAGCTTTCTTCGTGTACTTCCGCGCGGACTTTTTGCGGATTTGCGGTACCTCTCGCGGGTACTCGCTAGAAGATTTAAGGTAAATGGTCAGCGCGGAAATTCCGTGGTTTGGAAAGCCCTTGACTTGTTTTTTTTTTTTGTTACACTCCTGTTATGCTGTAAACAGGAGAACATAAAATGAAAGATAACAAGTCTAAAATGGGTTGTAAGCGGGGTTTTACCCTCATTGAGTTATTAGTGGTGGTTTTAATTATTGGCATTTTGGCCGCGGTAGCCGTGCCGCAGTACCAAAAAGCGGTAAAAAAGGCGCATTTGGCCGAGTGGGCTACTTATGTGAACGGATATATGAAAGCCATAGATTCTTGGCTGTTGGCAAATGGTGATCCAGTTGATATTATTGAATTTTCCGGTACGAGTGACGAACCTAGAATACATGCTGATTTGGATATTGATTTTGTGTGTAAACCGGCAGATGAATATCTTAATTATTGTCATACAAACGTGGGGCAGTTTCACGTGGGGTGTTCTGCAACAAACTGTTGGATAAATTTAAGTGCGCGCGGTAAAGATTATCAACTCCTCAAAAAAGGGGAAAAATTCCATGTAAACAAATTGCCTACAGAACAGAGTTGGAAATTATCGCAAGTAGTATCTTCCGATACCCAAACGGTCAAATTGCTTTGCCAATACTGGAAAGAGCATTACGGGGTAAACCGTATGCGCGAAGATGCCTTAGCGGCTTGTGCCGCGGTGGGGGTAGAATAAAAGTTACCTAATTTGCGCAAAGTTTTGTATAATATTCCTAGGGAAAAAACCGCAGGTTAACCCTGCGGGATTTTTTGCCCTAAAACGCAAGAATAAAAAGTATTATGAGAACGTACGAAAGCGTAATTATTGTTAAACCCCAACTCTCCGACGCAGAAGTGGGGCAATTCGTAACCCAAGTCAAAGACTTGATTACGAAAAACGGCGGGGAAGTAACCAGCGAAGAAAAACTGGGCAGACGTAAATTTACCCACGAAATTAACCACGTTCGCGATGGTTTCTACCTCTATCTTAAGTTTAAAGCACAAGCCAGCTTTGTAAAAACGTTGGAAAACGCCCTTAAACTTAATACAAACGTGCTGCGCGCGATGACCATGGTTGCCTTGGAAATCAAAGCGAAGCCGGCTCCTGTGAAATAGGTCTAATTATGCCAGCTCAAATCAAACTCCCGGAACAAAACTTAGTCCTTTTGGTCGGACGTTTAACACGTGACCCCAATGTGGCGTTTACGCAAAAGGGTCAGGCAGTGTGCCGTTGTAGTATTGCGGTCAACCGCAGATATTTGGA
Source organism: Elusimicrobiaceae bacterium (assembly GCA_045129775.1). Classification (GTDB taxonomy): domain Bacteria; phylum Elusimicrobiota; class Elusimicrobia; order Elusimicrobiales; family Elusimicrobiaceae; genus Avelusimicrobium. The sequence goes on from JBGUOO010000009.1 coordinate 39,088, forward strand.
TAAAACTACTAACGAGTGGAAGGATGATGTGGTTTATGTTCCTATTGTGATTTGGGGCGCGGCAGCCGACCGGTGTAAAGACCGCCTCAAAAAAGGTACCCCCATTAGTGTGGAGGGCCGTTTGACGCCAGATGAGTACACCGACAAAAATACGGGGCAGGTACGCAAATCCTTGCAAGTAACTGCCAACCGGGTCCAAATCTTAGAATTTGGAGCAGCGGGCACTTCCAGTGATGAAGGAGTGTCCCCCGCTGTGAAAGACGACGTCCCTACCACTGACGTGGCGGAAGATGACGTGCCTTTCTAAACTACAACCAAGAGAGATATAACAATGGCTGAAGAAATTAAAAACACCCAAGCCCCGGCCGCCGAAGCCACCGCTCCGGCCGCTGCGGCCCCGACGGCCCGCCCGGAACGCCCGGCCCGCCCGTTTGGGAAACGGCGCTTTGAAAGCAGACGCAAAGTCTGCAAGCTCTGCGCTGAAAAAATGGATAACATTGACTACAAAAACTTTCAGTTTGTCAAATCGTTTACCATGGAAAGCGGCAAGATTTTATCGCGCCGCATTACCGGCACTTGTGCCAAGCACCAACGCCAAATTACCCGCGCTATTAAACGCGACCGCAACTTGGCGATTTTGCCCTATTCCTTACCTAAGAAATAAGCGAGGTTTCGTATGAAAGTTATTTTGAAACAAAACGTGAAAAACTTAGGGATGGTGGGTAGCGTGGTGGACGTAAAACCCGGCTACGCGCGCAACTTCCTCGTGCCGCACCGCTTGGCTGAAATTGCCACCGAAGGTGCTATTAAAAATTGGCAACTGGGCGCCGAACGCCGCCAAAAACGCATTGAGGCCGAACTGGCTGAAGCGCGTGCCTTGGCTGAAAAATTGACGGGCATTGTACTGCCGTTTACCAAAACGGTCAATGCCGACGGCGTAGTGTTTGGCTCTGTCAACAAGGCCGATATTTACAAAGCCTTGACTGAGTTGGGCCACAAACTAGGCAAAGATGCGATTGAGCTCAATATGCCCATTAAAGCCCTGGGTGAAACCGAAGTAAGCATTTACTTAAAACCCACGGTGTTTGCCAAAATTAAAGTGCAAATCAACCCCTTGACGACGGTGGAAGAAAAAATCGCCGATGCCAAAGCGGATGAAGCCAAATAATTAAGCTAACCAACTTGCGTTTTAATACCGCCCCCAGCTTAGGCCGGGGGCGGTTTGTTTTTGTTATTCCAGGGGCGTAGAATTTGTGAGATGTTTTTTAATTATCAATCTTATAATGCGTATAACCTTTAAGAAGTGTATCAGGCGTGCGTATAGAGGTTCCTCCCGTTTGCTTTGCGCTAGGCATATGTTGGCATAAAGTTTCTTCCCCTGTTTTTTGCATGCAAATTATTTCAGACTTCAAAATACCATGGTCATCTGCGTATCGTTTAGTAACTGCAAACGCTAGATCATTGGTGCCACAGTGAGCACCTGCGCTGGAAGCGTTGTGGTGAGGAAACGTCAAACAACAGTAAAACTCAGTTCCAATTGCACAGTAATCGGAACCTTGTTCTCCAGTAGTAGGCACGATAGTCATATTTCCTGGCATACTTATGTCTAATTCGTCAAAAGAGTGTGGAAAATTGCCGTTACGCAAATAAACGGCCTGGCTGGCTTGAGATATTGTATTAGCCAGAGTAAGCATTTTAGTAAATCGTGCTTTTTTTACAGCTATTTTGTACTGTGGCACGGCCACGGCGGCTAAAATGCCGATAATTAAGACAACGACTAACAGCTCAATGAGGGTAAACCCCCGTCTTCCTCCCTTGCGGAGGAAGTGGTCCGCAGGACCGATGGAGGGGCTCATTAAGGAGAATGCCTTATAGGCC
>JBGUOO010000010.1:0-58899 GCA_045129775.1 Elusimicrobiaceae bacterium
ACTACGGACATGTCGTTCACAGGAGAAAATAAAATGAAAGATAATAAGCCTAAAAACAGTTGTAAGCGGGGTTTTACCCTTATTGAGTTGCTTGTTGTAGTTTTAATTATTGGTATATTGGCGGCGGTAGCGTTGCCGCAATATAAAAAAGCGGTACTTAAAAGCCGTTTAACGCAAGGGATTGTGTTTGCAAAGGCGATCCGCGATGCCCAAGAAGTCTATTATTTAGCCCATGGGCAATATGCAGATTCCCAAGAAGAACTGGATGTGGGGATTAGCTGCCCGGTTGATTGGACTTGTGATATTACAGAGCAAAAAGTAGCACTTAAATTATCTTCCCGTTTATCGTCAAGTAGTTGGTTGCACATTATATATTCTTATATTCATCGGTCGGATGATTCTCGTCTTACGGGGGCATTGTATTGCTATAGTAAAAAGGAAACGATGGAAGCTAGCGTATGCAAAAGTATGGGGGCTGATTTTAATGCAAACGATGGAAATGCGGTACGTTACCGCTTGAATTAAAAAGCTACGGTTATTGTGGTTTATAGACATGAAACTACCCCGGGCTAAGGCCCGGGGTAGTTTCTATTAAAACATTCGGAATGATTAGCGAATGCCGTTCATCCACTTGATGACGTACTTCTTGATGCTAAACAAGAGTAAGCCACCTACAACCGGCATAACCACTAACCAACTGAAGAACTGCACGTTGGAAATATGGCCGAAATAACCGGAGTAGAAACCTGCCGTAAAGTTCGCCAGGGCGTTAGCTAAAAACCACGTACCCATTAGCAAGGACGCAAAGCGCAAGGGGGCTAATTTGGTCACCAAAGAAAGGCCCACAGGGCTTAAGCACAGTTCGCCGGTGGTGTGGAACATATAGGCAAAAATCAGCCAGAAAATGCCCACTTTCATACCCGTAGTTTGAATGACGTACGAGGCCGCCACCAAGATTAAGAACCCAAACGCTAAGGACATAAACGCCCATACGAATTTGGCCGGGGTGGACGGCTCCATTCCTTTTTTAGCCAAGTTGAGCCACATTTTGGAGAAAATGGGCGCAAACAGGATAATAAACATCGGGTTGACGCTTTGGAACCACGAAGTCGGCATTTGCCAACCGAAGATTACGCGGTCGGTAAATTTTTCGGCAAAAATAGTCAAGGAAGCGCCGGCTTGCTCAAACGCGGACCAGAAGAAAATGCTGAAAAACGCCATAATGAAAATAACGGCAATACGTTGTTTTTCGGCGGTGGTCAACGGGGCGTTAGGGTGTTCCAACTTTTCGGCTTTGGTCAATTTTTTCGGCTTTTTGCCTTGGCCTTGCAGGTGTTTATTTTTACCCCAAATAAATACGGTTAAACCCAAAATCATCCCAAACCCAGCAGTAGCAAAACCCCAGCTGAAACCTACTTTTTCGGCCAGTGTACCCGCTACAAAGTTACAGATAAACGCGCCCAGGTTAATACCCATGTAAAAAATAGTAAACCCGGCATCGCGGCGGGGGTCGTTTTGCGTGTATAATTCCCCTACAATGGTGGAAATGTTCGGTTTAAATAAACCGTTACCCAAAATGAGGAAGAATAACCCCGCGTACAAGAACGAAAGCGTAGGGTTAGACGCAATGGCAAATTGCCCCATAGCAATTAAAATACCGCCTACAATAATGGCGCGGCGTTGGCCCCAGAATTTGTCGGCAATATAACCGCCGAGTAAAGGGCTCAAGTAAATTAAACTGGTTACTAACCCGTATAATTTGCTGGCGTGGGTTTCGGAAAATTGTAACACTTTAATGAGGTACAATACCAAAATACCGCGCATGGCATAATAGCTAAAGCGCTCCCACATTTCGGTTAAAAACAGCACATAAAGTCCCGTAGGCTGTTTATCCGTTTTTACTACTTGTGAAGTCATGTGTTTTCTCCTTACTAATCTAAAACAAGGTACACCCTATTTTACAAAATTATGACGGGAAACGCACGTAACGCCTAAAACGTGCCGAAAGAGGCAAAAGAACTGTTGATAAGGCTAACGGCTTGCCACAGTGCATACACCATATAGGTGCCTAAAAGAAGCAAAACCGCCGTATAGACAAGTTTAGCCCCTAGCGAAAGCACTTTACTAAGCCACACAAACGGCAACGCCAAGGGCCCCAGCACCAGGGCCATTAAAACAATACCACCGTGCGTGAACAAAAAACCGCGGCCCGGTTTTAAACTTTTGCCGCAAGCGTGGCAATAATTATCCGTTTCGCGGATCTGTGCGTGACAGCGGGAACAAAAAAGCGGCTCTTGAAAAGGGGAAATTTCACTCATAAATCAATTCCTTTGCTACGCAAAAAGCGCTTAATGTGGCTACGGGCGTTGGCGGTTTTGGCAAATTCCAGCCAATCGCGCTTGGGCTCGCCGTTTTTGCGGGTGATAATTTCGCACACGTCGCCGGTTTTAAAGGCATAGTCCATACGTACCATGCGGTTATTGACGCGGGCACCAACGTAGTGGTCGCCAATGTCGGTATGGATGGCGTAGGCAAAATCAATGGGGGTGGATCCTTCGGGCAGTGATTTGACGTCTGCGCGCGGCGTAAACACAAAAATTTGTTGCAGGTTAACGTCGGTTTTAAAGCCTTCCAAAAATTCGCGCGGGGCGGTTAAATCCTGTTGCCATTCAATCCAGCGGCGGATCCAGTTAATTTTTTCGTCAAAGTTTTTATCTTGCTTGACGTTGCCCAATTTATAACGCCAGTGCGCGGCGATACCGTACTCGCACGTTTTGTGCATTTCTTCGGTGCGGATTTGGATTTCTATAATGTCCCCGGTGGGGGATAAAACCGTGGTGTGGATACTTTGGTACATGTTGGCTTTGGGGGTGGCAATATAGTCGGTAAACGTGCCGGCAATCGGCTTAAACACGCTGTGCACTAAGCCCAAGGCGCGGTAACAATCGGGCACATTTTTGGTAATAATGCGTACGCCAAGCGAGTCCTGTATTTCGGCAAACGAGCAATTATGCTTTTGCATTTTGCGGTAAATGGAATAATAATTTTTGGCGCGGGCCAAAATGCGTGAGTCCAAATTTTCTTTGGCTAGGGCCGGGGCCAGCGCTTGCTTGAAAGTTTCCAGCGCGGCTTGGCGGTCGGCGGTGCGGGCCTCTACCTGCGATTTAATATCCTCATACAGTTCAGGGTGTAAGTATTTAAAAGATAAATCTTCCAAATCGGTTTTAATGGTAAACATCCCTAAGCGCTGGGCAAGCGGTGCATACAAAGAAATGGTTTCATAGGCTTTAAATTTTTGTTTTTCCGGGCTCATAAACTGCAGTGTGCGCATGTTGTGGGTGCGGTCGGCCAGTTTAATTAGAATGACGCGTACGTCTTCGGCCACGGCAATGAGCATTTTGCGCCAGTTTTCCACGGTTTCTTCGTCGGTAGAGGAAAATTTTAAATCGCTAATTTTAGTAACACCTTGCACCATGTGGGCAATTTCTTTATTAAATTCTTTGCGGAGATCTTCCAAGGTAATTTTAGTGTCTTCTACCGTGTCGTGCAGTAGGCCGGCGCAGATAGTGTCGGCGTCTAAATTAAAATCCATTAAAATATTGGCTACATGGCAACAATGTGTGAAGTACGGCTCGCCGCTTTCGCGCTTTTGGTCCTGATGGGCGTTTTGGGCAAAGCGGTAGGCTTTCTCTATTAAAGAGGTATCCTGGTTGGGGCTGTATTCCTTGAATTTATGAAGCAAATCTTCTAGTGCGGGTGTGTTCATAAATCCCCCAAAATATCCGCCGCGGCACGTTTGGCTACGCCGGGCTCACCCAAGCTGGCGCGCAATTTTAGCAGTTCTTTGTGTAGGGTGGCCAGTTTTTGCGGATGAGCAAATAAATCCTTTGTAATTTGCGCGCAGGCGGCGGCGTTAGCGTCGTTTTGAATAAGCTCTTTGACAAGCGGCTTGTTAGCCAATAAATTTACGAGCGAAATATACGGCACTTTAATCACGGCGCGCGCAATTAAATACGTGGGATAGAGCATTTTATAGGCTACCAACATAGGCACGCCCAAGAGGGCGTTTTCCAGCGTGGCCGTGCCGGAGCAAGCCAGCAGAAAGTCCATTTGTCCGCGCAGTCTATAATCGGTTTCTTTGACAAAATGGAAATTGGCGGGCGGCTCTTCGCCAAAAAGTTTTACAAAATCTTTTTCGTTGGCGTTGGGTAATAAGAAAATGTAGCCTTGCGTGTTAGGGAAATCTTTACATACTTCTTTGAATGTTTGGTAGAAAACGGGGGCCAGGCGGTTAATTTCCGTAGCACGGCTACCAGGCAAAAGGCCGAGTTTCCACGCATGGTTTTTAGGGTCCGCGATGTCCAGATTTTTAGGTTGCGGGGCGGGCATATTGTCTAGTAGCGGGTTACCCAAAAATACCGCATTGCCGCCGCGCTCTTTGTGAAAAGCGGGCTCAAAGGGGTAAATAACATACATTTTTTTGGTAAGCGTGGCGAGCTGTTTGGCACGGTACTGGCGGCTGGCCCACACTTGCGGTGCCACGTAATAATAGACGGGGATATTTTCGGCCTTGGCTACTTTTAAAAATTGGTGGTTGAGCCCGTAAAAATCAACGGCAATAAAGGCGGCGGGTTTTTCGGTTTGTAAAATTTGGCGTACTTGTTTAATCAGGCGCCAAAACTGCGGGAGTTTTTTAATGGGCTCTACAAACCCCGTAATGCCTTGGCTGGCCAGGTCGGCCACGAACACGTCGGCGCACGTTTTAAGTTGCGGTCCGCCGATAGCAATAATGCGGGTGGAGGGGGCCAACTCTTTTAGGGCGCGCACGAGGTTGGCGGCGTGAATGTCGCCGGAGACGTCGCCTGCGGAGATAAAAAGAGTTTTGCCTGTTGTCATACGCGTACTTCTATTATACATATTTTAAATAGAACAGCGGACGTGAAGTTTCGTTTTACCCCGGCAACAATTTTCCAAAAATCGGTTTATTTTGTGGCTGTGCCTCTCGCGGGTGGGTGCTAGGTTTTAGGGGTGGCTGGGCCCGCGGGCATTGGGTGCCCAGGCTCTGGGCCTTGATTTGTTTTTTTTTTTTGTTATATTGAGGTATAACGAAAGATAATTCTGTATAAATGGAGGAGTACACAGTATGAAAGGAAATTGTATTAAAGGTTGTTTTTGCCCAAAAGAGGGCTTTACACTGATTGAATTATTGGTTGTTGTTTTAATCATTGGCATCTTAGCGGCAGTGGCCGTGCCGCAGTATCAAAAAGCCGTGGAAAAATCCCGCGCTACACAAGCACTTACCCTATTAAAATCAATCGTGCAAGCGCAAAAAGCCTATTACTTAGCCAATGGAGAGTATGCTACTAAATTTGATCAATTAGACGTGGATATGCCCGGTTGGACGGGAAAAACCAAATGGTTAAACAATAGTCACGCAACAGATACGCATTCTAATGGAGAATGGTCTTTACAATTGTATAATGGCACCGATGGCCATGCTATTTATACGGGGCGTATTTTAGGTAAATATGCAGGAACAGGTTTCTTTTATTTTTTTATTCGTCCCGATAACAAAACCCCGGAAAATATAATGACTTGCTTTGAACGAACAGATGCTACCGCTGGCATCACTTTTGACGGGAACGACGGCGATTATTGCCAAAAGATTTTAGGTGGAACTAAATATAGAAATCAAGCAAGAACTTACACCCTGCCTTACTAATTTGCTTTTTTTGTTGACACGGTCCACAAGATTAGTATAATGTTTGTATGAAAGAACGTTGCTTAGTACTCATTAAACCCGATGCGCTGGAAAAACGCATCACGGGCATTGTCGTGGACCGCTTGGAACGGCAAGAGCTGGATATTGTAGCCGCCAAAGCGCTGTCCGTCACCGAAGATTTAATCCGCAAACATTACGTGCACCTGGCGGGTAAACCGTTTTTGGAAAGCACTGTGCGCTATATGATGGGCGATTATAACCATATCGCCAATCATAAAATTATTGCCTTTGTTTTCCAGGGCGAAAACGCCGTCACCAAAATCCGCACCGCCTTAGGCGCCACCAACCCCGACAACGCCGCCCCGTACACGATCCGCGGCAGTTTCGGCAAGTTTGATAAGGTGGCCGACGTGGTGTATAACTGTGTGCACGCCTCGGACTCGGCGCAAGATGCCGAGCGCGAAATTGCCCTGTGGTTTAAGCCGCAAGAAGTATTGGACGCATAAGATGAACGGACTTAAAAAAGGGTGCGTGTTAGCTATTTTAGCGGGGTTATTATCCCCGGCGTTTGCCGCACCTAAAGCGCAAAATTTAACGCTTTCCACACAGGACGGGTGGAGCCTGGCGGCTGTTTATCAGCCCGCGGCCGAAAAAGATACCACCGTCATCCTGCTACACGACTTGGGCAAAAAGAAAGAAGATTTTACCTCGTTTGAAAAGGCTTTAACAAAAGCCGGGTTTGGCTATTTAGCCCTGGACTTGCGCGGCCACGGCCAAAGCATTGGCAAAGGTGCTTATAAAACTTTTGCCAAAGAAGGGGCCGATAACCCGTTTAACCAAATGGTGCAAGACGGCCAAACGGCTGTTAGCTTTTTGCGTAGTAAAGGCGTAGCGCCCGAGCATATCATTTTACTGGGCACGGGGCTGGGCGCCAATATAGCCGCCAAAACCGCCCAACTGGTGCCGGATGTAGAGGGCATTGCACTCATTAGCCCCAATGTAAATATACGCGACGTGCTGGTAGTACCCGCCTTGCGTGTTTATAAGGGGGCCGTGTTAATTGCGGCCAGCGCGGGGGACCGTAAAGGGTTTTTGGAAGCCAGTATTTTGCGCAACGTATCGTTTTTAACGGCGGGCGAGGGCAATGTAACCTTTTTAACCGCGTATGATTATGTAGGGCATGAACTGTTGGACAAATATGTAACGGGGTCCGTGGTGCAGTGGATAACTACCCCGCATAAACCCGAAGTAGCACCCGATGTAAAACCGGCCGCGTTGGTGCCGTCCGTATTGTTAGATTAAACGCCGTAAAGGAGACCGCTTATGAAACCGGCTCGTATTGTATTTCCGGGTTTTTGGTTTGGTAAGAGCAGTATTAAAAAAGCCGAAGAATTGGCCCGCCGCGGGGTGGGCGGTTTTTGTTTGTACGGTGCCACGGCTAAAAAAGCGCAAGATTTTATTAAACGCATGCAAGACGTTTCGCCTTACGGGCGGCTGTTGTTTTGTGCCGATATAGCAGACAATTTAAGTGAAGTGATTACCGATGCCCCGGCTTTGCCTTCCAACGCGCAAGTTTTTAAGTATGAGTTGCCGCAAGATGTGGCCTACCGCAAAGGCTATTTAACCGCGCGTATGGCGCTGGCCGTGGGGATTAACTGGGTGTTGGCCCCGGTGGTAGATTTGGGCTATACCGCCCCCGCATTTAGCGACGAACCCCTCCAAGTAACCCAAATGGCGGGCGATTTTATTGCCGGGCTTTCCAACGGTGGCGCGCTGAATTGTATTAAGTATTTCCCGGGTGTTTCGGGCGTATTAAAAACGCTGGCGCAAATGGAAGATGCCGAATTTGTACCCTATAAACACATGTTCCGCCGCGCGGACGCGATTATGCCCTCGGACATGATTTTCCCCAACATTGATAACGACAACCAGGCTATGCTTTCCGATAAAGTGATTAAGGGCCTGCTTAAAAAACGTCTTAATTACAAAGGGTGCGTGGTCAGTTTCCCGCTATTTAAAGGGCACTTAAAATACGAGGCCGCCAGTGCGGTAAAAATGCTACATTGTAACGTGGAAAACATTTTGGCCCCGCACGATGCCGACCCCGTAATTGACACCATAGAGCGCGAAGTGGATAAAGGGTTTTTGGCAGACGAAATTATCCGCGCCGTATCCAACCACGAGATGTTTTTAAGCAAAGTGTTTGCCGGGCCGGAGCCAATGGATGTTAAAGAGGCATTTGCCCTGGCTGAGAAAGATTTTCAAAAGAAGTAAGTTTTCCTTTCTTTCGTTGTATATAATTTCTTCCTAATTTGATGCAGGGCGTTGTTATGCAACTGCTTACGTACCCGCAACGCTGACGCGTTGTCTGCGTACGTACGCTACGCAGTTGCCTGCCTAGCCCTGCACCAAATTAGTTTGAAATTATCGTGCTGCCTGTTTGTGCGGCTTGTTGGCAAATTTGAAATTATACCGTTTTGCTCGTTTATACGATAATCTTATGTTTTTATACATTAAAATTATCGCAAGGTTTGTTTGTACGGCTTACGCACGTAAACTAATTGATTATAAAGTATTTGCCTTTGGCCCAATTATATTTTTCATAAGGTGCATATGGGGTTCCTCCCATACTAAGACAAATGGATTTTGCATTTTCATTTTTTGAATTTCCACTGGTTAAATGACACAAGTGTGTTCCATCAACCATAGAAAAATCAAAAGCGGGCATGTTTGCATTTCCAATATTTGCCGCGCAATACTGTATTGTACAATAATATTTATAATTTTTTTCCGGGAATTCTTCTCCGTTTATACGTATCAAATCACTGGGTACTTCTACGTCTAATTTACCGATATCATTGGTATATTCATTATTAGCCAAATAATACACTTCTTGTGCTTGGACAATAGCTTTGAGCATTGTTAATGCTTCAGTGGCACGGCTCTTATAGACGGCTTTTTGGTATTGCGGTACGGCGACGGTGGCTAAAATACCGATAATGAGTACGACGACTAATAACTCAATGAGCGTAAAAGCGGCAGTATGCCCCTTGGCCGGGGCATTGTCAGGCAGTGCCTGACCTACCCGTTTGATTTGCGTGAAACCCCGCCGGGTGTGTTTTGTGTTCATGTGTTAATTCCTTTGTGTTTGCCGGGCCCGGACAATAAGAACGGCTATATTGCCCGAGCCATGAACACTAACCCAAACAAAACAGCCGTAGTCCACCGCGCTTGCGCACGGCAAACATTGGGCACACAACCAAGGGATTATAAGTTCCTCAGCTGTATGCCTCAATAATATAGGCTGTTTTTGGAGTGTTCATGTGCTGTTTTTCAGCGCAGCGTATTCTGCATACGCTTCCAAAAACAGATAAAATTGTATTTTCCTACGCTTCTATTCTAACATAATTTTTTCCTAATTTTGCACATTTCGTCGTTACGAGCCTCCTTACGTACTTGCGGCACGTTGTGCCGCCTAGGTACGTACGCCGCGTCGGCATGCGCCTAGAACTGTGCAAAATTTGTTTAAAATTATTCGGGGATACTCGTAATACGGCAACTGACAATTTTTGTAAACCCACAAAAAAGGCTGGTATTTGCCAGCCTTTTAAGTCATACAAAATAATTTATAAAGCTACTTTTAATTTGCGCGCCAGGGCGCGTAAAATATCTTTTTTGCTTGTTTCTTCCCCCAGTGCCCTAAGCCCAAAATAGACAAATTCTTGCGCTTTTACCGTGTCGGGTGTAAAGCCAAAAATTTCCGTGTAGTTTAAAAATTCTACCAGTTTGTGGGCGGCCATTTTATCGTGGGGGTTGCGCGCAAAAGCAAAGGCCAAAAACGTCAGTTTTTCGCTTACGGCGTGGGCTACGGGCCCGTTGGTCATATCCAGCCCCAGTGTTTTTACGTCTTCCATCAGTTCTTCCACGTCGCTTACATTGACGTCGGCTGAGCGGAACTCGGCCACTAAGTCGTTCGTAAGCACAAACTGAGCCGCATTTAAAAAAGTTGACGGAATAGGGGTGCCCAAGAGTTGCAGTCCGCGTACGACGGGGTATTGTTTCTCAAACAAGCCGGTAAATACACGCGCGGTTTCCTGGTCCATGCGTTTAAGCACTTGTTCCACTACCTTGCGCCGTACATCCATACTCATAGTAGTCAGCGGGATATGTTCCTTAAATTGTTGGCGAATGAGCGTGGCACATTCTTCATATTTGTGGGTTTCAAAAAGCCCTTTTAGCTGTGCAAAGGTGGAGCTGGGGTAATCGGTCCCGGCCGCGCACACCAAGCCGGCTGTACCGCGGCGCAAAATAGCAAAGGGGATTTTTTTCTCTTCTAAGGTAATGCGTGATTTTAGGGTAATGCGCCCTTGCCACAGGACCATATTGGGCGCGGAAAATTTAACAGGCTCATACTTAAGTACGTCACACGCATAGGCTTTTTGCGGGTTGGTTGTTTCGTCCGCAAGCAAGGTTACAATGTGCGAAAGGGCCATTTTCTCTAAGCTGGCGGCCTGTGGTTTTACATAGCGCACATAGGCGGTAGCGCCGTTTTTTATTTCGGGCAAGTTGCTGGGTGCCTGCTCCAACATTTTGATAAATTCGGGCTCTAAATCGTTGCCGCTTAAGGTGCGGTTTAGTTCCATAGCACGGCAGGCGTACTGCATAATTTGTGTGGTTTCCAGGCCGCTTACCTCGTCAAAAAACCACCCGCAACTGGTGTACATCAGCATAGCCATGCGTTGCATTTCCAATAGTTTAAGTGCGCCGGAGCGGTCGTTCCAGGCTTTTTCGGTGGCGTGGCGCAGGAAGAATTTGTGCTGTGCATCTAGCGAGCGGTCCAAGATGAGCTCAATATAATCATTCCGGGCGGCCCATACGTCTTTAAAATACTCCCGGCCGACGTTTTCAAAGGTTTTAATCATTTCGTCGCGGATAAAGTCCAGCGCATGGCGCAGCGGCCCGCGCCATTTTTGGTGCCAGCCGGCGTGCATGCCCGAATTGCACCCGCAATCAGCCCGCCAACGCTCTACGCCGTGAAAGCAACTCCAAGACGTATTTTCTTTGATTTGCGCTTCATATTGCGGGGGATTTTTTTCTAAAAATTCGCCATAAACGGTTAGTTTTACGTCAGGCTTTTCCTGCACGGTTTTTAGGCAGTAGGCCAGGGCCATTTCGGCAAATTTTTGGTGGTGGCCGTAGGTTTCACCGTCGGTGGCAATGTGCATGAGTTGCGGCTCGTCGCTGTTATTATAGGTGCTTAAGAGGCGCGCGGCAAATTTCTCGCCCGAGGATAACGTGTCCGAAAAAGCAATCCCTTGCGAAATGGGGCCGTCGTAAAAAAACAGTGTAATTTTCAGCCCGCTGGGCAAGTTGCACAAATACGCGCGTTTGGGGTCCACCCCGCCGCCGATTTCCTGCCATTTTTCTTCGCCGATTTTGCGCACGCGTGCACACTGGCCGGGGGCTAAAATCACAAATTTCATGCCGTTTTGGGCCAGTACTTCCAGCGTTTCGGTATTACACGCGGTTTCGGCCAGCCACAGGGCCTCGGGTTTGCGGCCAAAGCGCTTTTCAAAATCGTAAATACCCCATTTGATTTGGGTTTCTTTATCGTGCCCGTTGGCCAGCGGCAAAATCATGTGGTTATAACACTGGGCAATGGCGCTACCGTGGCCGCTAAAGTGTTCGCGGCTTTGGCGGTCAGCCTCTAAAATAGCTTGATAGACCTCAGGCTCTTTGGCTTGCATCCACGACAGGAGTGTCGGCCCGAAGTTAAAACTGATATGGGCGTAATTGTTGACCAAGTCGGTCAGTTCTTTGTTTGCGTTGAGTACGCGGGCCAACGCATTGGGCGAATAACACTCCGCACAAATACGTGCATTCCAATCGTGGTAAGGCGCGGCGCTTTCCTGTAGTTCAATTTCTTCCAGCCACGCATTTTCGCGCGGGGGTTGGTAAAAGTGACCGTGGATGCAAAGGTATTTCATAATTTTTTAAAAATAATGCTACAATGATGATTGGGAACTTGATTTTACCCTTTACAGGATTATACTATAATTACGCCGTTGTTGCACGGGGGGAAAATTATGAAAAAAACTTTTATTATAGATACCAATGTACTGTTGCATGATGTAAACTGTTTGCGCGCGTTTGACGATAATAGCATTATTATCCCCATGGCTGTGATTGAGGAGTTAGACGCTTTTAAAACCGAGGGCGATACGCGCGGGCGCAACGCACGTATGGTGTCGCGCATGCTCGATGAAATGCGCAAAAAGGGGCGCCTCAATGAAGGGGTAAAACTAGACGATGGCGGTACGCTAAAAATCGTCATGGATTTGCCCAACACACTCCCCTATTCCATGGCGTTTAACAAGGCTGATAACGCTATTTTGAATATTGCCTACACGCTGGGTAAAAAAGAGGGCTCGTACAAGAAAAATGCCGCGCCCGTGATTGTAGTTACCAAAGATATCAACATGCGCCTCAAAGCCGAAGCCTTGGGTCTTAACGCGCAGGACTACACCACCGATAAAGTAAACATGGACGAGCTATACTCCGGCGTGACGGAACTGGAAGTGGAACCGGGGCAAATTGATGCGTTCTATCACGAGAAAAAACTGGCGCTGGACCCTGCTTTATTTATGGCCAACCAGTTTGTGATTTTAAAAACGAACGACGGCAGCAAAAAATCCGCCATTGGCCGCGTGGCTAATAATGGCGAGTTTGTGTTGCGGCCGCTTTCCTCGCAAGAGCCGGTGGCGTGGGGCATTAAACCTTTAAATAAAGAACAGCGCTTTGCCATGGAGCTGTTGCTAGATGACAGTTTGGACCTGGTGACCCTCGTCGGTACGGCGGGTACGGGGAAAACGCTGATCACGCTGGCCACAGGTTTACAGCGTACCATGGACGATAACGCCTACCGCCGCATGGTGGTGTGCCGCTCTATTGTGCCAGTAGGGAAAGACTTGGGCTTTTTGCCGGGTACCAAAGAAGAAAAACTGGAAGCCTGGATGGGTGCCATTTACGATAACTTGGCCTTTTTGGCTGACCGCAAAAACCCGGACGAGGGCGAAGAAAAAGCGCACTATCTCTTAGATAGCGGCAAGATTGAAATTGCCTCTGTTACGCACATGCGCGGGCGCAGTTTGCCGGGCCAATATATGATTGTGGATGACGCGCAGAACTTGACCCCGCACGAAATGAAGACCATTCTCACGCGCGCGGGCGAGGGCACCAAAGTAGTGGTAACCGGCGACCCGTACCAAATTGATACGCCGTATTTGGACGTGGAGTCTAACGGCCTTACGTACTTGGTGGACCGCTTAAAGGGCCAAAAAAATTACGGTCACATTACGTTTACCAAGACTGAGCGCAGCCGCCTGGCTGACCTGGCCGGTAAGTTGCTGTAAAAATTGATTATTTTTACAAAACATACGGCCTCGGCAAATAAAGCCGGTGGCCGTATGTTTTAGTATTTATAGTTTATCCATTTATTGTCCTTTTTATTGAAATAAGTCGTTTTCCCGGTTTCGGCCTTGCATAGTTGGCTGCGGATATCCGTTTCGCTACTCGTGCCATAAGCGATACAAAATGTTTCATTAGGATGAGAGGTATGTTCCAAATACATTTGGTAAGCCATGTTTGCTAAGGCATGATAGCAAATAGGGCCTCCTCCGGCATGAGCAATATCACACCACCCCCAAGTATATACATAGTTTCCGGCAGTGCTACTGTCTAATTTATCTTCCGGCATAGAAATATCCAGTTCTTCAAAATCGTTTGAATATTTCCCATTGGTCAAATAGTAAACCCGCTGTGCCTGGGCAATACTGGTTACTAAATCTCTAATAGTGGCATAGCGGCTTTTGATGACCGCTTTTTTGTATTGCGGAACCGCCACTGCGGCCAAAATGCCGATAATTAAAACAACTACTAACAGCTCAATGAGCGTAAAACCCCGCCGGGTATTTTTGTTTTTCATACCATTCTCCTTACTGAGTTTTCAATTTACTGTTTTGGAGAACGTATAAAAACGGCTCATTATATTTATGGGATAGTGACAAACCATATATACAACAGCCGTAGCTTACCGTACATGACGATAAACATTAAGCATAAGAACATGGGTTTCGAAGGTCCATATCCTTATGCCTTTAAGCAGTTGTTTTTGGCGTCACTATCGCCCGATAGGGCTTTGCGTTTCTTAAACGCTTCCAAAAACAGATAAAATTGTACCTATAGTATAATAAAAAAGGGCTGGCATTTGCCAGCCTTTTTTCACTCTAATATACCAAACTATTTCTTCTTTTCTTCCAATTTCTTTTTGGCCATGGGCTCGCCTTGTTTGGCGGCCATTACATAGTAGCGCACGGCTTCTTTTTCGCTTTTTTCTACGCCTACGCCGCGTTCGTACAAATCGCCCAGTAAGGTTTGCGCTAAGGGGCTGCGCTCCTCGGCGGCCGCTTTTAAAATTTCGGCACCTTTGGCCTCGTTTTTCTCCGTACCTGTTCCTTGCAAATAGCACACGGCTAAATTGACGCGGGCCTCTAAATCGCCGGTTTGGGCGGCCAGTTCATAACATTCAAACGCTTTTTTGGGGTTGGGGTTACATCCTTTCCCCTCGTTATACAGCCCGGCCACAGCTACCAATGCGCGCACGTGGCCCTGTTTGGCGGCGGTATCAAACCAGTTAAACGCCTGTGTAAAATTACGGGCCACTTTTTTGCCTTTGTAATAAAAATGCCCCATATCATATTGCGCTTGTGCATTGCCGGCCATCGCGCGTTTTAAGGTTTTTTCAAACGGATTTTCCGAAAATTTCCGTAGCAAAAACCACGCCACCGCCAAAAGGAAAATGAACGTAAAAGCCATATTTGTTTCAATTACAGGTTCCATAAGTTCTCCTATTTTGTTTGTACTAATTTTTTATCTTGTAATGTAAATACTGCGTCGGCAAAGTCGGCGGCGTGTACGTCGTGCGTTACCATTAAAATAGTTAGCCCTTCCTGCCGGCTCATGTGTGCAAAATCTTCAAATACTTGTACTTTGCGCTGTGCATCTAAATTGCCGGTGGGCTCGTCGGCCAGCAATAAAACCGGGTTATTGCGAAGCGCGCGCGCAATACTGGCGCGCTGTTTTTCCCCGCCGGAGAGGTCCGCCGGCAGTTTATTTACCATCTCTTTAAGACCAAAGCGTTCTAAAAGTTTTTGTGCTTTTTTAGGGTTTTGTTTGCCTAACATGCGCGCGGGCAGTTCCACATTTTCCAGGAGCGAAAATTCCGGCAACAGCCCGTCAAACTGAAACACAAACCCCATTTTGGTAAGGCGCAGTTTAGAGCGGGCGGCCTCACTTTTAAGCGCAGTAATGTTTTTGCCGTCCACCCAAATTTCGCCGCTAGTCGGCACGTCTAACATAGCAATTAAATTAAGTAGCGTGCTCTTGCCCGAGCCGCTGGGCCCCAACAAAACCGTAAATTTCCCGCGCGCAATATGCAAAGAAACATCTTCCAGCACGCATAAATCTTCCTTGCCGGGGTTATAAATTTTGGTAATGTGCTTGAGTTCAATCATATCAACCGTACCGTATAGCGTCCGTCGGGTGCACGCGCGAGGCTTTGAGCGCCGGGTACAATCCCGCCACAAAACAAATTGCGTAACTGCCGCCCACTACGGCCAAAATATCCAGCCACTGCATACGTACAGGGACCTTGGTTAAATAGTAAATATCGCCGGGCAGTTCCACAATGTTAAACGTGGCAATCACCCAACATAACAGGCACGCCAGCAAAATGCCCAGCACAATGCCTAAGGTGGCAATCACCATAGCTTCCCACATAAAAATGTGGCGTATCATTTTGGGGCTCGCACCGATAGCGCGCATGATACCAATGTCGCGCAGTTTTTCGGTACCCAGTAAAATCAGGTTGCTTGCTATGTTCAGTGAGGCCACGCCGATAATCAAAAACAAAATAATAAACATCATGGTTTTTTCCAATTTTAGCGCGGCGTAAAGCGTGCTGTTAAGCTGGGCAAACGTACGCACGTTGTAGCCGTAGCCGATTACTTCGTTAATTTTGACGGCTACTTTTTCGGCGTCGTTAATATTGTGCAGTTTTACGGCTACCCCTGTAGTACCTTGCTTGAGGCCCAAAAATTCACTGGCGTGCGGCAGTAGTGTGTAGGCAATGGTGTTATCAAATTCGTAATACCCGGTTTTCAGTAGGCCGCTAATGCGAAATTTTTTCATTTTGGGGAACATACCGGCCGACGTGGAAATAGATTGCGGAGAAATGAGTACCACGTCGTCGCCAATGTCCGCGCCGATATTAGCCGCCAATTCCGTACCTAATACAAGCGGTGCCGGCGCGTCTTGCGGCCAATCAGTGGGCTCAAAACTACCTTCGGTGAGAGAATCGGCTAAACTGTTAATTTTCTTTTCTTGTGCCGGGTCCAACCCGCGGATAATCAGCCCCAAGCTCTGCCCCGCGTGCGTGATAATGGCCTGGCCGTAAATATGCGGTGCGGCGGCGGCTACTTCGGGCAGTGCTTCAATGAGCGCAATATTTTTTTGATAGACTTCGGGGCTCATACGCCCAAACACTAAAATATGGCTTTGCGCGCCGATAACTTTATCTTTAATATCGGTTTGAAACCCGTTCATTACGGAAAGTGTTGTGATTAAGGCCGCCACGCCGACCGACACCCCCGCCACGCCGATCAGCGTGGTAATAAAGGCAAACAGCCCTTGGCGGCGGGTTAAATAGCGCGTAGCAACCGAGCGTGCAAAATTCATAGTTTTATTGTAGCAAAAAACGCGAACATATTACCCGGCGGCAATAGCGGCGCTTAACAGGGCCAAAATCGTGCCGCTAAAAATAATAATCAAAATAAGCGGGATCAGTGCCAAACCCACGGTCAGCCACCCAAACAGCGCGGCCCACCAGGCCATATTTTGGGCTTCTTGCAAGCGGTTTTCATATATTAAGTCACTGGCGCGTAAGGAAAATACCAGCGCTGCCAGTGCCAGCGGAATCGTCCAAAATCCGCCCAAACAAGAAACGATAATAGCAACCACTACCAGTACAAAATGCGTGTTTATTTTTTGTTCGTTCATAAAAAATTCTCCACAAGGCGTTATTATTATATAAAATATATCAAATAAGGAGTTTTTTATGATTACCAAACAAGATGTAGAACTGGCCGGTAAACTGGCCCGCATGACCGTCAGCGAGCAGGAAGCCGACATTTACGAAGGCCAACTGCGCGCCTTATTTGGCTGGGTCAATGACCTAAAAGCCATTAACACCGATGCAGTAAAACTGACCAACGCCACCTTGGCCGCGCACATGCGTAAGGACCAAGCTGTCACCGACGAACAAGCCGCCGCCAACTTGCGCGCCATGTTTGCCGAAGAATTAAACGGCCAAGCCAAGGTTAAAAAGGTGCTTTAATATGACAGTTACCGAAATTGTTCAAGCGATTACGTCCGGCCAAAAAACGGCCGAAGAAATTACCCGCTACTATCTAGCGCAAATTGCCGAAAAAAACCCGCAAATTAACGCCTTTGTGGAAGTATTTGAGGCGGACGCTTTGGCACAAGCCAAGGCCATAGACGCTAAAAAAGCCCGCGGCGAAAAACTGGGTGCTTTAGCCGGTGTGCCGGTAGGCATTAAAGATAACATTTTGTACAAAGGCCACAAAGCCACGTGCTGTTCTAAGATGCTGGCCAACTATACGGCGGCTTATACTTCCACGGTGGTGGAACGCTTATTGGCGGCAGACGGCGTAATTATTGGCCGCACGAATATGGACGAATTTGCCATGGGCAGTTCTAACCAAACCTCCGCATGGGGCGTGGTGCATAACCCCGTGGATACTGCGCGTGTGCCGGGCGGCTCTTCGGGTGGCTCTGCGGCGGCCGTAGCGGCGGGCATGGTGCCCGCGGCTTTAGGCACCGATACGGGCGGCTCGGTCCGTCAACCGGCCGGTTTTTGCGGCATTGTAGGCATTAAACCCGGTTACGGACGCATTTCGCGCTATGGTGTGATTGCGTTTGCCTCCAGCGCCGACCAAGTGGGTGTGTTGGCGGCTAACGTAGCTGATGCGGCCACTGTAATGGAAGTAATTTCCGGCAAGGACGAGCACGATTCCACCTCTATTGAATCCCCCGTGCCGCATTACACAAAAGATTTCACGGCTGATTTAAAAGGCGTTAAAGTGGGTCTGCCCAAAGGGTTTTTGGACGGCTTAAACCCCACGATTAAAAAACAAACTGAGCTTGCCGCCCAAAAATTAAAAGAACTGGGCGCCGAACTGGTGGAAATTGACGTACCGCTCGCCAAATATTCCGCCCCGGCTTACTATATTATTACCAGTGCCGAGGCCAGCTCCAACCTGGGCCGTTACGACGGTATCCGCTACGGATATGCGGACAAAACCGCCAAAGATTTAAAATCGTATTACGAGGCTTCCCGCGCGCCGTTTGGGCTGGAAGTGAAAAAACGCATTATCATTGGTACGTATGCGCTTACGTCCGAGCGGTACGAAGAATGTTTTTTAAAAGCTATGAAAGTGCGCGAACTCATTAAAGACGATTTCAAAAAAGCGTTTGCGCAAGTAGACGTGATTTTAACGCCTACTTCGCCCACCACGGCTTTTAAAATCGGCGAGAAAGACGAAAACCCGCTCTCTTTGTACTTGGCTGACTTATACACCTGCCAGGGCAACATCGGGGGACTGGCGGGCATTAGTGTGCCGTTTGGTAAAGACGAACAAGGCTTGCCGATTGGCGTGCAGTTTTACGGGCCGATTTTAGAGGAAGAAAAAATCTTAAACGCGGCGTATCACTTAGAGAAAACGACCAAATGATTGTATCGGAATTTTCGTGCGGGGGCGTGATTTTGGACGGGCGCAAGGTGTTACTTGTGCAAGTCAAAAACATGAAAGGCAAAAAAATTTGGACTTTCCCCAAAGGCCACATTGAGGCGGGCGAAACACCCCGCCAAGCCGCCTTGCGCGAAGTTTTAGAAGAAACCGGCTACAAAGCCACCATTATCCGCCCCATGATCCGCGTGAAATACGCGTTTACGTTTCAAGGCAACTACATTAAAAAAATGGTGCAGTGGTATTTAATGAAAAAGCTGGGCCGCATCGGCAAGCACGACGCGAGTGAGATTTTATCTATCCGTTGGGTGTCTTTACTTAAAGCGCATGAGCTGGTGCAATACCCCAGCGATATACGGCTGGTGGATATGCTTTTGGCGTCCATGAACATTACTCCCCATGAAACCCCCGAGCCGACGGAAGAATAAACGACTTCCTTGTAATGTTGCATTTTCCTTGACCAACCATTTGCCAAAATCTTCCCATTTTGTGCCGACTTTCGCTCGCGTACTTGCCGCGCTATGCGCGGTCCGGCAGACGTACGCCACGCTCAACTTACAGCACAAACTGGTTTGATTTTGACAAATCAGGGTACTGAATATCGTACGCGGTGATGTTACGGACGGCATGATAATTTCAAATAACTAAAATTTATGTTAAAATAGAAAAGTAGTAAAAAACAATTTGATTCTGTTTTTGGAACCGTACCATCAGGGTAGGGGGCTCTTTGGGTAATACCAAAGTTCCATGAGAGTCCAAAGGCAGCTGTTTAAAGGCAGAAGATGAAGTGGGTCGCTCTCACTTTGTTTTCTGCCGAACGTATCGCACGTAAGTGCGGTACTACGGCTGTTTAGACTAAGGCTCTCTCATGGACTTGGCTCTATGTGGCCGTTTTTGTTGGGTTTCATAAGCAGACAAATTGAAAATTCAAACCAAAGAGGAAACTTATGAAACACAACAAACAAGCATTTACGCTCATTGAGCTGTTAGTCGTCGTCTTAATCATTGGTATCTTAGCCGCGGTAGCGGTGCCGCAGTATCAAAAAGCGGTTTATAAAAGTCGGTTAGCTGCTATGTTGCCGTTAATGGCAAGTATTAAACATGCAGAAGGAGTCTATCGTTTGGCAAATGGGGCTTATACCAATGATGTATCGGAATTGGATATTGATTTACCGGGGGTAACACAAATTAAGACAAGGGGAAATTATATTAAACAATATTATTTTGGGGAAAATACTTATTTAGAAGTTCTTCATCAGTACAACAGTCCTGGCACAAGCAACCCGTTTATATCTGGCATTGTGGAAAATGTTCCGGCCTATTTATGGACAAGAATGGATACCCCTTCATGGCGGTGTTATGCCACAAGCAATCAAGGCATAGGGGTTTGCCGTGCGTTTGGATGCACAGGAACTATTCCTGTAAACCAAGGGGGTTGCGAAATCCCAGGAATGTAAATAATTACCGGGAAAGCGACAAAACCCAAAATTGTTCATTTTGGGTTTTGTGCATAATAAAGCAACTTTACAGGGCTTATTTTTCTTCTTTCTCTTCGTCCAACTTTTTAAGTGTGGGGAAGAAGATAATCTCACGGATAGAATCTTGCCCGGTCAGCATCATAATAATACGGTCAATCCCAATGCCCATGCCCCCTGTGGGCGGCATGCCACTTTCCATAGCCTCAATGTAATCGGCATCTAAAATGTCAGCATTTTCAGCATCTTCGCCTTTGGCCGCGGCTTTGGCGGCGGCTTGGTCTTTGAGGCGCTGAAGTTGATCGGCCGGGTCGTTAAGCTCAGTATAAGCGTTGCCGAGTTCCTGCCCGTTTACAAACACTTCAAAGCGTTCCACCAGTTCCGGGTCGCCGGGTTTGGTTTTGGAGAACGGGCTCACGGCTGTGGGGTAATCCAGCGCAATCACGGGGTTGTGATAGTCGGCCAGTAATTTGCCTTCAAACAGTTCGTCAAAAATGGCACTGTCACTGTCATCTGCGGAAAATTTAACGCCTTGCTCGCGCGCTACTTCTTCCAGTTTGGCGCGGTTGAATTTGCGGCCGTCTAATACTTCGTGGATGTCGCGGCCGAATTTTTCTTGCCACGCTACCGGGATATATAGCCGTTTGTACGGCGGGCGCAAATCTACTTCGTACCCGCGGAATTGCACTTTTTCCACGCCAATGGCTTTGGCGGCGTTGCCCAAAATTTCGTCAAACAAGTCCGCCATGGTGTTTACGTCACCATACGCCTGGTAAAGTTCCATCATGGTAAATTCGGGGTTGTGGGTGGTGTCAATGCCTTCGTTGCGGAACATGTGGCCAATTTCGTAAATGCGGTCCAACCCGCCAATAATCAAGCGTTTGTGGTGCAATTCTAGGGCAATACGCATATATAGCGGCATTTTAAGGGCGTTGTGGTACGTTTCAAACGGGCGCGCAATGGCGCCGCCGGAGGACGGGTTTAAAATCGGCGTTTCTACTTCCAAAAATCCTTTTTCATCCAACGTTTTGCGGATAGAAGAAATGATTTTGGCGCGTTTTACAAAAATATCTTTGACTTCTTCGTTAGCAATTAAATCCAGGTGGCGTTTGCGGAAACGTACCTCGGTGTCTTGGAGCCCGTGGTATTTTTCGGGCATGGGGCGGATGGCTTTGGATAAAAGCGTCATTTTAGTAACTTTAATCGTTTTTTCACCGGTTTTGGTTACAAAAATATGCCCGGTCACACTTACAAAGTCGCCCACGGCAATATGTTTTTTGAAAAAGGTATAGGCTTCGTCACCCAAATTGTCTTTGGCAACGTAAAGTTGGATGCGGCCTGAAAAATCGCGCAGGTGTGCAAATGCGGCTTTACCCATTAAGCGGATTTGCATGAGGCGCCCGGCGGTGGTGGCATCGGCATTTTCTTCTAAATTTTTAGCATCCGCGCAGGAAATTTGTTTTTCACAGCGGTTGGGATAGGGGGTAATACCCAGTTTGCGGATTTCTTCTACCTCTTGGTAGCGTTGTTTGATAATGCCGTCTAAGGCGTTGTTGTGTTGTTCGGTTGACATAATAGACCTCGGTACAAATAATTACTTATATTTTAGCAATTTATCGCCCACAATGTGCTAAAATACAAATATGAATAAGAGTACCTGGGTATTTTTAGCGATATTATCAGTTGTATTGGCGGGGGGGCTTGCTTACCGCCATTTTGCACAAGACTTGGACTCGCGCGGGGCTACCCGCCTGATGCGTGCGTTGGAAGAAAATGACAGCGAAAAAATGGAACACCTTTTACGCAAAGGCAATGTAAACGTGCGCGATAAATCAGGCCAAACGGCTTTGTTTTATGCGGCCCGCCATGCCGATCAGCCGCAAATCATTCACAAACTGTTACTGGCGGGGGCCGACCCGCTGGCTACGGATAAACACGGCGATACCCCGTTAATGGCCGCGGCCGCTTCTAACGACAACCCGGCCGTTATCAAAGTGCTGGCCCGCCAAGGCGGTTCGGTGGCGGTCCAACAGCACAATAAAGACAAGGCCCTATTCGTGGCCGCGCGTAGCAATGTGTTCCCGGTAATTAAAATGTTGTTAATTGCGCACGCTAACCCGGCAACTATGGACGAAAACGGACACCAAGCCGCAGATTATTTGGCGGAAAATACACGCTTAACAGATGTGGAAAAAAATGATTTACGCCAAGTGATGCTCATGCTGGAAATTTTACAAGCACGCGAAGAATTTGCTGCCGGCCGTACCCATAAACAGTCCGAAAAAGCGGCCTCTTCCTCTACTTCAAAACCCAAGGCCGCGCCAAAACCGGCAGAGAAAAAAGAAACGATCCCCGTTCTACAACCCGTAGAAAAGGAGATGGCCCCTGCAACGCAACCGGCAACACAACCGAAAACACCACCGGCCGATAACTAAAATTTAAAACCCCGCAAAAAGCGGGGTTTAAATTTTACGGTGCCTACTCAGGGGTGTTCTTGCCCCTGAGGGACACAAAATAGTGTCCTATTTCTTTATAGCTTACTATCGCTAACTTTGCGAAAAATGGCGCATATTTTCTACAACCGTTCGGGTTCAACTTTTGATAGTGAAGAAAGCGATTGAATCCCATAAACCAGGATATAGCCATAAAAATGATACAATAGGTACATAAAGACATATGCTGAAAAATAACACATTCCTTGTTTTAATTTCCAAAATAAAGATCTTATGGAATTGTTCCATAGGGATGTATGGTGGTTCGTGTCAGTATGATGTATTGATTGATAACAATTTATGTAGTATTTAAAACAGAGGGCACCAATTTGGTGCTCCTTTTTTTGGAGAAAATGAATGAAAACATTAGTATTAACATTTAATTTGCTTGGCGGTTTAGGGGTGTTCCTGTTGGGCATCAAAATGATGAGCGACGGGTTGCAGAAAGCCGCCGGAGACCGTTTGCGGCGGATTATTGCCCGTGCCACTACCAACCGTTTTACGGCAACGCTGTCCGGTATTTTAGCCACCTCGATTATTCAATCGTCGTCTGCCACTACCGTCATGGTGGTAGGGTTTGCCAGCGCGGGACTGCTTAGTTTATCCCAATCTTTAGGCGTTATCTTTGGGGCCAACATTGGTACGACCACCACGGCGTGGCTGATTAGTATCCTAGGGTTTAAGATAAACATTTCTGTATTTGCCATGCCCATGATTGGCATTGGGTTCTTTTCGCAATTTATTAAAAAATGGCCGTTAGCACGCCGTATCGGTGAAGCCATGGTTGGGTTCGGGTTACTGTTTTTAGGGTTGTCGCTCATTCAGGGAGCCCTACCCGATATGCAAAATTCCTCTGCTGTGGTGGAGTGGATTGTTAAATTCCGCCCCGATACACTTTTCTCTTTACTAGGTGTAATCGGCGTAGGAACCGTGCTTACAGTATTACTTCAATCTTCCAGTGCCGTGATGGCTGTTACGCTTACCTGTGCCGCTAAGGGGCTTATTGATTATCCCACCGCTTGTGCCCTTGTATTAGGGGAAAACATCGGCACCACCATTACGGCCAATATTGCCGCTATCGGGGCCCCGCGGATTGCTAAACGGGCTGCGTTGGGGCACATGCTTTTTAACGTACTCGGGGTAGTGTGGGCGGTAGCATTTTTCCATCCTTTTTTGGGGTTGATTGATTGCTTTGTACCCGGAGCAACTACAGGTAATAGTCCCGAAGTTCTTTTGACTAGCATTCCTTATCATTTAGCCGCATTTCACACCACGTTTAACATTATAAATACAAGTATCATGCTTGTGTTTATCAAACCGTTTGAAAAACTGATTTTATTTCTCTTGCCTGTCCAACGTAACGAACAAAACCAAACCGAACTACGCTACTTAAAAGTAGGGGTTACCACGACGCCGGAATTATTCATCGGTGCGGCTCGTAAGGAAATTGACCTTATGGCAGGTATGGTCGGTTCCATTACGTCCAAGTTACTCCATGCGCTAAAAGCCGATTCCAACGCTTTGTTTGAAGAACTTGTACAAGACATATACGCGCAAGAAAAAGCCAGCGATACATTGGAGTATAAGATTACCGAATTTTTAAAGAATTTGACTCACGAGCAACTTTCCCGCGACATGGTAAACGAAATCATGCGACTTTTGGACCAAACAACGTATTTGGAAAAAATAGCCGACCATGGGGAACGTATTGCCAAACTGTTAACCAAAGCACATAACATGAAAGCATTTAATACGCAAGATTACGAGCGATTGGAAACCATTGGACAACAAGTGCGTAAGATTATCAAACACATGCGTTCCTCTATCTTGCCCGCCGCACAGTTGGATAAAGCAAGAGTTTTAGCACACGCCCGTGAGCAAGAAGACGTGCTAAATAATATG
Source organism: Elusimicrobiaceae bacterium (assembly GCA_045129775.1). Lineage (GTDB taxonomy): Bacteria > Elusimicrobiota > Elusimicrobia > Elusimicrobiales > Elusimicrobiaceae > Avelusimicrobium. Next base: position 24,476 of record JBGUOO010000010.1, read on the forward strand.
CGGCATGCGCTGCGCGAAGAGAAGACATCTAACGACTTTACAAAAAATCAAATATCCCCGGCAGGACTCACACTCTACGTGGACATCCTAACCAGTTTTGAGAAAATGGGCGATTATGCCTTAAACGTGGTAGAAGCGAATACGGACCAACCGAAACACTAAATTATAATATCCAAAAGTATGAAAAGCGGCACCCCTGTTTATAGAACTTAACATTACATCAGGGCGGTGGAATAGTGACCATTATAGTGTCCAAAAAGTGCCCATCGGTTTCATAGTTTTCTTGCGTAACCGCCCACCAGAGCTTGCCTTCCGGTCATTTTACTGACGTAAAATGCCTGCAGGCCGGGCTCGCGGTTTTTGCCTTTCGCGGCTTACGCACGCTCAAACAAAAACATCGCTGCGCCTTTCAAGTCCTGACGTGCACCAAGCAGTTGGTGCACTGTGGGCATAAAAATTTGGGCTATCCACAAGGGATAACCCAAATTTTACTGCGCCCACCAAGAGGGATTCCACCGACGATGGAGTGACCAAAATAGTGCCCACTTTCTTTATAGCTTACTATCGCTAACTTTGCGAAAATTTGTGTAAGTTTTTGACAATTGCTCCGGTTCAACTTTCGGAAGCGCAGAATTAAAGAGGCAATTGTGGTAAACCATGGCAACAAGGGCATTTACTACCTTTGACCTTTCTGTGGACTTCTATTTGCCAAATGTGTCCGCAATTAGAACACTTCCACCATACTTTCTTGCCACTACCCGGCAGAACATCTTTAGGCATTAATGGGCCATTCTTTTCGTAGCACCATTCTTTGGCTATTTCTGGAAATTTGGTCCCGAGGTCATTTACCCCGGGTTTTGGTACTCTTCCGCTACAACAGGGGCACCCAACCCCCTTTTTGCGGTTATTGGGGCTTGCTTGCCATTCGTAACCACATTTGGAGCATAGCCACCAAACTGGTTTAAATTTCCCCGCAGTGACATTGTGAGGAGTTAGATCACCATTTTTTGTAGGATGCCATTCTTTAGCCACATCAGGCATAGTATCTGCTAAAGAGCCGACTTTATTTACAACGCCCATTGTAAAAGTTCTTCCTTGGCGTATCTTGGAACATATAGCACAGCCGTATCTACCTTCTCTAGTCATACTGTTAATACTACTCTGCCATTCATGGCCACAATCTGGGCATTTCCACCAAACTCTTTCATTGGAACTAACAGAAAACATATTGGGTTTTAAGTTTCCATTTTTATCATAGTTCCACTTAGCAACGACATCTGGGCGTTCTTTTTCTAGAGAATTTTCTATTGTGCAAAGATATTCTTGTATTTTGTTTTTATCTCTTGAAATATTGATATCTGTTTCATTGGCCGGAGAATTCTTCCCTAAATGAGTGTTTATATCATTCAAAATAGAAGATATGACACTTTCCAACTGCGAAAAATCCGTTCTTTTCACTTTTTTAAGATAATAAACTTTATCCGCTACATTATCCCAAGTTTGTTTAGAAATTTCTTTTACCCTAATCAATATGACATTGTGCTTCTGGCATAAAGCATACTTTTTAAGTTCTCTTTTATGTTCTTCCTCTGTATGATGCCAGTTTACTCCGTCATACTCGATGGCAATTTTAGCCGATGGAATATAAATATCAAATTCCATAGAGGTACCAAAAATCTTTTTATATCTATTACAAGTATCTGGGAATACTTGTTGTAAATAGTAAAAAACAGCTTGTTCTGGAAAGGATGTAAAATTTCTAGCACTACAGATAGGACAATTTGTTCCGCCAGTTCCTCTATCATGCATACTGGCTTTGTACTCATGTCCTATGGGGCATTTCCACCATACTTTCTTTCCACTTCCAAAAGTTACATCAGAAGGTTTTAATGTGCCATTTTTTGTAGGATGCCATTCCTTGGCTATCTCAGGATATTTAGTGGCAAAATCGTTATAGCCAGCCAATGCTTTGTGTCCTGAACAAATGGGGCAGGAATAATCGCGAGAAGTTCGTTTTATAAGGGACTGCTCATATTCATGTCCTTCTGGACAGATCCACCAAACCTTTCTTTTACTTCCAGCAATTACATCTTTAGGAGTTAAATTTCCGTTTTTAATAGGATGCCATTCTTTAGCAATCTTCGGATGAGTAGTGGCTAAATCATTAGATCCCGCCCAAACTTTTTGTCCTGCACAATAAGGACAACCCGATCCGCGAGTTGTTCTCAACATTATTGCTTGTTGATATTCGTGTTTATGAGGACAAATCCACCACGCTTTTTTATGAGTAGTAGCCTTTACGTCCCTAGGAGTGAGTTTTTCATTTTTGGTAGGGTGCCATTCTTTCGCAATTTTAGGGAATTGTGATGCTAAATCATTAAATCCTTGAATTAATATTTTATTAGCACATGCCGGACAATTTGTATGATCTCTACCGGCTCTATAGACAATTTTAGTCTCCCAAGCGTATCCACACTTCGAGCACTTCCACCATGCTTTCTTGTTGCTATTATTCAGCAAATGTTCAGGATTGAGATTGGCGTTTCGTTCCCAATCCCATTCCTTCATTAATTCTGCGTTTTCGCTGATATATTTCTTTGGCATAGTGGTGTAGTAATAAATTCATTATAGCATTGTAGAAAAGAGTTTTAGTTTGGCTGAACACTAATACAAAAAGTTATACTTTTGGGCACACTATTTTTATAGAATACAGCTCCACTTCGGGGCGGTGAAATGGTGACCATTATAGTGACCAAAAAGTGCCCATCAATTTCATAGTTTTCTTGCGTAACTTTGCAAACTTTGCGAAAGTTCTCGTCGGAAGTGCCAATTTCAATTTTTTAGAGCGGACTTGAACCAAATTTTGGCCCATTTTCGCACAAATTTTTAATTATTCTCCGACGGAGAAAAAATAAAGGGGCCGCTTAAAAGCGACCCCTTAAATCTGCGCCCACCAGGACTTGAACCTGGAACCCACCGATTATGAGTCGGTTGCTCTAACCAATTGAGCTATAGGCGCTAATATATCTTTATTATAACAAATTCCGCCTACGTGCACAAAAACACTCCTCTTTAAAATGTGCTATAATATAAGTATTACTCCGGGATGGTGTAATGGTAACACGGGTGCCTCTGGAGCATTAATTCTAGGTTCGAATCCTAGTCCCGGAAAAATTTAAACCTCGCTTAGTGCGAGGTTTTAATTTTTAGTGGGAAGCAAGCAAACTGCTTTGCTTGCGTCTAGGATTCGAAAGCCGGAGCCTTATGCGAGTTTGAACGAAGTGAAAGGCGAGGATGGCGAGGCGGGGTCGCGAGCGGCGAGGGTCAACGAGCCGACTTGTGACCGAATCTAACGAAATAAGTCCCGGAAAAATTTAAACTCCGCTTTAGGCGGGGTTTATTTTATATAATATCCCTAACGGGGCATGGCTCAAGTGGTAGAGCGCCCGCTTTGGGAGCGGGAGGCTCCCGGTTCAAGTCCGGGTGCCCCGAAATTCCTATGCATACCCACTTACGTGCGTGCGTATTTAATCAGTTTCACTCGCCTCAAGACATGGCCGAGGAAACTTTTTCGGGGGATATTAAAATTGTCACCTCGGGCGTCTTTCGCACTCCTTTTTTGTTTGACCGGCTTGTTTTGTCGGCCAATTTCCGCACGGTTACCGACGGTTGTTTACTGCTAGAAGTGCAGGTGCAAGCCGGCACACAATGGAGCCCTTTTTATAAATTAGGTCTTTTGTCGGGCAAGTTTAAAACCAGTTTCCCGGCGCAAAAAGACACTTTTGGCAAGGTAGATACCGACGAGCTTGTTTTATCTCAGCCTGCCCAAGCCTACCGTTACCGCCTCAAATTTTACGGTGATGCGGAGCTTTTATTGTTAGCCGCGGCCGCCGTACGCACTCCTTTTACGTATGACGAAAAATTAGCCGTTCGTCTGCCTGCTTGCCCCAATATCCAGCAAGTACCTGCGCTTAGCCAAATGGAGCAAGCCACCCCGCACAAGCGCCGCATTTGTAGCCCGTCTTCGCTGTATATGGCGCTCAATGCGCTGGGATATGTGGTACCGCTTGAGCAAATTTTGCCCCGCGTTTTTGACCAAACGGCCGACGTATATGGCAATTGGCTCTTTAATATGGCGGCGGCGGCCGAGTTTGGGGCCGAAGCGTTTTTCCGTCGTTTTTCGTCACTTGCGGAACTGGAAGAATTTATTTCGCCGAACAGCTTGGTTATTGCCAGTATTGCTTTTAAAAAGGACGAACTCCCCGGTGCCCCGCTGGAAAAAACGCCCGGCCATTTGGTGTTAATCCGCGGATATAAAGACGGTCAAATTTTAGCGGCGGACCCGGCCGCCCCGACGAAATCCACCGTCTTGCGCGCGTATGACGCCAAAGCCTTTGCGCGTGCTTGGCTGTGCAACAAACAAGGGGCCGCATACGTGGTGAGGCATAAATGAAAAAATTTCTAGTGTGGTTACTGGCTGTTTTGTGTTTCTGTTCGTGCGCCCGGCCCGAGCTTAAAGATGCGCTCATTGTCATTCACAAAGGGGAAATGGAATCGCTGGACCCGGTTTACTCTTACGACGGTGTAACCCACGGCATGCTCATTAACGTCTATGACACGCTGCTCAAATTTAACGGCGCCTCTTTAACGGAATTATTGCCCTCTATTTCCACGCAAGTGCCCACCGTGCAAAACGGGCTACTTTCTAAAGACGGCCTTACGTACACATTCCCTATCCGCAAAGGCGTTAAATTCCACGACGGGAGCGAACTAACGCCTGAGGACGTGCGTTACTCTATCCTGCGCTTTTTGCTTTCTGATATTTCCGGCGGCCCGTCCAGTTTACTTTTAGAGCCGATTTTAGGTATTTCCTCCACACGCAATAGTGACGGGCAGATTATTGTTGATTTCAAAGATGTGCAAAAAGCGGTGCGCGTGGACGGGGACAATGTGGTTATTACCTTAAAGCGGCCGTTTGCGCCGTTTTTGTCTATCTTGGCGCGGTGGAGTTATATTGTCAGCAAACCGTGGGCCGTGGCACGCGGGGCGTGGGACGGTACGGAAGAAACCTGGAAACAATTTAATAACTTTGCCAAGGATTCTTCGCCATTTTTTGAGGCGTCCAACGGAACGGGTCCGTTTCAAATTGCGCGCTGGGATATTGCCGGCAAAACGCTGGTACTTACCGCGCACGAAAACTATTTTGCAGGTGCCCCCAAACTTAAAACCATTTTTATGCGTACCGTGGAAGAGCCGTCTACCGTGCGTTTAATGTTGGAAACCGGGGACGCAGATGTGGCCGAAGTTTCGCCCAAATTTATCAACCAATTAAAAGGCAATCCCCGCGTGGCGTTGCACGATAATTTGCCCCGCTTGCGCACGGACCCGGTGCTCTTTTTTACGCGCAATATTAATATGAGTGCCAACCCGGATGTCGGCTCCGGCCAGCTGGACGGCCAAGGTATTCCCGCCAATTTCTTTGATGATAAAGACTTGCGCCAAGCATTTTTGTACGCGTTTGATTACGACGGTTTCTTGCAACAGTCCATGGAAGGCCGCGGCCAACGTGCTATCGGCCCCGCGCCGCAAGGCCTTGTGGCGCAAGATGACACGTTTAAACGCTATGGATTTGATTTAAAAAAGGCCGAAGATCACTTTAAAAAGGCCTGGGGCGGGCGCGTGTGGGACAAAGGTTTTAAATTCACAATTACCTATAACACCAGTGGTGAAATGCGCCAAATTGCGGCCGAAATTTTAAAACGAAACGTAGAAAAATTAAACCCCAAATTTCAAATTGATTTACGCGGGGTCACGTGGCCTGCGTTCTTGGAAAAAACCGCCAAACACCAAATGCCCATTTGGGCGCGCGGCTGGGTGGCCGACTTTGCCGATGCGCACAATTTTTACTTCCCGTTTTTACACAGCCAAGGGCGCTATGCCCTGGCGCAAGGGTATCAAAACCCACAAGTGGATAGGCTTATAGAGCAGGCCGTCGCGCAAACTGACCCGGCAAAACGCAACGCCCTTTATAAACAAGTGCATAATTTGATGTACGAAGACGCCATGCAACTCTACACCGTGCACCCAACGGGGTTGTGGGCGATGCGCAGTAATGTGAAGGGGTTTGTAGATAACCCGGTGTATATGGGCATCTACTTCTATCCCATGTATAAAGAGTAAAAACTCCCTGTGAATGAAACTATTAGATGCACAAAAAGCAGAAAAGAGGTGGCATCCTGAACTTGTTTCAGGATCTCCACCTCTTAAAATTTTCTGCTTTTTGTTGCTTGCCAGCGAAACAATTTTCCACATTTGGCCGTCTTTGCGGTCCCTTGCCCTTGACGTGTCATCCAGACACGCCTATGCGGGCAACTAGCCCCGCAAATACGGCTCAAATCTGAAAAATCATCTTATCCTCTATTGTTCCTTGTACTTGGGGAAGTGCTGGCGGCTCTACAAGTTTGGGAAAATCAGGGTACTGAAAATTTTCTCGGTGATGTTACGGACGACTTCTTTTGCCCTTGGTTTTGAAAAATCAGCCAAATTTCTATTGTACGCGATGATAAAGACAGCACTATTTTCCTTAAACCCACAAATCAAAGTACAGGTAAGTTTTATGCTATAATGTAAATACAATTTATCCTGTTTTTGGAAGCGTTTAAGAAACGCGGAGCCTATAAAGCGACAATGACGCCAAAAACAACTGCCTTAGGCATAAAATGAACGGACTAATTACCCGTTTGTTTTATGCCCAATGTTTATCGTTTTACGGTAAGCTACGGCTGTTGTATGTATGGTCCGTCATTGTCCCATAGATACAGTGGCCGTTTCTTTTTGTCGTTTCTTATAGCAGGGGATTGAAAAATCAATACAGGAGAAAGAACATGAAAAAAATAGTAAAAAACCGAGCGTTTACGCTCATCAAACAGGTAGGTCAGGCATTGCCTGACAATGCCCCGGCTAAGGGGCATCTTGCTGCCTTTATGCTCATTGAGTTGTTGGTAGTCGTTTTAATTATCGGTATTTTAGCGGCGGTAGCCGTGCCACAATACCAAAAAGCAACAATCAAAGCTAGGATGGCAGAGGGAGTCCAAATTCTAAAAACGCTTGTACAGGCGCAAGAAGTGTATTATTTGTCTAATGGACATTATACAACGAATATTGGAGATTTAGATGTAAGTATTCCACAGAATCAAATTGCAAGTTCATGGTGTGGGTGGGATGAAACCCGACCCAATACGTATATGTATAGTTGTCATGCAACAGATGGTTGTATTGCTTATAATCGTTCCGCCCATATGCCTGTCTTGCAACTTATGTATAATCGGTATTTGGGTACTGTGGAAGGAGCCGCAGAAACAGTTGGTTTATTGCAATGTTCTGTAAAAGATCGTCATACATCCGCGGTAAAAAGTGTTTGCCAAAGTTTGGGGCCGGAAATACATGATGGTTATTATAGAATAAATTAAAACGATATGAGAGACGCTACGCATTTGCAACCTGTCTTTAATTTTGCTATAATAATCTTGCGGGGTAGAGAAGCCCGGTATCTCGCAAGGCCCATAACCTTGAGATCGTTGGTTCAAATCCAACCCCCGCAAGTTTCATATTTACACTCCTTGAGCCGCCTAAAAGGGCGGCTTATTTTTTATAAAACTATTCCCCAAGGCGGACAATTATGTAAAATACATAAAAGGGGGAAAATATGAAAACAATTATTTTCTTGGGTTCACATAAACATTTTTCGGGGCTGCGTTTAGGCGCGGCCTTAGGTACGTTTTTAACTGTGCACGGGCAAGAAGTTATTTTGGCGGGCGCTAAAAAAGAACTGCCGGAGTATTTGGAACTGCCGGTTTTACCGCTTAGCGCCGCGGCTACTGTTAAAACCCTTACGGCGGTCCTTAAAAAATCCGGCGCGCAAAAAGTCATTTCGCTCACGCATTTACCGTCGTGCGAGGCGGCATCTGCGCTTAACATCCCCTTTATCTATATAGAGCCCGAAAATTTCAAAGAAGCCAAACCCGTCAAAAATAAAAAAGCCCTGCTGTCCAAAGCGGCCCGCGTTTATGTGATTGGTAACGCCACGACCCCTTTGAACAAAAAAATGTACGGAACTAATGCCATGCGCGTGGAAAACCCGGCTATTTGGGTAGAGCATTATAATTACAATAAACCGGCTTGTTTTAAGAAAGAAAATAACTTGCTGGCCGCCGGTCCGCTTACCAAAAGTAGCGGGTTTGACGTACTGCTACAAAGTTGGGCGCGCTTGGCCCCGGCCCATAAAACCTGGCATTTAACCATTGTGGGCGACGGTTTACAAAAAGCCGCCCTTAAAAAGTTTATTGCGGCCCACAACCTGCAAGCCAGTACCGAGGTTGTCCCCGCCGCTACCGACCTATACAGCCTGATGCGTAACGCCGATATTTACATTTCGCCGGCGCGTACAGATGCGGCCCTGAGCGAACTGTTAGATGCCATGGCCAGCAAACTGCCCGTGGTGGCTACAGATGTCCCCGGTGTGAGCGAGTTAGTAGCCAACGGCATCAGCGGCCTGATGGTAAATCCCGGCGAGGAAGAGCCGCTTACCATTGCCCTGGATGAACTGATGGTCAACTGGGGCAAACGGGTGGAAATGGCCTTAGAAGCCTGCAAACACAAAGAGCGTTTTTGCTTTGAAACATTCGCCCAAACCATACTCAATGATTGATTGGAACAGCCCCCAAACTCGGCTTGATTTACAAGAAATTAAAACCTACGCCGAACTATACGGCCGGGGTAGCCGTGTGGTGCGTTGGGCGTACGCTTACCGCCGTTTGCGTAACCGTATTTATTACGGGTTGCAACAACAGTGGGAAGGCATTTTGCACCGCCCCAAGTTGGATAAAAACCGGTTGCATATTTTACTGCACCTGCGCGGTGGATTGGGGGATGCGTGTGCTCTTTTTGTGGGGGTGCGGGCCCTGCGCTTACACGTACCGCAAGCCGTTTTTTATTATTATACCGATTCGCCGGATGCGGCCCGTTTGCTGGTAGTGCCTGACGAAAAAAATATCATTTTGCCGCAACTGCCTTACCGCCGCGCGTTTGATATGGCGTGTGAGTTATGCCTGTCTTGGAAAACAGTACATGTCAATAAAGCGCGCATTGAACAATTGGCCCCGTCTTTTGCCCCCGTGCTGGAAACTTCGTTAAAACGCCAGCAGGAGCTTTCCTATTTTTTAAGCGATAATTATTTGTTGGATGATGCTTTGGGCCGTTTTTTGTACCACCAAGGGGCCAGCCGTTTGGCCGCACTGCGCTATTTAAGCGCACTGGATTTTGACGAACAGCAAACCGGCCTGTTACCGACGGAGATTTTGCAACAAGATACAGGCACATACGGCCTTAAAAAGCCGTATATCACGGTGCATAGCGGCATTAACGCCACTTTTAAAATTGGTCCACAAACGCCGCTTAAATGTTGGCCGCAAGAAAACTGGGAAACCTTTTTAACGCTTTTCAAACAAAAGTTTCCGCATATCCAAATTGTGCAAGTGGGGGGGAAAAACAGCCCGCACTTTGCCGGGGCAGATGTGTGCTTAGTAGGCAAAACCCCGGTGGATAAATTGCCGTCTATTTTAAACGGTGCCCAGCTACACATAGACGGCGAAAGCGGCCTGGCGCAGTTAACGCGTTGGCTAAACACGCAAGCGGTTGTTTTGTTTGGCCCCACGGCACCGTGTTTGTTTGCACTGGATAAAAATATCAATTTGGTTGAAGAAAAATGCGGCCGTTGTATGTGGTTAGAGGGCCCCAGTTGGCATACGCACTGTGTGCTGGGGCACGCGGCGTGTGTGAATATGCAAACCCACACCCCGCAAGCGGTATTAGAAGCCGTTTCTAAGGCACTCGCGTAATTGTTGCAAATCTTTGCTCAGCCACAATAAGCCGCCGTACACCGTTACAAACACAAGTCCGCTCCCTACAATTTGCAACCAGCACACAGCAGGCAAATGCTTAGCCAGTAGTGCGGCGGGCAGTAACGCCAACCCGGCCTGTAATGTAAAACGGATGAGTTGCCCAAAAGGCCGTATGTAATCTATAAACGGGAAGTGCTTGGCAAACAAAAACGCATTTAAAATAAACCCGATGATTAACCCCGCTCCCACGATATACGGGTAACTAAAGGCCCCGGCCCGCGGGATAAAAAACAGCATTAGCCCCATAAAAATCAGCCCGCTGGCCAATGCATACGGGAACCATTCTTTAATTTTACGCAGGGCGGCAATCATACTATTTTGCAAGTACCCCACCGCCCCCAATAATAAGGTAAATAGCATGGGGCGCAAAAAGCAAACCGTATCTTGCACGGCTTGCGCACCAAACTGCCCGCGTTTAAAAAACAACTCCACAATTTGCGGGGCAAAATAGCATGAAAAAACGACTAACGGGGCCAATAAGGCCAGCAACGTGTAGGAATTCGTTAAAAATGTTTGGTTGGCTTGCGTATAGTGTTGTTGGGCCGTTTGCTCGGTCATTTCAATTTTGGCTACATTGGCCACGCGCGCGGTAAATACCTCGGTGGTGGAATCGGTAAACTGTTTGCAATAATTCAGCGCGCTGACCAACCCGATACTCATGGCACTCATCAAGTAAACGGGCAACCAGCCGTTGAGCATATCTAAGGCGGCTAAGGTTTGCCCGGTTAGCATATTTTGCCGTGTTTGGGTACGCAAAGGGACCCACGCCGGGACAAAATGCCATGCCAGTTGTGTTTTAAGCAAAATCAACAATACGGCAATTTGTAAAACATTGGCAATTAAAAACCCATATACCATGCTGATAATACCCAGTTGTCCGCCCCAAATCAGCAAACACAACAGCGGGCACAAGGCATTAAGTGCGCCCAACCAGGCAGTTTTGAAGAACTTATACATTTCAGCCACAGCAATTAAATAATAGGTAATAATTTGAAGGCCAAAGAGGAAAAACCCGCAGGTAAGTAGCCAGCGGTCCTGGGTTAATACCGCGCCGCCAAAGCGCGAGAGTCCCCCCCACACCGGGGCCGCACTCCATACCCCTAGTAGCGTGACAAGCACCGCTATCGCCGCATATACATATAGCCACATATTGGTAAATTGGCGGCTTTTGGTTTCGTTTTCTTGCGTTAAAAACATGGCCTCGGGGATTAAAACACTTTGGTTTAAGCGCTGTAAAAATGCCACCCCAAACCCCAGTAGCATAAGGAGGTAAAAATAGATGTCGGTTTGACGGTCGGCGCCAAAATACAGCGCTATTAACAACGCATTTGCAAATGAAATCACTTTCCACACGAAAGTGGCCCCTACTGCCACGGCGGCACCTTTTTTGTAAGAAGTGGGCTTAAAAAGCGTGTTCATATTTGGTATTATAATATTTTAGGAGATTTTATGGAATTTGAACCTGTTATCGGACTTGAAATTCACGTACAACTGGCCAGCAAAACCAAACTGTTTTGTGCGTGCCCCAACGGCGTGGGCGAAGAAACCCGCCCCAACACCGCCATTTGCCCCGTTTGCACGGGCCACCCGGGGGTACTCCCGGTTTTGACCGAAGGTGCCCTTGCCCTAGCGGTGCGCGCCGGGTTAGCCATGAACTGCAAAACCAACGCTTATTCTTCTTTTTCGCGCAAACACTACTTTTACCCCGATTTGCCCAAAGGCTACCAAATCACCCAATATGACGAGCCTATTAACGGCGCCGGTTATATTGAAATTACGTACGGGCCTAAAGACAATTTGCAAAAGAAAAAAATCGGCATTCACCACGCACATTTAGAGGAAGACGCCGCCAAATCTTCGCACGAAGCTACTTATTCGCTAGTGGATTACAACCGTTCCGGTAGCCCGCTACTGGAAATTGTATCATTGCCGGATATGCGTAGCCCCGACGAGGCTTATGCGTATTTGACCGAAATCAAACGCTTGATGCGTTGGGTGGGGGCCTCTAACTGTGACATGGAAAAAGGCGAACTGCGCGTGGATGTGAATATCTCGTTGCGGCCCATGGGGCAAGAGAAATTTGGTACGCGTGCCGAGATTAAAAACTTAAACTCCTTTAAAGCCGTGCGCGAGGCGCTGATTTACGAAATCAACCGCCAAACCGCCATTTTGAAAAGCGGCGGCCAAGTCAAACAAGAAACCCGCCAATGGGATAAAACCGACATGACGACAAAACCCATGCGCTCTAAAGAAGACGCGCTGGATTACCGCTACTTCCCGGAGCCGGACTTGCCGCCCGTCATTTTACAAGACGATTGGCTTAAAAAAGTGCGCGAAAGCATGCCCGAATTGCCCGCCAGCAAAGAGGCACGGTTTATGAAAGCCGGGTTGTCCGCCTATGATGCGGGGGTATTAACTTCGTCGCGTGAAATTTCGGACTATTTTGAAGAAGTAACTAAGAGCGGGAAAGTATCTTTGAAAACCGCTTCCAACTGGATTCAAACCGACTTACTCGGTTTACTCCACGCCGATAATAAAGAAATTGAAGACTCGCCCATCCCGGCCGCCAGTTTGGCCGAGCTTTTGGAAATGACCGAGTCGGGCAAAATCAACCGTAAACAGGCGCGCGAAGTGTTTGAAGAAATCTACAAAAACGGCGGCTCCCCGGCTAAAATTGTGGCCGAGCGCGGCATGGTGCAAGTCAGTGACGAGGGGCAGCTGGAAGAATGGGCCAAAGCCGCTATTGCTGCCAATCCCAAGGCGGTGGCCGATTATCAAAAAGGCAATAAAGCAGCCATTGGCGCGCTGGTGGGGGCGGTGATGAAAGAGAGTAAAGGGAAGGCCAACCCCCGCGCGATTAGCCAATTGTTGGCCAAACTGTTGGGATAAAAACTTTCCCGGTGATGTTCCTTTTGTAACGCATAAAACCTAAAACGCAAAGTTTTAGGTTTTATGCTTCCGGGCAACCATTTGCCACATTTGAGCATCTTTGCACCGACTTGCCGACTCGACGTAGCGCTGCTACGCCTTCGGGCAACTTACGGTGCAAATCTATCTCAAATCTGACAAATCAGCCAATCTTCTATTTTATCCGTTGATGTTATCCCGCCACGCTCAACTTACGGCGGCTAATCATCTTAAATTTGAAAAATCAGCCCACCTTCTTTTTACTCGGTGATGTTTGCCCAACTTTTCCCCGCAAACTAAATGCAAATTTCTTGCAAAAAATCATTCATACGTCCAGCGGCGGTATCTTTGATTATTAAAGAACATATATCCTTTTCCGGGGTCGGTAGTGCTTTGTGTGTCTTGTTGGCAAAGGGCCATTTGTTGTGCATAATTTCCACTTGTTAATTCAGCTTCTGTCGAGGCAAATACCCAACAACTATATACGTTAGATGGCATTGTAACAGAATATTGCATATGAATTTGATTATGGATGCAAGCTACAGTTGGATCCCCCTTGCCATTTAAATATAAGTAGCAATTACCCCAACTATATACATGGTTATCGGCAGTACTATCTGTTATATTTTCCTTAGGCAAATCTACATCCAGTTCTTCAAATGATTGGGTATATTTGCCATTAGCCAAGTAGTAAACTTGCTCAGCATTGGCAATACTTTTTACCAAATGTTTTAGTGTTGCAAACCTTGTTTTAATTACTGCTTTTTGGTATTGTGGCACCGCCACTGCCGCTAAAATGCCGATAATTAAAACGACTACCAATAATTCAATGAGCGTGAAACCCCGCCGGGTGTTTTTTGTTGGGTGCATACATTTTCTCCTGTTCGTTCTTGGAAAACGTATGCAAAAACGGCTAATATCGCTGACCCTCTTGAGCAGAACCAAACGATAACAGCCGTAGTTTGCCAAGTAAATGGCAAACGTTCGGCACAAAACAATGGGTTTCGAAGGTCCACTATTTTGTGCCTAAATCGGCTATCTTTGGAGCTCAAGAGGACTTGTATTACTACAAGTTCTGCGTATTCCACATACGCTTCCAAAAACAATAATCAAATTTTTTTACTACCTCTTTATTATAACAAAAACTGATTGACCCAAAAACATAAAGTTGCTATCATATATACATAAGTAATTAAACTTATAACGGAGAACGCAATGAAAAACTTACTCAAAGTCGTATTAGTATTAGCTGTATGTGCCGGTTTAACCGCCTGCAGCAAAAACAAAAAGGCTGATGCCGACGGAACGGTAGTAGCCGTTTCCGAAATGGTAGTAGCTGAAGAAGGCGTGGAAGTGCCTGCCCAAGAAGTAACTTTAGGCACCGTACACTTCGCTTTAGACAAAGCCACCTTGACCGCTGACAACCGCAAAATTGTGGAAGCCAACGCCCAAGCCATCAAAGCGGCCGCCTCTGCCGTAGCCAACTACCAAGTTATCGTGGAAGGTAACTGCGACAACCGCGGCACCACCGCTTACAACATCGCTTTAGGCCAAAAACGTGCCGACGAAGTAAAAGCTTATTATGTGCGCTTAGGTATTCCGGCTGATAAAATCGCCACTGTTTCTTACGGCGAAGAAAAACCGGTTTGCTATGAAGACAACAACGCCTGCTGGGCCCAAAACCGCAGAGCCGATACGCTTTTACAAGCCAACTAATTCTTAGTTAAACAGGAGCCCGCAAACCCATGAAAAATATACTTACACTTATTTTACTAGGGGGTGCGGGCTCTTTGTTGTCCGGCTGTTTGATGGCTACACAGCAGGACATGTCCTCCCTACAAGGCCAACTGAAACACTTAAACGCCACCATTACCCAAATGCAGGCCAACCAAGCCGAATTGGCCAGCAAAATGGATGAGCTGAATCAAAATTTATCCGTCTCTAACGAGAATCTAGCCCAAACCGGCAACCAACTTTCCGATTTATCCGCCAAGTTAGACGATATTACTGCTTCTATCCGCCCGGGCCAACAAGCCCCTGCCGCCCAGGAAAACGGCGAAGAATTACCCGTGGTAGCCGCCAAGCCGGCCAATGCGGTTTTGCCGTCTGATTTATTTGCCGAGGCCAAAAACCATTTAGACAAAGGCTCTTATGATGCCGCCGCTACCGGTTTTAAACTCTATATCACCAAATATCCGCAAAGCGCTCAAACCGACCAGGCTTATATGTATATGGGCGACGCGTATATTGCCGCCGGGCAAACCAAAAAAGGGGCCGTGGCTTATGCCACTTTATTGCAACAATTTCCAAAAAGTAAATTAGTACCTGCCGCGCGTTTGAAATACGCGCTTAGCATAGTTCCCTTAGGCAAAACCGATGAGGCCAAAAAGTATTTATCGTCGGTAGTGGCCGAGTTCCCTAACTCGTCCGAAGCCACACAAGCCAAGGCGGAACTGGCCAAACTTTCTAAATAAACAGGGTTGAATATGAAACGTATTGTAGGGTTGTTAACTGCTTTTATTTGTTGTGCAGGCGCGTTATTTGCCGCGCCCAAAACGGATGTTTACATTGGTATTACGTCCGCGGGGAAACAAAAACTTCCCACGATTGGCATGCCGGCTTTCTCGTCGGATGAACAAAGCAAAAAAGCCGCCGAAGAAGTGCACGACACCATGCGTGCCGACTTGTTATTTGCCCGCTATTTTGACGTCACCGAAGACGGCCCCGTTTTCAATAATACCAGCAAAACTTCTGTGAAAGAGTCCCTGGCCGAATGGGCCAAACTGCCTTCCAAGCCTAGCTATGTGCTTACCGGTACGTTAACGTATGATGAGCCGTACTACACCATTAAAGTCTATGTCTATGATATGGCCACGCGCGAGGCCGTATTTGCCAAAGCCTTTAAAGGCACACAAGCCAGCTTGCGGCGCCTAGCACATATTGCTTCGGACCAAATTATTTCCGCCCTGATGGGTAAACGCGGCATTGCCGACACGAAGATTGCATTTGCCAACAACGCCACCAAACACAAAGAAATTTACGTAGTAGATTACGACGGCAAAAACTTACAGCGTCTGACAAAAGATAATTCCATTTCACTCTTGCCGCGCTGGAGCAAAGACGGCCGCATTTTCTACACCACTTACAAATACCGCAACCCCGATATTTTTGCCATTGACTTGCGCGCGGGTAAAATTTCGCCCATTATTATTAAAAAAGGGCTGAGCTTAATTGGCGGTGTATCGCCGGACGGCAAAGCGCTGGTGTTTACCAGCTCCGGCGGGCAAAACCCCAGCATTTACATTTATAACTTGGAAACCCAACAAAAGAAACAGATTACTAATAAAACGTCGGTGGACGGTTCGCCGTCTTATTCGCCCGACGGAAAATATATTACGTTTGTGTCCAACCGCGCGGGTAACCCGCAAATTTACGTCATGGAACTGGCCACCGGGCAAACACGGCCTCTCACTAAAAAGTTCAACTGGTCCGACACGCCGCAATGGTCTCCCACCGGGGAATGGATTGTGTTTTCCGGGCGTGAAGGAGCCTACCACCCGATGGATATTTTCTTGGTGGACCTTACGGGTACGCAAATTAAACGTTTAACCAGTGACGCCGGCTCCAACGAGGACCCGACGTGGTCCCCCGACGGCCGCTTTATTGCCTTTACCACCACGCGCAACGGGCGGCGGCAGTTGTATATGATGGATATGGATGGTAGTGCGCCGCACTTGTTAGCTGACGTGGCGGGGGATAGCTTTACCCCACATTGGAGTATGTAGTTTTTAACGACACCCCCGTGATGTTCCTTTTCGCCCGCCTTTTAGGCGGGCTTTTTTGACCAACAATTTGCCAAAATCTGCCCAATTTGCGCCGACTTTCGCTTGCGTACTTGCCGCGCTACGCGCGGTCCGGCAGAGACGTACGCCGCGCTCAACTTGCGGCGCAAATTGGTTTGATTTTGACAAATCAGGGTACTGACTATTTTACCCGGTGTTTGTATTTTTCACTTCCCCCCTGGCGGGGGAAGTGCCCCAACAGGGCGATGAGGGAGGTGTCGTTTCTTTTGTAGGTTAGGCATTGCCTGACAAAGCCTCGGTAGAGGCTTATGCTGTTTACTGTCCTTTTTATGCTATAATGTAGATACAATTTAATCTGTTTTTGGAACCGTATGCAGAATGCGGATGTGCCGTAATTGGCCTTTGACACTCCAAGAACAGCCGATTTAAGGTGCAAAGCGAATGGACTAATTACCCATTTGTTTTGCACCGAACGTTTATTGTCTATACGATAAACTACGGCTGTTTGTTAGCGTGACAGTGTCAAAGCACCATATCATTCAGCCGTTTTTGTATGCGTGTTCTTCTAATAGATAAATTGGATCAAGCAAAGGAGAATGAAATGACATACAAAAATACCCGGCGGGGTTTTACGCTCATTGAGTTATTGGTAGTAGTGCTGATTATCGGCATCTTAGCCGCGGTGGCTGTGCCGCAATATCAAAAAGCGGTAGAAAAATCCCGTGCTACCCAAGCGCTCACACTCTTAAAATCGTTAGTACAAGCGCAAAAAACTTATTATTTAACTAATGGCCAATATGCTACTAAATTTAATCAGTTAGATGTAGATATGCCCGGTTGGACGGGAAATAAAAGGTGGGGAACTTCGGCCATTAAAGATACTCGTTCTAATGGAGAATGGTCTTTACAAATTTTTGCACAATCGGGAAATAATGCCGGAAATGCACTATATATGGGAAGAATCTCCGGCAAATATGCCGGAGGCGGATTTATGTACTGGTTTGATCGGCCCGATGGGGATCACCCAACAGATGTAATTATATGTCAAGAACGGGCGAGTGATGGCGTGATTTTTAATGGCACCCCGGGAGATTATTGTCAAAAAATTGTAAACGGAACTAAATATAAAAATAGAAATCATTCTCCCTACCTCTTGCCTTATTAGTACAAAAGGGAACCGTTTGGCGGTTCCCTTGGTATTAACTTTTAATTTTTTAATTACATTCGGGTAGCCCGGTTTCGGCACAATCGCCAAACGGGAAGGCCTGGCAACAGGCTTGGTTGGTACCATTTTGTAAAAACAACGTAAACTTATGGCCCGATGCCGGGTCCGTCACTACGGCGCGGTAGCCGTCGGGCGTGTAGAAATAAGTAGCCCCCGGCGTACGCAAAGGCCCATTGAGGCCCGAGCCTTTTTGAGCCAACTCTTCCATAAAATCGGCAGCAATGGCGGCTACTTGCTGGGTGGGGGTTTGCGAGAGTTTAGCCGACAGTAAGCTCATCCCCAAGATGAATAACACCCACACCACACACACAATTACCAAGGTAAACAAATGGTTGGGGGTGTCGGGCAGTTCTTGGCCTTCTTCGTAGTCTTTTTTAACCACGTAAGTTTCGGCAATCATATCGTGCAACGCACGTTTGCGGCCCGTAAAGGCGGCCATAATAAAGCCAATGTAAAAAATCACATAGGATAGCGTTTTGGCAAAAAACCGCCCGGTGGCGCGGGCAAAGCTGATACGTTTGCCATCGGTACCTACTACTTTAATACCCAGTAGCCGTTTGCCCCAGGTAGATTGTTTTTTGCCGCTTTCCCAAAAAGCAAAATATAACCACGTCAGCACCAGGGATATCAACTGCCAGCTGAAAATAGTGGCCCCCAGTAGGCCGGCTTGCGCGGTTGATAAGTTGCCGGGGTTGACCCCTAGCGTAAATGCTTCCATGGCCACTATAGGCCCAAATATAAGCGTTGTGGGTAAGGCCACAATCAACATATCTAAAATAAAAGCTACAGCTCTTCTCCAAAATCCGGCGTAAATCATAATTCCTCCTTATTTGTTTTATTGTACTTTATTTTACCTTAGTTGCGCGCGGTTTGCGGTAACAACGGCGGCAACGTGCCTGGTATGCGTCCGTGGTACCCACCACAATGCGTTTGGTGTCTTTGCTGATGCGCTGGGTAAAGCTGGCCGGGTTGCCGCATTTGGTGCAAACGGCCAGGTTTTTGGTAACAAATTCGGCCTTGGCTAACAAAGCGGCTGTTACTTCAAAAGGCTCGGCGCGGTAGTCGGTATCCAGGCCGGCCACAATGACGCGTTTGCCGCGCCGGGCCAGTTCTTCGCAAACCGCCACAATGCCTTTATCAAAAAAATTGACCTCATCAATGGCTACCACGTGCGTGTTTTTTTCCACGAGCGGCAAAATTTCGGCCGAATTTTTTACACACAGTGCGGCCACTTTATTTTGGTTGTGACTGGTGATGCTGTTGATGCCGTAGCGCGTATCAATAGACGAATTAAACAGTTGCACTTTTTGCTTGGCAATCAGGGCCGTGCGTACGCGGCGGATGAGTTCCTCGGTCTTGCCCGAAAACATACATCCGCAAATTACTTCAATCCAACCTTGTTTATGATAGATAAGCGGGTTTACCATACTGACTCCTCGTTAATTGCG
The DNA here is from genome assembly GCA_045129775.1 of Elusimicrobiaceae bacterium. Classification (GTDB taxonomy): domain Bacteria; phylum Elusimicrobiota; class Elusimicrobia; order Elusimicrobiales; family Elusimicrobiaceae; genus Avelusimicrobium. Next base: position 43,818 of record JBGUOO010000010.1, read on the forward strand.
GATGTGGGAATCGTCCATCCACGGGTAGAAATACGTGTTTTGGGCGGGTGCTTGTGGGCGGTTTCCCGCTCCGCATAAAATGTTAAAGCGCACGGCAAAGGACAAGTTGTCGTTGCGGTGGCGCACGGTAGCCTCTATGCGTGCATCGTGAAACTGCCGCGACAGGCGCACCAGTTTATTAAAGCTGGAAAAATGCTGGCGATAGAACGAAAAATCAATGCCGGCGTCTAGGGCCCAGCGGCTATTTTGAGGGCGCAGGCCCCACGTGGTGGTAAAGGTATACCGGTCGGCTTGGGTTTGGTATTTGGAATCGGGCGAAGTGTAGTTGGCAAAATTATTAAACCCTACTCCAAAAGATTGTTGGGCCACATTTAAATAGGTTTGGGCAATAAAATTGATATTTTTTTTGGTTAGGTCATACTGGTCCTGTACGAAGGCGGTAAACGTGCCGCCGGGGGACATATACCCCGTTTCCAGCACCAGCGGCTCAATACGCGTTTTGAGGTGGTCCCAGGGTAGTTCTTCCAAATATCCGGTGCGTAAATTGACCGTACTGTCCGAGAGGTTAAACCCGCTTTCAAACCGTACATACGTGCCCGAGCGGTGGCGGAAATAATGTTTTAAATAGAGGTGATTTTTTTCAATGCCTTTGTCTAAGGATTGCTGGTCCGACGTGAGTGTTCCTGTGGAAAGGCGTTTGGTAAATTCGTACCCGATATCCGTACTGCCCAATAGAGAGCGGGTTTGTAAATTTAAATCGCCCCCTATGCGGCTGACCCAGGCATCTTTATTGTTGTATGTTTTATCGGCAAAAGTGGCGGTTTGGTCGTAAAATACACGGGGGAGCAGGGTGAAATAGCGGCTTAACCGCAGTGATTTTTCCGTAAGCCATTTGGCATGGAGTTGGCGTTGGTAAGGCCCTTCACTGGGGATTTTGTTTTGGTCATACTGCAAGGTGGAGGTATTGGTAAAATTCACTTCAAAACGGCTGGCGGTTTTGAGCCAGGGGTCATTAAACGGCAATACGGCCCATTTAATTTCAGGCAGCGTACGTTCTTGCGCCATGTATTTTTGTTTACTCCACACAAACAAATCTTTTTGCTGATAATTTACGCGCAACGTGGTTTTGCGGGTTTGGCGCGAAAGGGAGAAGTTGGTATCCTGGTCCGGCATGAAGATATAGGGGTTACTGCGGAAGAATGAATCGTAAAAGTACGGGTCGGACACCATACGAAACTGCGTTTGAAATTGGTACAGCGCCCCGGTAGGGTTGTTAAAATGATTGGATGAATCATACAATTCCCACCAGTAACCGCCTTGTATGCCCCAACGCTTGGAATTATTGAGTGAAAAATCTTGATAGTCGGCATGGTCATCAATGTAATAAAATTCGCCGGTACCGCGTATTTTATCCGATTTGACAGCTGCCAGTTCACCCCCTATCCCCAGGCCGGACTTGGTGTAATAGTCCAAATTCAGTTTAGGTTTAATCAGCCATACTTCCGGGAAAGTAGTTGTGGTCAATACGCCAAACCCAGTTTTATTGCTTTGGGTAAATTCCACATACGTGGTCCACGGTTTTTGGGAATCCAGCGAGCGCCAAAACACCGGCAAATAAAGGACCGGCACATTATTGAGCCGCAATACCGCATTGGTACCAAACACGCGCTGCGTGGGAGAAATGGAGAGTTTGCTGACCGATAGGGTATAGTGCGGGTCGGGCTTATCACAGCAAGTAACCGTGGCGTGGCGCAGAATTTTTTTACCGTTTTTGGAAGAAATTTCTTTAGCGGAAAGCACGCGCAAGGGGGGGTATTCGGTCGTCATATTTTCGGCTTGAAAGTCTTGCGTGGTGTAATTAACCGAGATATCGTTTCCGGTTACTACGCCGCCTTTGCCGTCTTCAATACGTACGGGCCCTTGGGAGGAAATCTGCGTGCCCAGTTGGTCCACGCGTAAATTGTCGGCAGTTACGGTACGCGTATTACCGTCGGGTGTTTTTTGAATAAGGGTGACGTTTCCGTCTAAGTTAATAACTTTGGTTTGAGGTTCCACTTGGGCTTTATCGGCTGAAAAATAAACAAATGCTTCGTCGTTGGGAGGCGGCAAAGTTCTATCTTGCGCGCGGGCAAGCGTCAAAGCGGGGAGTAACACAACAGCCAATAAAATCCGTTTCATTTTGGGTCTGTTTGGGTGCGGTGTAAGGCATACATAGCCGCGCCTACACCGCCGATATCCGGGTTTTTAGATACCGTTAATTTTAATTTTTTAAAGGGGGTTTTAATTTGCTGGTTGTCCAGCACTTGTTTCAACGCGGGCATAAAATACGGGGCCGCGCCGGAAACGCCGCCGGTAAGCACCACGTGGTCCAGGTCCAACAACAAGCAAGCGTTGGCAATCCCAATACCTAAATAATGACCGGTTTCTTGCCAAATTTGCAAGGCTTGCGGGCAGCCTTTTTCGGCGGATAGGGCTACTTGGGACACTTTAAAATCCGTTCCAGTTTTAACCGTTTGCGCTAGGATAGACTGCGGATGGTCCACTATGCTTTGTAAGGTGCGGCGTTTAATGCCAATGGTGCCTACAAATGCTTCTAAGCAACCGTGTGCCCCACAGCCACATAGCGGCCCGGTGGTAGTATCGGCAATTTTCATGTGTCCGATTTCCCCGGCTGTTCCGTGTGAGCCTTGGTACAGTTCGCCGTTTAAAATCAGCCCGCCGCCAACCCCGGTGCCCAAGGTTACAATTAGCACATTTTTGCCTTGGCGGTGTAAATCCGCTTCATACACACCCCACGCGGCCAGCGTAGCGTCGTTTGCCAAATAAGGGCGCAGGCCGGTGGCTTTTTCCAGCTGGTCCGCCAGCGGCCAATCTTTTACGTCGGTAAATTTGAGGTTGGGATTGTAGCGTAAAACACCGTTTTCGTGGTCCACATCACCGGGTGCGCCAACGGCCACACATACACGCTGGTCGGCAAATTCGGTTTTAATAGCGTTAATAAACCCGGCAATTTGTTTTACAAATCCTTTAGACCCTTTGGAATAATCGGTTTCTAATTTTTCCTGGCGGAAAATTTCGCCATGGTCATTCATTACATACAATTTCACAAACGTGCCGCCGATATCTACACCAATTCCAATCATCATTTACTCCTTACTTTTGGGATGTGCCTGGTCGTACACGCTTTTAAGCTGTTCTAACGATACGTGTGTATATACCTGCGTGGTGGACAAGCTTTTGTGGCCCAGCATTTCTTGTAAACTGCGCAAATCGCACCCGTGGCTTAACAGGTGAGTAGCAAACGAGTGGCGCAAACTGTGCGGCGTAACCCGCCGCGCCAGGTGTGAGGCAATAGCCGTGTTTTTAAAAATATACGCCAACCCGTCGCCAGTTAAGGGGGTGCCGTTTTTATTTAAAAATAAGGCTTCCTGCGGTTGCGGGTTTTGGCGGCAAGCTAAATAATCTTTAATCGCCTGCAGGGCTGTTTGGGTAACGGGTACCAGGCGTTCTTTGCGCCCTTTCCCCAGCACTTTTACAATGCCGTTGAATAAATCTACGTCTTTTATTTTAAGCCCGGTTACTTCACTGCGCCTCAGCCCGCTGGAGTACATGAGTTCAAAAAGGGCCTTATTGCGCGCGGCAAAATGGGGGCTGTGCTCGGCCGTTTCAATTAGGCGGTCGGTCTCCGGTTCGGACAAAAATTTAGGGAGTAACTTTTCTTTTTTGGGCGACGGCAACAGTTTAAACGGGTTTTTATCCAGTTTTCCCTGGCGCACCAAATACGCGGTAAAACTACGCAAGGAAGCAATTTTACGCAGTACGGTATTGCGTTTAGGGTTACCCAGTTGGATAAACGCCAAAAACGAACGCAACTGAGCGGGAGTGAAGGCTTTTTCGCGTGTGATTTTGCGTGCTTTGCAAAACGCGCCAAACTCCTCTAGCGCGGTGCTGTACGCCCGCACTGTCAAAGGCGAGAAGTTTTTATTTTCCAGCTCTGTTAAAAACGCGTTTGTCCATTCCCGCATAGTTTATTTGGCGCTTTGTTTTTTAGCGTGTGCCTCTTTAATTTGGGCAATTTCTTCGGGGGTAACTTGCACAATGGTGCGGCATTTGGGGTAGCCCGAGCAACCTAAAAATTCCCCGCGTTTAGAAGAGCGCAACACAAACGGTTTTCCGCATTTTTCGCACAGGCGGTCGGTTACGATGGGCCCGGTAGAGGCTACTTTGTTGCCATCGGCATCTAATGAGAACGTATTTTTGCAAGCCGGATAGCCCGAGCACGCCAAAAACTTGCCGCGCCGCCCCATGCGAATCACCATCGGTTTGCCGCATTTATCGCACACTTCGTTGGTCATTTCGGGTTTTACTTTTTCCCCGGTGCTGGTTAAATTGATTTTGCCTTTGCAGGTTTCGTCACTGCAAACCAAATATTCACCAAAGCGGCTACGTTTTTTAAGCATCATTTTTCCGCAAAGGGGGCATTTTTCGTCGGTTTCTTTAGCGGCGGGGCGTTGCATGCCTTTGTCAGCCGCGTCTAAATCTTTGGCAAAATTTTGATAGAACGACGCCATCAGCTCCACCCATTTTTCGGCGCCTTCGGCAATTTTATCCAACTTTTCTTCTACGCCGGCCGTATAGGAAAGGTCCATAATCTCTTTAAAGAAGCCTTTCAAACTGTCAGTTACGGTAATACCCAAATCGGTAGCGACCAGCTTGTTGGACTTGGGTTGCCGCGCAATATACTTACGGTCAATAATGGTTTTAATTGTTGGCGCGTAGGTGGACGGGCGGCCGATACCGTGTTTTTCAAGCGTTTTAATGAGGCTTGCCTCGTTATAATACGGCGGCGGAGTGGTTTTGTGATCTTTGGTTTTAATTTCCACCAGTTTCAGCTCGTCGCCTTCGTTTAAAATGGGCAACAAGGCAGAATCGCCCTCGTTATTTTCTTCTTCGGGGTCTTTGTAAACCGATAAATAGCCCGGGAACTTAACCGTGCGGCCCGTAGCGCGCAGTACACATTCTTTTTCGCTTTGTCCGGCAATGTCAATGGTTACGGTGTTAAACACCGCATCGGCCATTTGGCTGGCCACAAACCGCAGCCAAATCAGCTCGTAGAGTTTGTATTGGTCCGAGGTTAAAAACGGTTTTAAGTTTTGCGGGGTGCGGCGCACATCCGTGGGGTGGATAGCCTCGTGTGCTTCCTGCGCGCCCATTACTTTGCTTTTAAAGATATTCGGTTTGGCGGGTACAAATTGTTCGCCGTATTTTTTACCGATAAACTCTTTGGTTTGTTCCTGCAAAAGTTTTGACACGTTAAACGAGTCCGTACGCATATACGTAATCAAACCGATGGTTTGGCCTTCCACGTCAATACCTTCGTAGAGGTGTTGGGCAGTTTGCATGGTTTTTTGAGACGAAAAACCGAGCTTATTATACGCGTCTTGCTGGAGCGTGCTGGTGATAAACGGCGGTTTGGGGTGTTGTTTGACTTCTTTTTTCTCTACTTTTAAAACGGTGTTGGGGCCTTTGCGCAGTAAATCGCTGACCGGGGCCAGTTTTTCGGGCGCATCAAAGACAGTCGTTTTAACTTTATAATCTTCGGCAAAGAGCTTATACGTTTTGGTTTGCTCTACGTTTTTGCCTTGGTATTTGGTCACGCGTGCCCAAAAAGAAGGGGACTGCCCGGGCTTTTCAAACTGGGCTTGCATGGTCCAGTATTCCTGTTCTTTAAAATCGGCAATTTCTTTGGCGCGCTCGGCCAGCAGGCGCACCGCCACGGACTGTACCCGCCCGGCCGAGAGGCCGCGGGTAATTTTCTTCCACAACAGCGGGGACAGTTTATACCCTACAATGCGGTCCAGCACGCGCCGGGCCTGTTGGGCATTGACGAGGTTTTCGTCAATTTTGCGCGCATGGGCAAACGATTCTTTAATAGCCGTGGGGGTAATTTCGTGAAAGAAAATACGCTGGTAGCGGTTGGCCGGCAGTTTTAAAAGTTCAATTAAATGCCACGCGATGGCTTCGCCCTCGCGGTCAGGGTCGGTAGCGAGGTAAATTTCGGGGGCGGCTTTGGCTAACGCGGAAAGTTCTTTAAGCATTTTTTTAGCGCGTTCTACGGGCTCGTAGGTGGGGGTAAAATCGTGCTCAATATCCACCCCCATATCGTGCTGGGGCAGATCGCGCACGTGGCCAAAAGAACTGCGTACAATAAAGTCACTGCCTAAAATTTTGCTAATGGTTTTCTGCTTGGTGGGAGACTCCACAATCACTAATTTTTTGCCGGTTGCTGCCATAATGTTCACTTCCTTATCCAATTAAAATTTATTTTTGCTATACAGCCCGTTTTCGCAGGCTAAAAATCCTTTTACTTCCAGCTCAAAGAGTAAGCTGGCGGTTTCGGGCACGTCGGCCTCAATAGCCAGGGCCACTTGGTCCAGGCTGAGTTGACCGTCGGCCACCGCATGCATGACTTGTTTTTGCCGGTCGGTCAGTTCTTCTTCGGGCTTTGCCGGGGTTTCTTCGCCTTTTTCAAACAAGCGCATATCCAGCCCAAAACGCTGGGCCTGTGGTATATAGTCTAGTATATCTGCGACGGTGGTGACAAGCCCCGCCCCCTGTTTGAGCAGGCTATTAGGCCCACCCGAGGCTAGGCTGTCTATCGGGCCGGGCACGGCCAGTACGTCTTTGCCTTGCTCTAAAGCCAGTTTGGCGGTAATAAGCGCGCCCGATTTTACTTCCCCTTCAATTACAACCACAGGTTGCGACAACGCCGCAATAATGCGGTTTCTGCGCGGAAAATGAAACGCGTTGGGTGGTTTGTTAAACGGAAGTTCGCTGACAACTGCGCCTCCGTGCTCTAAAATTGCTTTTTCCAAGGCGCGGTTTTCGGGCGGATAACACCGCCCAATCCCGGTGCCGATGACCCCGATGGTCGGTTTTTTAGCGCGCACACAGGCGGCGTGGCATTCGCTGTCAACGCCGCGCGCCAAACCGCTGACAACTACCACCCCCGCTTGGGCCAGTTCCCCGGCCAATTTGCCGGCTACGCGGCGCCCGTAAGGGGTAATTTTGCGTGTACCCACCAGGCCCACGCAGGCTTGTTCTTCGCCGGGCAGTTGGCCCAGTACATAGATAGCTACCGGGGCCTCTTTGCAATTGCGCAACGATTGCGGGTATTCGTCATCTTCGGGCAGATAAATATGCCCGCCGATTTTTTCGGTTTTATCCCATTCTTCTTGCGGGTTAACGGAAAACGCTTCTTTAAGTAAATTAGCCGCGGTAGAAGGGTTTAAGTTAGCTTCGCGGGCTAGGGTTTGGGCGTCTTGTTTTAAAATTTCCTGGGCGGAACCAAAAATATCCAACAAACGCTGTAGCCAATCCGCCCGGAAGTACAAAAACGCATTTAAGCGGATACGTGCCAGCCGTTCTTCAGCCGAAATGTGTGGGTTCATAGGTCGGCCACTCCTTTGCGGTCCAGCGGGCGGTATTGCATGACTTCTACTAAATGTTTGGTTTCAATATCCGTTTTCCCTTCCAAATCGGCAATGGTGCGGGCGGTTTTTAAAATTTTATCTAAGCTGCGCGCGCTGAGGCCGAATTTACGCATGGCGGCCTCTAAAATAGCGTCAGCCCCGGGGGGTAATTTGCAAAATTCTTTGAGTTGGGCGCTTGTCATAAATGCATTGGCCGTAGTTGGGGTGCCCGCAAAACGCTTTTTTTGAATTTCCCGCGCGGCCAACACACGCGCCCGGATTTGGGCAGAGGTTTCACCTTCGCTTTTTTGGTTCCAATCGGTAAATTTGACCGGGTTTAGCTGGACGGTCAAATCAATACGGTCCAAGAGTGGCCCCGAAATGCGGTTTTTATAGCGGTTGACCTGCATGGGGGAGCAGGTGCACGGTTTTAGCGGATTGCCTAAATTACCGCACGGGCAGGGGTTCATTGCGGCTACTAAGGTAAACCGGGCCGGATAGGAAACAGTTTCCTTGGCGCGCGAAATGGTGACTTGGCCGTTTTCAAGCGGTTCTCTTAATACTTCCAGTGCCGAGCGGGAAAACTCGGCAAATTCGTCTAAAAACAGCACGCCGTTATGAGCGAGTGATACTTCGCCCGGGCGCGGGTTGGAGCCCCCGCCGATTAAGGCAACGTCGGAAATAGTGTGGTGCGGGTCCCGGAATGGGCGGTTGGTTAAAAGGCGGCTTTTGCCCATCAAATTGCAAATAGAATAAATTTTGGTAATTTCCAGCGCTTCCTCTTGCGTAAGCGGCGGTAAAATACCGGGGAAGCGTTTGGCCAGCATACTTTTACCGGTGCCGGGTAGCCCAATCATCAGTACATTATGCCCGCCCGCGGCCGCAATTTCCAGGGCGCGTTTAGCAAGCGCTTGGCCTTTGACCTCGCTAAAATCCAAGGGGGAAACAGGTGTTTCTTCCTGCGGAGGTACATAATTAAGTTGAACGGCTGTAAGCGGTATTTTTTCTTCCAAATAGTCAGCCAGTTCGCGTAGCGTATGCGGGGTAATATACGGGGCCGAAGAAATTTGCCCTTCCAACGCATTAGTGGGGGGAATGACCGCCGTTTTGCCGAGTTTTTTGCATGAAATCAGCATGGGCAGTACGCCTGCACACGGCCGCAAAGAGCCGTCTAAGGCCAATTCTCCCAGTACCAGTAAGTCTTTGAGCTTGGCTTGTGCGGCGGGGCTTAGTTGGTTGCTGGCGGCCAAAATACCTAACGCAATCGGTAAATCAAACTGGGTGCCGCTTTTGCGCAGTTCGGCGGGGCTTAAATTGACCGTTACGCGCTTGAGCGGGAAGTCAAACCCGCTGTTACGCACGGCGGCCGTTACGCGTTCTTTACTTTCTTTAACTTCGGTATCGGGGAGCCCTACCACCGCAAACGTAGGATTGCCGGGCGCAATGTCCACCTCGGCGGACACGGCAAACCCTTCAATGCCTTTAATCGTAGCGGTGGTAATGTTGGCTAGCATATTAGTTAAAACTCAGCACCACGGCGTTGGGGGTAATGTTTAGTACGGTAAAATAAATATTGTATTTGCGTACGATTTTGGCCGTCAGCTCCTCGGGCGTGGAAATATTGGCCGACATTTCAAACTGGGCGGCCGAATTGGCATAGCGTACCAGGTTAAAATCTTCAATTTCACGCAAAGAGCGTAAAACTTCCTGTACTTGTTTTAAGCGTTCAATGGTGTTGATGTTTTTAATAGTTACGTTATAAACTTTAGCCGAGTTAATAGCATCGTTAATGGGTTCCACCAGTTGTTTGGCGGCGGCTTCACACGCGGCGGAAATAGATTTTTGTGCGGCAATGTTATCCAACGGATCTAAGCCGCTTTGTTGGGCGGAACTTTCGGCCACTACCGCATAGTTATGGGTGGCATACGCATTGATTTTGGCACGCGCGCGGTAGGATTTAAAAGGCGAACTGGCCCCCGGCAAGGCGGCCAACGGGTTGGACTCTACATCTGCCACCAGCACAAAGCGGGCCCCTTCGCCGCGGGCTTTGTCAATCACGGGGTTGGGGTTTTCTAAATTGTTTTGGCTTAAGTTGTCGCCATTGACTAAGTTGTAAGGCTGGTTTTTAAGTACGCGGTAAATAGCTTGTTTGCAATCTTGGGAGAGCGAAATTTCTTCCCCTACTGTTTCGCGCGAAGTAACCAGCAGGGTTGTTTTTTTGGCAAACGCATCTTTTTCGGATTCTTTAATCACAGCGCCAATGTCTTTAACCAGTACCATGGCTTTAATTTTGGTGTACCACTCGTCCCCTTTGCGGTAGCTTTTTTGCACGCGCGATTTGCGGATAAACCCGGCCGTTTTAGAAGTAATTTTATCTTCCACCAGTTGGGCTTGTTCTACCGTGGTAGCCGACGAAATAAACACCCCCGCCACTTTTTCCACGGCGGCTTTTTGGGCGGCCAGTTCACCGTCTTTTTTCATTTGGCGCAAGTCGTTTTCATTGTAAGGTACTAACGATTCGGCCGTTACATATTCGCCCTCGCCTTTAGGGCCGATATGCCACGACGCACACGCACTGCTTAGCAACGCTGTTGTGGTAAGTAACATTAAAATTTTTTTCATTTTTTCTCCTGCGGTTCCAAGCCCGCTTCTTTGAGGTATTCGCGGCTAATACGCATGATTACCGCACATCCGCCGTCGTCTAAATATTCGGTACTGATTAACTCCATGCGCTGTATTACCCCTTGCGCGGAGGAATCAATGGTACTCCCCACGCTCACGGCATCTACAATTTGCACGTGGGCATCTAAATTGGCCCCGTAAAGCACTTCGGTCGCGCGCTGATAAGCGTGGGCGATGGCGGCTTCGCGGCTTAAGATACGGCGTTGGGAGTCCGTAGTATGGGCGGGGTTGGCGGCGCCAAAACCGCGCACCCACAAGTAATCCTCTTCTAACAGGGTGTCGTTGAAAGACGGGGCAATTTTGCCGTCTTTCACGGCCGTTTTTAAGGAAGAGCTACACGCACCTAACAAGGTGCACGCTAATAAAAAACCCAGTAATTTTTTCATACTTACCTCATCAGTTCCGAAATAACTTTTACATACGTGCTGGGCAGGCGGACATTTTCATAGTTAATAATGCCGCAGCGAATGAGCATAATTTCCAGCATGTGCGTGAGAATATCGTAAAAGTTTTCCCGCACGGACGGGTCGCACGAATCGGGCTTTGGCCCTAAAATTACGGCACCTTTTAACTTTTTGTTATCGCACAAGTTGGCAATTTTAAAAGCCGAGGAAATGATATTTTCCGTTGCGTACGAAGAACGCACCACAATATCAAATCCGCCTTCCACACCTAGTTCTTTGGCACGCTGTTGCAAGGCGTACACCATCCAGTTCATCATGTCTGAGCAGTTTTGCGGATAGAAGAACCCAATGCGTCCCCATTCGCCGTTGCCTACTGTAGTAAGCCCGGTAATTTCCAGGGGGTCTTTGTTAATCAGTTCACTGGTTTTATCTTCCCCTTTTGTGGCGAGTAGTTTCTCAAAAATCCCTGCCTGGGATTTTTGTTCTGCCGGCACATTGGGGAAAATTAAATTTTCCAACACTTTTAACCGCCGGATGCTGCGCGTAACGGTTCCCAGTGTCATGTGGGCCCCGCCGAAGAACTCTTCAATTTGTTTATCGTTCAGGTCCACGCCGTTTTCAATCAGCATTTTTTTCACAATTCTAAAATGCGTGGCCCCGGTAGCGGGTTTTAATTCGCTGATCCAACCCGAATCTAACTTAAAGTTAATCAGCTCTTCCAGTTTTTCCAAACTTTCCGGCGGATATTTAGATGTAATTACAATTTGTTTTTGTTGCTGGATAAATGTATTTAACAATTTAGAAACGAACATGCGGTTTTGTTCGTTAATAGCCAACAGGTGGATATCATCAATCAGCAAGGCATTGACGGAAGCCATAAAGTTTTCAAACTTATCAATGTTGCCTTCCAACACATAGCGCTGGATCCCGCGAGAGAGGCGCACCCCGTTGGTCATAAAAATATGCTCTTGGCCGAATTTTTGACTTAAGGCATAGGCCAGCGCGTTTAAGAAATGGGTTTTGCCCGTACCGGTGCCGCCGTGTAATACAAGCGGGTTGTAGAGTTTGCCGGGCGATTCAATCACCGAAATAGCCGTGGCATGGGCAAAGCGGTTGACCGACATCACCATATTGTTAAGCGTATAAGTAGGCACCAGGGGCACTTCCAGGGGCCAGTTATGCTTTTTAAGTTCCGAAGTAGGAATTTGGATAGAATGGTCAATGGCTTTTTGTTTAGCCAAGCGGATATTTTCCGCCGCGCGCTGTGGGGACATTGTGCTCTTAAGCGTAGGTGCGGCACCAGTGTCATTTGCGGTTTTGCGCCGCAGGCGTAAGATCGTTTTGCCGGTTTCTTTTTCACCCGCGTTGGGAACAGCCGGTTTCTTTAAGCGTAAAACGGTTTTGGTGTGCGGAGGTTCTTGTGAGGTTGTATTGCGCCCTTCTTGCAAAGCCATATTTTTTTCATGTTGGCGTTTAATCAACTCAGTATTAAATGTGGTTTCCAAGTTAAAGGTTTTTTCTAATTTAGCTTTATCGCCGCGCACGGTAATTTCCGGCAGGGATTCATCCTCTCCGGCCACTGGGTTAGGCGGTACGGTAGCTTCCAGCACTTCTTCGTCAGGCAGTGTTTCGCTGGAAAGGTCCGATAAAATATGCTTTTTCTCGTCTTTAGCGGCCCCTAAGGTAAAGGGCACATTGGCCGCGGCTTCCTTCGCTTCTTTAGAAGAGACAGTGGGGGGAAGCACTGTTTTTTGTTCGGCTACAAAAGAGTCCGTTCCCGTTTTCGGGGCGGACGGGGTAATTTGTGGTTTTTCGGGTTGATTAGGTTGTTTCATAAAATCCATATTTTTCTGTGCCAGCCTGTCTGTAATAGCTTGTACGTCTTCAACGTCAATGACGTTGGTTTGTTCCTTTAATTCATGTTCAAAAACATTAAATGTATCCTGTGCGTTGGGGCTTTCGTCGGATATTTTTTGTTCTTTTTGAGCTTGGGTTTGCTGTGTTTGCGGGGTATTTTTGCCCACATCCACAAACATATCATACTTCGTTTCTGCCGATAGGATATCTTCCAGCGGCATTTTTTCCAACATAGAACCTTCCATATCTTTGATGAGCATATCGCTCTCGTTAATGGAAATGGGGTTTACACCGGCCGGTGCCGCGGAAGTTTGCGGCGTAACGGGGGCTGTCTGCCCGGGGGTTGGGGGCGGTGTTTGGGGGGGAAGGGAAATCGTTTTTTCTTTGGGGAAGTCCGGCATTGTTTCTGCTACCGTGTGTAGCGGCACATCCGGCAACGACGGCTTTGTAGAAGTGGGTGTTTTAGACAGGGTATCGTCTAAGGTTGGGGTAGAAATTTGCGTGCGGAACACTTCGCGCACGGTGGTGGAGAATTGGGGAGACTCGGGTTTTTGGTCTTGAGCCACGGTTTCTTCCAAATTTTCACTCATGCGGACCCGTTTTTCTTCTATTTTCCCGGTGGTGCCCAAATTTTTAGCGGTTAAGGCAGTTAAATCAAGTTGGGGGCGTTGGCGTGGGGCTTTGTCGGTATTTCCAGCAAACATACTGGCCGACGGGTCCAGCGTGAGGAAAGTAGGGAATGCCTTATCTTCTAGCGAAGTATTAGAATTAAACAGCGGGTCCCCCAGCACGCCGCCGGGGACAAACTGGTTAATTTTATTAGCCAGGTTGACGCCTTCCTGCGCGGCGGCACGGATTTTATCTTGCGTACCTTCGTCTATATCTTTGGGCAGTTCAAACGCATACACATAAGGCGCTTGGGCGGGCTGTGCTTGTTTTACATAGCCCTTTAATTTTTTAGCGATAAGCCGCGCATCATGGTCGGTACCGTCCATATACAGGGTATAATGGATTTCCCCGCTCGTATGGTCAATGCGGCTGATGATATCCCAATTATTGATCATTTTCCCTCTATAATGTTTACCCCGCCGCTGGTGCCGATACGTTCTGCTCCGGCGGCAATCATTTTTTCAGCGTCGGCGCGGGTACGCACTCCGCCCGATGCTTTTACGTGCATGGTAGCGGGGATTTGCTTACGCATCAGTGCCACATCCGCTACCGTAGCTCCACCCCCGTTAAACCCGGTGGACGTTTTTACAAAGTCAGCCCCGGCCTGGGCGGCCAGCTCACAAGCGGTCGCTTTTTCTGCATCCGATAAAAGCGCCGTTTCAATAATTACTTTTAAAATTTTACCCGGGGTGGCATTACGCACGGCGCGGATGTCGTCCAGCACGGTTTTTGTATCCCCGGCTTTTAACGCGCCGATAGGAAGCACCATATCCAGCTCGTCGGCGCCGTTTTTAACGGCGTCTTGTGCCTCAAATGCTTTTACCTGCGGTGTATTAGCCCCCAGGGGAAACCCAATAACCGTACATACTTTTACATCCGAATTTTTTAATTGTTCTTTGGCAAAGCCTACCCACACCGGGTTGACGCACACGCTGGCAAAACCGTGCGTGCGCGCCTCGTCACACAAGCGCTTGATTTGCGCTTGCGTGGCGTCGGGCTTTAAAAGTGTATGGTCAATGAGTTTGGCTACATTCATTTTTTAGTTAAAGTTAATAATCCGGGCGAATTTATCGGCAATTAACGATTGGCCACCTACTAAGGCGCCATCTACGTCGGGTTTGGCCATAATTTCGTCCACGTTCGTGTCTTTGACACTGCCGCCGTACAAAATGCGGGTTTCTTGGGCAAAAGCGTCGCCATAGGTTTTAGCCAGTTGGGCGCGGATAGCGGCGTGTACTTCTTGCGCTTGGTCGGGCGTGGCGGTTTTGCCAGTGCCAATGGCCCACACGGGTTCATAGGCAATCACTAATCCTTTGAGTTGGTCAGCCGTGAAACCTTTTAAACCATTTTCTAGTTGCGAGGCAATAACATCTAAGGTCTTGTTTGCTTCGCGTTCTTCTAAGGTTTCGCCTACACAGAAGATAACGGTTAAGCCGTTACGCAGGGCGGCGGCTACTTTTTTATTTAAAATTTCGTCGGTGTCGCCAAATACACTGCGGCGTTCGCTGTGCCCGATAATGGTGTGCGTGGAGCCCGCGTCTTTGGCTTGCACGGGGGAAACGGCGCTGGTGAAAGCGCCTTTATCTTCCCAATGTACGTCTTGGGCGGCAATTTTAATTTCACTTCCTTTAGCCGTATGTGCGGCTACTGCTAAGGCCGTGTAAGACGGCGCAATAATAATTTCGGCATTGTTTTTGTTGCCGGCCTCTTTAAGGGCGGCTACCAGGGCGGTAGCCTCGGCAATGGTGTTGTGCATTTTCCAGTTTCCGGCAATAATCGGTGTTCTAGACATAGTATCCTCTTATATATAAAGTAGTAGCTCCCCGCCAAGCGGGACACTCTCTTTTACATAGTATCATAAAAAGGGGGGAAATAACAAATTTCTTTGTTTTTTGGTTGCTTGCTGTTTTTAAAAGCCTTGACTTGTTTTTTTTTTTTGGTACACTACGGACATGTCGTTCACAGGAGAAAATAAAATGAAAGATAATAAGCCTAAAA
>JBGUOO010000011.1:0-62640 GCA_045129775.1 Elusimicrobiaceae bacterium
TCAGCCGCATTGTGCGTACCAGCCTGCGCCAGACCGACGTGCCGTGCCGCTTTGGCGGGGACGAAATGGTCATTATGCTCCCCAGCACCAATAGCGAAGAAGCCAAAGTAATTGCCAAGCGTTTAAAAGACCGCATCAACGCGCTCACACTGCCCACCAAATACACAGGGGGGGAAGAAATCCACATTTCTATCAGCCAAGGGGTGGCTACGTTCCCGACGGACGCAGACAGCGCCGAGGGCCTACTGGAAAAAGCCGACCAAGCCCTTTACGTGGTTAAAAAGAATGGCCGCGGCCATTTTGCCGTGTACCGCGAAGTAGCCGACCAAACCAAAGACTACAAAAAAGAGTAATTTTCTGAAAAACGCGCACCTAGAACTAAAGCGTTTTTCTTTGAAATTTCACATAAAATTTGGTGCTTCCAAAAAACTGTCTTTTATCCCGTAAAAAAACAGTTGACAAGTTACTCAAAAGTTGCGAAAATTTATGTGTGTAGGATTATGCCGTCATTTTATACGGCTACCCTACGCGCACGAAGGGTAAAAACGACGGAAATTTTTAAGTTAAATTCTCGTCGTAAGTAAGTAGTTTTTATATGTAAAATTTACTACTGGGGTAGTAAGTAAAACCTTGCAAGGGATAAAAAACGAAATGACAAAACTTCAAAATTTACTTCAAACTATTTTTAAATCTCAGACGGTAAAAACGTCTTTCTTAACTTTCTTATTCTGTGCCATTACCGCACCGCTTTGGGCGCAAACCGTTAACACGGTGCGTACCGGGGTGTATTATCCTGCTTCGGGGAGTGATACTGCCGCGGCCTATTGTAATTCGGTGGATCCTACTGCTACCGTGCAAGACCGCAGTTTTATTACTACCCCTATGCCGGAAAGCAATCGTACCGGGGATGATCCGTGGGTTAGCTCGGCCTTAATTGAGTACGACCAACCCTACCCCACTCCCACCAGTGTAGGATATCCTAACCAGTGCTTAGGGCTGTGTGCCGAATTTGCGTGTAGCAACTTACCCGTCGGGCAATCTACCTACTCTATCGCATTTCCTATTCAGCGTATTACGTTTGATATTGTCAAATATTACAACGGTAAAAATATCAAAAACCCGGACGAAATGCCGTCTATCCGCTCCATTGATGTGTATCCGGCGCAAGATCCGGCCAATTACCAAAACTATACGTGCGGTTCTTACCATTGTACCAATGCGGGCGCAGATGATGATACAGATTTGGCCGATTGTTTAGGGGCCCACTGGATTTGTAATGGTACTACCATGGCCCCCGATGGTGTTGCCAAAACGAAAACTAACAATTCCGTGTGCTGGAATTCCAATGCGTCCAAAGCAGCAATTTGTGACCCTAAATCGCCTAGTGAAATAAGAGAAGCCGGTAACGGAGGACATGATGACTGTTATTGGTATACTGCGGATACTACGGCTATTTCTGCCACTACTTATCCAGGTTGTAATACAGGGGTTGGACATAGCGATTGTTTTGTATTTGATGACAACGGTGCCGAAACAAATACTACTTTGCCTTTCTGTACCGGGTGGGATGGTTTTTATGAAATTGCCGGCGAGTTTGGTAAAACCAACGGCAACTATGGTTACCGTGCCACCGCTTACACCAATGTTCCTTCGGACGGCGTTATTAACGACCGCATTGAAATTGAAGAAATAGGTGTTTACCCGGGGCACAACGGGGCCACCCAAATCCCGATACAAGTGGACGTTACCAACGTGCACACCGTGCGCAGTACGCCCAGCTTAGTGGGTTCTATTACCCCGGTGTCCGCGCAACCTTATACCTTTACCTATCGCCTCAGTAAAGATGCCGATGTGCGCATTGCCATTTTTGATGCCTCTACCTTAGATGATGCCGCGTATGCCTATGCGGTAGAACCGGGCACAGGCAATACAACCAACGAAACCAGTTTTGCTCAGCAATTTGGGGATGCCACGGCCAAAATCGTACGCACGCTCGTAGATTGGCAACCGCGTACCGGCGAGGGGATGAAAGGGACCGATAAAGATACCCAAATTTCAGATTTTGACTCGTGGGATGGCCGCAACGACGCGGGTTTATTGCTCCCGGCGGGCAATTACTTGGCCTCTATTCAAGCCAAATCGCAAGACGAATGGCCGGGCATTGACTTTTCCCGCGCCGTTACGCGCCAGGTGTCGTTAGATCCCTTGAAACTGACCGACGTACAAGTAACCGGGCTCAACAAAAAGTCCACGGCGTATGCCACTATTTCGTACGTACCTACCGAACCTTCTACCGTATATTGGGAAGTTTATACCCCGGGTACCAGTTTTAAAACGGTGGATTTGACGGAAGAAGGGCACCAAATTTCTGCTACGTTAACTAACTCTTCCGCCCCTACAGGGACAGGCCCGGTGCTTGATAATACGGGTACTTTGGTGTACCGCAGTGCCGAACAAAAAACCGGCCGTATGAATTATACCCAGCGTTGGGACGGTACCTGCCAAGCCGTAGATAATGCCGGCAACCCGACCAACTGCGTACGTACCTATGCAAAAGGAGAGAAAAAATCTAACGGGCAAATTGCCACCGCAGGCGAAACCGAAACTTTTGCTTACGGGGCCCCCATGCCGGACGGTAACTACGTCTATGTATTATGGGCGGAAATACCTTATAACGGGTGTTATAAAAATGCGGCCGCTACCGTAACTGGGGATTACTATGGTGCGCCGAGCTTTACGCCAAATACCGCGTGTGAATATAGTGCCGCCAATAACAACAAACAATTTACAGGTGTAAAAACCTTAAAATATACCGTCGGCACGTTAGAGTTGGAACGCGGTTTGGTGGGCATTACCATGCAACCGGCTACCTATGCCACGTTGGGCTCCAGCCCCACGGCGTACGGCTTAGACCCGTTTGTCTTTAAATACGCTTTAGACCGTGACGCACAAGTGATTGCCACCGTGGAAAACACGGCGGGCGTTGTCGTCAAACATTTAACCTTGGAAGACGGCGAACCCGGTGTGGCCCAGCAAATGAATACGTTAACCTGGGACGGCCGCGACGACCAAGGCCGTATGGTGTACCCCGGCACGTATATGTTCCGTGTAAAAGCGAAAGATGCCATGTTCCCGGCCCAGTCCAACGAAGCTATTACGATCTTCCCGGTGGATATGTACCGCGTAGTGGACGTAGCCACCACAGACGTATATGGGGATTCCAACGCCAAGGCCACGATTTCCTACCATTTATCTAAAACGATGAATGCGCAAATCAATATATATAATAAGGATATAGTCATCCCCAATTATAATAGTACCACCGGGGATTACAATTACGCCAGAGTAACGGCTACTTATACAGGGAACCGGACGGGTGTCAGCTCGCTAAGTGGGGTGCAGATTACTCCTACCGGTGGAACTGCCGCCACCAGTGGAACTATTCCTGAAAACGGGTCGTTAGTAACGTATGGAAGTTGCGGTTCTAATGTGTGCCGCAATACATGGTCCAGCGCGGCGGAATATAATATTGTAGGCAACCGCGATTTAAATGCTGATTTAACAGTCCAAGGGGCTAACAGCAACGAACCTGCTACGGGTAACTATACCGTGTATTTAACGCAGGAAGTATTAGATGTAAACGCCCAAACGGATACCGCTTGGCCGCCGCGGATTTGTAACACCGCTACAGACTCCGCTGTCTTTACAAGCGGCCATGTGGACCCGGCCAAAGTCAATAACACTAAAACGGCGTGTATTTATGTAAACGATACTACGTTTACCAATTATCCTACCAGTGCCGCTGAGGCGGCCTCGGGTGTGGTGGATGTGCGCTTGCAACCGATCCACACGTTTGACCGCTCTAAACTTAGCACCGGTGACGATGTCATCAATATGGAAGAATGGGATGCGTTGTATTTCTACAACCCCAACCCGTCTGCCGAACGCCATACGGCTGCCGAAATTGCCAAGTGCAAAGGCTCTAAAGAAAAAGCCAACTGCCCCTATGAAATGGTGCCGGACGGGCAGTATCCGTTCTTTATCTCGGCGCGTTCCAACGAGCCGTTTAACCGCTACTATGCCAAAACAGGTGATGCCAGTGTAACGGCGGGTACCTATTTAGTGGGTGCTCCGTTTAAAACGGCGGCCGAAACCGTACAAGAAGATTACTTGTATGCGTCTGACAAAGTGGTTCACAAAATCAACGTCACCCGTGGGCCTGTGTATTTCTTAGACGGGTCCTTAAACGTCTATCCCAACGCGCCGCAACTGTTTAATGCTTCGTCCACCACGCTGACGTTTATCCCGCCGTACGAGATTAACTTTGCCATTTCCCGTGCGGCTACGGTGGAAGTAGCTATTGTGGCACTGCAACCGGGTATGTGTTCACCGGTGACGGGCAATGTGCTTGCCAGCACGGTCAACGTGTATGAATCGCGCACAAACGTGGCGGGGGATATCTGCAAATTCCTCTCTACTATGACGATTTTGAACACCGGCAACTTTGATGCTAACACCATCCGCAAACTCTACTGGGACGGTACCGACCATAACGGCAACTACGTGAAACCGGGCACGTACGAAGTGCGCTTAACCGCGCGCAACTACCCCGATGCCGGGTTGTACCAACCTACGGTCAAGTCCATTACGTTAAATGCGGACTTACTTAAAGTGTATGACCTCTTAGAAGCCGACAATTACGCCATTTCTACCCGCGGGCAAGATATGAAGATTGGGTACCAAATTTCCGTACCGATGAAAGTGGCAATCCAAATCTTTAAACCGGGTACGACGATTTACGATTACTCCAAAGGTACCTTGCGCAACCCCACTACGGGTAAAGAAGTGCAAGATATCCGCGAAGTATTGGTCCGTGCCATTACGGGTATCCGCCCCGGTACCACGCTCATTGAAGAACTGTGGGACGGGCGCGACTATGCCCAACAGGAAGTACCTGACGGTATTTATCCGTTCCGCTTTGTCACGTCGCTCGATTCGGCGGCGGTGGACTCGGTAACGGGCGAAATTTTATTCGGGGATGATACCTCTACCGACCCCACTAAGTGGAAAGTCAACCGGGTAGCCGATACGTATGAGTACCAAAACTTGCACAAAGCCACCATTGCCGTGGGCGACGGGCGCTTTGTGTGTGAAGATTGGCAAAAAACGGTGTTCTTCTACCCCAACCCGTTTAATAACCCGGCCAAAGGTACCTTAGAAATTACCAAAATGCCGGTCCCCGGTACGGTATCTATTAAGTACTTCAACCTGGCGGGTGACTTGGTGCGCGATAGCGACTATACGTGTGTAGATGCTAACAACTACCAAACCACCATGGGTAAGAACTTGTACTTCCAACCCGATAACAACGTCAGCACGACGCGTTTAACGCCTGAAGAGCTGGACCCCAAAACCGGCTCGTTTAACAACGTGCGTAACGCGGCACTGCGTTGTAAGTGGGACCGCACCAACCAACACGGCAAAAAAGTAGCGCGCGGTGTATACTTTGGGCTTGTAGATTTTAAAGCCTACAACGGGCGTGAACATTGCCAAAAGGTGGTAAAGATTTTAATTCCATAAAAGGAGTTCATGCTATAATATAATAGGGCATAAAAAACTTTATGAAACTATCAAAATTCGTAACCGCAGGTTTGTTAGTGGGGCTTTTAAGCACCAACGCACTGGCTATTCACCGCAATGCCGGTACCAGTGCCGGAGCATTTTTAAAGATTGATGCCGGGGCCCCGCGTGCCCAAGCATTAGGCAATGCCTTTGTATCGGTGGCCGACGGGCCTGAGGCCTTGTTTTGGAACCCGGCCGGGGCTGCCAGCGCTACCACGCGCGAAGTCCAGTTTACATACCTGGATTATTTGCAAGGTTACAAAGCCCGCACGCTAGCCTATTTGCAACCCATTGGTAAGACGATTATTGGTATAAGTGTCAACTATATGGACATGGACGACTTTGATTTCCGTGACCAATGGGGGCATCAAAACCCGGAAGTAGGCGTCCCGGTGCAGAACTTTGTAGGTAGCGTATCTATTGCCCGTGGGTTTATCAATCAAAAATTGCAATTAGGCGGTACCGCCAAGTATATTACCGAGCGTTTATATAACGGCAATGGTCATAACCATTATGATAACGTCGGCTTTGATGCCGGGGCCAAGCTTCGCATTGTAAACTGGTTGGGTTTGGGCGGTGCCATTGTCAACATTGGCGACAAAGACGAAATGCCGCGCGGTTGGCGTGTAGGGGCCGACTTAAATACCCGCTACTTTACCGTTTCCGGCGAATACATGAAGTATATTGACGACAAAGCCCGCTACGGCGTAGGGTTGGAGGTACACATCCCCGAAGATTTACTGCAAGTGGCCCGCTTTGATTTACGCGTAGGTTACTATACACGCGAAAACACAGGTATTAACACCGAAGACAGTTGGGTCAAAAAAGTAGGATTAGAAGAAACTTCCCGTGTGTCGTTCGGGTTTGGAATTTACAGCGCGGAATTATTTGGCTATGGCGCGTCTATTGACTATGCCGCCACGCCGTTTGGGGCGTTAGGAACTTCGCAACAGATTGCGATTTCCTTACAGTTTTAATTATGTGGAAACGAGGGAAGAACACGCTTGCTGATAAAAAAGGCCAAAGCACTACCGAATATATTGTAGTAGTAGCCGGGCTGGTGGGTGCGTTTCTTTCCTTTTATGTGTTTTATTCGCACCTGGTGCCACAGCAGTTTGACCAGGGTGCCAAGCTGATTTTGACGGACTATAATGCAAAGTAAAAATTTAGGTTAGGAGGAATTATGAAATATATCGTTGCGTTGCAAAATAAAGCGGACATGCTCAAAGCCAAAGTAATGGGCGCGCTGACTAAAAAAGAAGGGCAAAACACCGTAGAATACGTGCTGATGCTCGTGGTAGTAGTGGGTGTAGCGGTGCTCGTAGGTGGGCTGATTAAGAGCTTTATGCCTGAATTCTGGGAGAACATCAAAGGTAAAATCTTAGGTGAATCCAACAAACTGTAATTTATGAAACTGTTTCGTAGGAAGCGCGGCCAGGTAACGGTGGAACTGATGTTGGTGTTGCCTGTATTTATGCTCGTAATATTCTTCGTGCTTGAATATGGCAACCTGGCCTACCGTACGCTTATTTTAAACCACGCTTCCTATGAATTTGCCCGCATTGCGGCACTGACGGGGGTAGATAACCCCAGTGGCCCGGCCAACCGGACCACCATGATGCAAAAGATTGAGCAGTCCAAACGTAAAGTGTTTGGGCGCGAGGCCGAAAGGCTCAGCGTGCAGATTAAGGTGGAAAGCACCGGGATTGACCCGATGTATAGAAAACACCGTCACCAGGATGTACTGGTCACGCTGACGTACCCGGTAAAGTTGGTATTCCCGGGCACCAGTTATATTATGGCGGATGAACCCCGCCGTGAAGGCATACGCAAAATACAAGCTACCGCGCGTATGCCCGTGGAAAAAGCGTATTTAAGCTCGGACCAGCGGTAGTACCGATTTGATTTGTTAATTTAAGTTGTAAGGAGAAAACATGAAAAAAGGTTTTTTATTTCCGCTCTTACTTGCCATTTTGGCAGCCATTGTGTATGCCATGATTGTCAGCCGCGCCGAAAAGAAACTCAGCGACGCTAAAAATGTCAAATACGTCTTTGTTCCCACGCGCGATATCAAAGAGCGCGAAGTGATTAAACGTGATTTTGTAAAAACCGTTCCCGTGCCGGCGGCTTATTTACAAAAAGATGCTTTTACCTATACCACGGATGCCGACTTTAAAGCCATTGAAAACGCCGTAGCGCGTATTCAAATCCCCAAAGGTAACCAAATTTCCAAGTATGCTATTACGTCGCTTTCGCCCGAGGCCGGGCTTTCGAGCAAAATTCCGGTACAAATGCGCGGTTTTATTGTCAATAACGTACCGATAGCTACCGCCAGCTTGATTAAGCCGGATGATAACGTAGATATTTTGCTTACATTCTCGGCCGTGATGAAAAACGGGACCCAGCAAAACGTAACGGTTACGTTGCTACAAAATGTAAAAGTGCTGGGGGTAGGCAACGATTTAGGCCAAGGGTTAGATGCCAAGTCGGCCTCGGCCTTAAAGAACAAAGACGAAGATGCCTCGGCTTATTCGGACAGTGTTGCCCTGGCGTTGGCGCTTTCTCCGCGTGATGCGCAGTACCTGGCCTTAGCGCAGAAAGAAGGCGATATTTCCGTCATCTTGCGTTCTCATGGCGACGTGACTAACTACTTAATGGAAATTGCCACCTTTGAAAAATTATTTAATTAATGGGATGAGTCATGACAAATAAAAAATTGATCTATGGAGTTTCACTTGCAGTTGCGCTGTCTAGCTTGTTTGTGCCGTCGTGTGCACAAGCTAAAAAGACACGCCTAGTAGCTGTCAGCGCCGATGTAGTAGAAATCAGCGGTACTCTGCAAAGCGTAAAAGGGTTTTCGTGGAACCAGTTATTTGACTTTGAGGAAGCCACTATTCCGGGTATTTTGTCCTTGGGGGAATTTGAACGTAAAACGGCCGTTACGACGCGTCTGCGTTTAATGGAAACCGAGGGCCGTGCCCAGGTGCTGTCCAACCCTAAGATTGTTACTTCTTCGGGTAGCCCGGCTAAAATTACCGTGGGCGGTAAAGTGCCGATACCGGTTGTAAATAACCAAGGGGTCGGTTCCCAGTTGGAAGAATACGGTATTTTGCTTAATGTACTTCCCACCATCATCCCGGAACGCAATAACATTATTGACCTGCAAGTGCAGCTGTCTGTTTCCACGGTGGACTATTCCCGCACGGTAGTAATCGGTACGGCTACGGCCCCTTCGTTTACCAACCGCGACGTGGAAACCCACGTAGAACTCAACAGTGGGGAAACCCTCGTTATCGGCGGTTTAAAAAGCAGTGCCCGCAACGTCAGTGAGGACCGTGTCCCTTTCCTGGGCCGCTTGCCGTTGATTGGGTTAATGTTTAAAAATAAAGACGTGACCGAAGAACAGCGCTCTTTATTCCTGTTTATTACCGTAGAAGTGGTAGAATAATTTTGTTATGGCAGAAGAAAAAGAAACTAAATCGGAAGCAAAAATTATTGCTTTTTCCGGCCCTAAAGAAGGCGCCGGAAAAACGACGCTTACCTTAAACTTGGCACTGGGTTGGGCCGGTATCCAAAAACGTCCGGTGCTCATTGTCCCGCTGGACCCGCTTGCCCGCCAGGAACACAGTTTTTATTTAAATATCAAAAATCCCGTCAGTGTGGCGGACTTACTGCAAACCTTAGGCAATACCAATATTGCCGTGGTGGGGGGGTTGTTGCGGGGTAAAATTTCCATGTCCCAATGGGGGGTGGGTTTATTGCCGTTAGGTAATACCCGTGCGCAAGTAGCTTCCATCAGCCCTAAGATTTTAATTCCCATTTTATCGCGCTTATCGCAAACCTTTGATATTTTCCTGGATGTGGACTCCAGCTTTCCCATGCAGGCATTTGCGTTTGATATTGCCGATAAAGTATTTTGGGTTTCTCAGGCAACGCGTACGCACCTCAATTCCACGGTCCAGTTGTTTAACGATTATAAAGAGCAACACTACCCCATGGACCGCCTCAGCGTCATTTGTAATGCTTATGATATGCCCGGGTCTATTGACTATGGGGAAGTGGAACGCTTTTATTCGTCTTTAGGGCACGAAATTGATGTATTTTTGCCGTGGGACGAAGATGTTATGGCTACCTCTAACCGCCGCGAGGTGGAAATTATTGTCAACCCGCAAGCCGAATGGGTGAAGGGGTTGCGTTTGGTATTGGCCAAAATCCGTGATTTAAAGTCCGCTCCTAAAGATTGGACGGCCTCCGTGTCGGATGCCGAATTTACCCAAGCCGCACAAGAAGTTTGGAATCCGGTCCTGGTTAATAATGCGGCAAACCCCGCACTGGAAAGCCACGTATCCGACGAAGAAAATAAGGGTACCACCAAGCTTTCGTTTTGGGATGATTTAAAACAGAAAGTACATAAAGAAGTTGTCCATACATTAGAAATTGAACATATCGTAGTCAGTGACGAAAGTTCCGCCAGCGAACAAACCCGCAAGCGTGTGGCCGCCATTGTAGATGATATTTTGCAAAAACAACCCAATTTGCAGTTTTCGCGCGAACAACGCTCGCGCTTTTCGTCCGAATTATTAGACGAAATTTTAGGTTTAGGCCCGCTGGAAGTGTTAATGCGCGACCCGGCCGTTACCGAAATTATGGTCAACGCATTTGATAAAATCTTTATTGAGCAAAAAGGGAAACTGACGCTGACCAAATACAAATTTAGAAATAACGACCAAGTGGTCCAAGTCATTAAGCGTATTGTGGCTCCGCTGGGGCGCCGTATTGACGAATCGGTGCCGCTGGTGGACGCGCGTTTAAAAGACGGGTCCCGTGTCAACGCGATTATTTCGCCGTTAGCGGTGTCCGGCCCTACGCTGACTATTCGCCGTTTCTCGCAAAAACCGTTCGGGCCCGAAGATTATTACCGCTTTGGTACCATTACGCCTGCGTGTATGGAATTTATTAAGCAATGCGTAAAAATCCGCAAAAACATTATTGTTTGCGGGGGTACCGGTACCGGTAAAACAACATTTTTAAATGCTATTTCGGGCTATATTGCCGATGATGAGCGTATTATTACCGTAGAAGATACGGCGGAGCTCCGCTTGCAACAGCCGCACTGGGTATCTTTGGAATCCCGTCCGCCCAACGTAGAAGGCAAAGGGGCGGTTACCATTCAAGATTTAGTCAAAAACTGTTTGCGTATGCGCCCGGACCGTATTGTAGTCGGGGAGTGCCGTGGCGGTGAAGCACTGGATATGTTACAAGCCATGAACACCGGGCACGAAGGATCCCTGACCACCATTCACGCCAACACTCCGCGCGACGGCTTATCGCGTTTGGAAGCGATGTGTATGCAAACCGGGGCCGATTTGCCCGTGTTTGTCATCCGTGAAATGATTTCTTCCGCGGTCAACTTGATTGTGCAACTTTCCCGTTTTTCCGACGGGTCGCGTAAAGTGACGTATATTACCGAAATGCACGGCCAAAAAGACGGCGAAATCCAATCCACCGACTTGTTCCGCTATGTGCAAACCGGGGTGGACGAAAACGGCAAAGTGCAAGGGGTGTTTGCCCCTACAGGGAATTTGCCTACTTTCTTTGATGAATTTGCCGCTAAGGGCCAGCCGGTAGCCCGCGAAGTATTTACCGAAGACGCCGTACCGTTGGACGCCAATGGGGAGCCGGATGCCAAAGCGGTAGCCGCTTTACAACAAGGGCAGGCCGACCGCCCGCAGGCTCCGCACGTACCGGCGCCGCCGGCACCACCGGCCATGTAGGAAATTATGAAAAAAAGCCATGCTTTTATCCAATTGATTTGTATCTTACTGGCACTGTTAGTGCCGGGGGTGTTGTGTGCGCGCACGCTGGATACCAACGACCTTAAAAAAATCCAATGCGCGCAGGATAAAATGCGTATTTTGGCAGGCTTCTTTAATGTAGATTCCAAAGAAACCAGCTATACACTGACCGATTTGTGCGGCTCCCTGGCCAGCAAGCCGGTTACCATGCCCGATTGGTTCCAAGAAGAACTGGCCCGCATGGATAAAAACAAAGTGGTTTTCGTGAAGACCGAAAACCAAACCTATAGCGAAGTAGATTTGTGGCGCCAGGCGTTTTCCAACGTCTATTTATATTTGGACCGGGCCGCCCAATCGTTGGACCCGAACCGCCCGGTTGTATTGGAACAACTTTCCCGCGGGTACGTAGGTAACCGGTTGAACTTAATGGCTACGTTGGACCGTTTAAATAAAGACCTGTTGCGCGGTAACCAGCTGTTTGTGATGAAAGACAGTATGGACGGCCGGGCACGTTCTATGTTATCTACGTTGGAACTGATTAACAACGAATTTTTCAGCACTATTGAATCTTTTTCCAGCCCGGTTTCCCAGCGCGATGAAAAATACCGCCAATCTGTGATGGCTGTTGTGGTGCTGGCCAACCACCTCTACGCCCAGTTTATGGGTAGCCCTATCCCGGCCACGCCACCCAGCCCCGAAACCTACCGCACCACCCGCGCGGACCGTGTATTTAGCTTAACGCTTATTTTAATTGGGGCGGTACTGGCGGGAATGTTTGTGTATTTCCTCATTAACAATAAGCGTGACAGTATTGACCGCCTGATGGAAGACTACCGGGCGCGCAGTGCCGTATGGGCCGAAGATTTTAACCGCCAGTTTGTGACCCTGGACGTCAAATATATTGTGTTTGGCACGATTGCGGTTTTTATGGTAATCGGGTTTATGTTTGGCTGGATGATTGGCGGGTTTATGGGAGTGTTTGTTTTCTTAGCATTTTTGGCCTTTGGCGGGGTGGTCAGCGTGCGGATTCCTGCCGCTATCTTGGAAAATTTAAAACGCAGCCGCGGGGTAAAAGTGAACAAACAACTTATGGACGCGCTGATTTTACTTTCCAACTCACTGCGTTCCGGGATGGATATTGTGCAAGGTTTTGAAATGGTATCTAAAGATTTACTGCCGCCTATTGCCGACGAATTTGGCCTGGTGGTGAAGAACTATCAGTTAGGCACTCCGTTTGAACAAGCGTTAGACGGCATGGTAGCGCGTGTGGATAGCCGCATGCTTTCTTATATTGTTAAAGCGATTATTATTCAGCGCCAGGTCGGCGGTAATTTGCCGGTCATTTTTGCACGCTTGGTAGAAAATATCCGCGAAGAGAGCAAACTGGAAGAAAAACTGCAGGCGCTTACGGCCCAGCAACGCATTCAATCGCTCGTAGTCAGCGTAATGCCGTTTGTAATGATGATGGTTATGTTTGTGTTTAACCCAACTCAAATGATTTCGTTTTACACCAGCCCGGTAGGGATGATGATTTTTCTATTTTGTGTGGTGTGGATATTTATTGGGATGCAAGTACTTCATAAATTGGGGGACATTAAAGTATGAGCAGTTTAATGCTGGTCGGTTTGAATTTGCTATTGCTCATCGGTGCGGGGGCTGTGTTTGTGGGGGTTTTCCGCTTATTTTCCCCGGCGCAAGAGAAAGAAGAAATTGTAGATATTGCCGTGCGGCGCTACAAATCGGCTTCCAGTTTTGCGCGTTTAAACCCGGAATCAAAACTGTTGGACCGCTTAGCGGTGTTTTGCTTAAATACGTTTCACTTGGAAGACAGCCTGGAAGAAATGTACCTGCAACTGGGTAGCCCCGATAAACCCCAACCGGTAGATATCCTCTATACTAAAATTTTGGTGGCGGTCCTTTTGCCGGCGGCTCTTATGCTGTTGTTTAAATCGTTCTGGCCGATTTTGTTTGTTCCGGCCGGTTTTATTTTGCCGGATGTGATTATCCGGGGTAAAATTCAAAAACGCCAACAGGAGATTTTAGGTAATTTTTCCACCACGGTGGATTTGGCGGCCTTGATTATTGAGTCCGGCTTGGACTATTTAACCGCTTTTGAACGTATTATCAAAGTAGCGCGCGAAAAAACCATTTTAGAGGAAGAACTGGATAAAACCATTGGGGAAATTAAATTAGGTTATTCCCGGCGTGAAGCGCTAGAGCGCTTTGCCGCCCGTACCGGCGTGCAGGAAGTGCGCTCTTTGGTGGGGCTCATTATCCAGTCGGATGAATTAGGTACCAGCTTGGTGGACTTATTGCGTAATTTCTCGGCCGATTTGCGCTCGCGCCGTTTAAACAAGGCCGAAAAACTGGCCGCGCAAGCTTCTACCAAGATGTTATTTCCGCTGTTTATTTTCATCTTCCCCACGATTTTTATTTTAATTTTGTCACCTATGTTGGGCGGGTTATTGTCCGGCGGGTTAGGATTTTAAGGAGTCATGCAATGAATAAACAGGTACTCGTAGCCATTTTAGTTAGTTTATCCGTTCAGGCGGGCGC
The DNA here is from genome assembly GCA_045129775.1 of Elusimicrobiaceae bacterium. GTDB lineage: Bacteria > Elusimicrobiota > Elusimicrobia > Elusimicrobiales > Elusimicrobiaceae > Avelusimicrobium. Next base: position 13,974 of record JBGUOO010000011.1, read on the forward strand.
TTCCACATTTAGCCGCGAGGTTCCCACCCGCCAATACGGCAAAGAAGCCGGCATGCTGTTAGACTTGGGGAAAATTTCTTTGGGCACGTTAAACGACGTGGAAGAAAAGAAACAATACCTTTCTACCGTCCAGCTGGAAAAACAACGCATCCAAAACTATACGTTGCGTATGGTGTATGAAAATGCCTACCAGCTCTATAAACAAGGCGATTATCAGCGCGCGCAAGAGTTGGCCCAAACTATTTTAAGTATAGACCCTAATTTTAAACAAGCCCAAACCTTGGCTACACAAGCCAACCACATGGGCACTTATGGGACCGTATCCGAATCCCAGGTATTGGATGCTAAATTTAAAGAGGCCCTGGCGTTGTATGACAGCGGCCGCTTGGTGGAAGCTAACGATAAATTAAACGAAATTTTAACCATTCGCCCCGGCAATGTACGTGCCCAATCGTGGAAACGCCAAATTGACAGCGAAATTGCCAAAGAATATGCCCGCCGTGGGGACGTGGCCGAAAAATACGGTAATTATCAAGCTGCGGTGGATGCTTGGTACAATGCCCTGTTGATGCGTAAGGATGACCCGGCCTTAGTGTCCAAAATTTCAGAGGCCGAATCTAAACTGCGCCAACAACAGTTGCAAGACAATATGAAACAAGCGCTAGAGTTGTATAACCAGGGCAAATATGTGGAAGCTTATGCCGTATTTGAACGGATTAAAAAAATCCAACCCGGGGACCCGCGCGTGGAAAAATATATGTCCCAGCTTAAAAATGAAATTGCCGGCGGTTACTATACAGCCGGTTGCCAGGCTTACAATGCCTACCGTTTTGACCAAGCTATTGCCTATTGGAATAATGCTAAAAAATGGGGGGCTGATGCGGCGGCTATGGATAAATTGATTAAAGATTCGCGCAATGCCAAAGAGCGTTTTATCCGCAATCAGGAACTGCGTGCCAAGCAGGCCCAGTTGGATGCCCAGCAAGCGGAGTTAGCCGCCCAACAGGCACTCAAACAAGCCCAACAAAAAGCGGAAGATTTGCAAAAGAAAGCCGATGAACAAGATATGTTAGAAACGATTACGGTAGATAATCAAGTGCCGGGCGCAACCGCCTCTATTATCCCGGGTGCTTTGCCGGGCACTACGACCACCACCACAACCACCACCACTACCAGCACCAGTGGGATGCCGGGCGTGTCGGAAGTGGTACCGGGGTTATCGGGTGGGGTCACACGGATATCGGCGGAGGCCAGTGCGGCGTCTCGTGCTAAATATATTGAAGGGTTAGACGCGTTTAACCAAGACGATTTTGAACGTGCCCGCCAGGCATGGATTGTGGCCAAACAGCTGGACCCGGGCAATACCGATGCCGAGCTGGGGCTGCGTAAAGTAGAAGAACTCATGATGATTAAATAGGAGGCGTTGTGAAATTAACTTCTAAATGGCTTTTATGGTTTGTATTAGTTACCGTGTATGCGGCGGTAATTGGCGGTTTGTTTTATTACAATTTGTTTAAGTTTGTATTTGATACCAAACTACAAAATGAAATGGTGGAAATGGTACGTTTCCGTGCGCCCCAACTGGTGCAGGGCTTAGCGGCCAAACCTAAACAAATTTCGTTTAACGAAGCCAACCAAATGAAAGACATCTTGCAAAATGATGCCCGCGTCAAAAGCGTGATTTACCTAAATTATGACGGTTCTATCCGCTGGCATGAAAACACCAAGTTTATGGGGATGTCGTATGCGGATTATAACAATGCGGTCGGCTTTGACAGCAATGCTTCCGTGCAGGCTATCCGTAGCGGGTTGCCGCGTGCCATTTTAACGGCCGGGGGGGACAATTACGATATGGCCATCCCGCTTTTAGCCAAAAGTAACACGGTAGCCGGGGTGCTTGATTTAACCGTTTCCCGTGCGGCCGCGCGCGAGCTGATTCGCTCCTCTATGGTCCGCTATGCCGTGGGGGCTATTATTATGATAGCACTGATTGGCGGGGTGCTATATCTATTTCTGCTGTTAAAGGTTATTCGGCCGCTGGTGAATTTAAAAGACAGTATTGAGGCTGTTTCGTTAAATAATTTGACCCTAGGTTATGAGCCGCCCAAAGACGAAGTGGGCGACGTGGCGGTAGCTGTGGAAAGCTTACTGGGTAAAATTACCGAAGACATCAAAGGGTTGGAAAACGTAGAGATTATGTCTTTGGAGAAAGAAAAAACCTGGTGGAAGGCGGTATTTGCCGTTACCGTTCCTAAGGGGACGCGGGCCTTGGTAGTGGATGAAAATAACAACGTCCTCTATACTAACTTTGAGCTGAAAGCTACCGAAAAACGCAAAGTGCATTTGTTGGATATTTTTGACGGGCGCCAGCAGGAAGTTATCCAAGTGGTGGGCGAAGCGTTGGAAAAACCCACCAAAGTATTGCGTGGCAGTGTAATGAATAAAAATATCAAATGCATGGTAAAGGCGGTACAGTTACCCGATGATGCCGGCAAGAACCGCATTATCGTAGTGCTGGACCCGGAAAAATAAATTTGTTGAGGAGAGACTATGAAAGTAGAAATTAAAAAAGTATCCATTAAAAATGTCTTATTTTCTGTATTCCCGTTGGCGGTATTTGTGGTCATGCTGCTTACGGCGTTCTTGGAAGTATTCAAGCCGGAAGCTTCCATTACGGCCTCTTACTTAATGGGGCTGGTCATGTTTGCTATTCAGGGAACAATTATTTTCTTAGTAAGTGCCGTTGTGTTTTTAGCGGTTTATAATTTTTTATGTACGCTGGGGATTGGCGGGGTACAAGTAGAATTGGAGGATAAATAATGAAAAAAATTCTGGTATTGACACTATTGGCCGCGTTAGCGGCCCCGGGGATTGCCGCGCCTAAAAAATCGGCCAAACAAGCCAAGGCGGACTTTATTATTATAGAATCCGGCGAATATGCTGCCGGGCAGGAAGATGCCCGCTTGACGGCCGGGTTAGGGCAATTTTTAGGAATGGAACCCGTGGTTACTAAAATGACGCAAATGCAAGCCTCGCAAGATGCTTCTTTAGCGAATTTAGATTATAGTTTCTTGCCGCTTTACCTCATCAAAAAGACCGATGCCGTGCGTGCCAAAATGGAAGAACCGCTCAAACAAGGTTTTGTGCAAGAAACGGCCAATTATATTGTATTGCCGCATCAAACCCGTACGGGCGTGTATGCCAATAAAGAGGCTAAACCGGGAGTCATGGAAATTTTTGTAATGTCTCAGTGCCCCTATGGTGCCATGGCGGAAAACGCTGTAATTGCGGCCCAAAAAAACGGCACTTTGCCAAAAGATAAAACCATCAAACTGCGCTACATTGTCAATTATGACCCGGCCACCGGGTTTTCCAGTATGCACGGTTCGGGTGAATGGGAAGAAGACGTTCGCCAGTTGCTCATTGCCAAGTATTACCCTACCAAACTTTGGAAATACCTGGAAATCCGCAACAAAGATTACCGTTCCAGCCGTTGGGATAAAGCCATGGAAGAAGCCGGCATTAACCCCAACAAAATTACCAAGAAATTTGATAGCGAAGGGTTGGAATTGTTAAAGGCGGAAGCCGCGTATGCGCGTGAATATGGCATCAGTGCTTCGCCCACCTTCTTATGGGAAGGGAAAGTACAGTTAGATTTTGGGACTGCCGCTCAAATTGATGGGTTTGCTTTCTTAAACCCGAATGCGGCCCAAGGCAGTGCGGCCGCGCCTGCGGCAGGTAGCTGCTAACATTTACGGACATTTTTGCGGGGGCCGGGGAGTTCCCCAGCCCCCGTTTTGCCAACAGGGGGCCAGGCCTCTAACGCAGGGGAACTATGAAAGTAAAATACTTTCAGGGATTATTTGTAAAAGCGGTGGTGGTACTAAGTATTATTTCCTTAGTGCCGGTTCTTTTTATTGGCCAGCGCGTGGTACAAATTAACAGCCGCCTGCTTAAAAATGAATTACTACAAAAACAACAAACCATTGCCAGCCGGTTAGCCGCTACGGTACGCGGAGCTATTGCCTCTAAAGAGCAGTTACTCAACGAATTTGGAGATTTACATACTGATTTCGGTGATTATTCCCTCATCACCCCCACCGATTTGGAGCACCTGCAACGGCGTAACCCTTCGTTATTTTATTTGCAAATATTTTCGGTTAAAGGTAAACCTTTATTCGGCGTAGGCACACAACCCCAGCCTATGCAACCGGCTTTGCAACAGCAAATGCTTATGCAGTGTTTGCAAGGGAGTCGTTTTATCAGTGATGTTTTTTATGAGGGAGGGCACGCGTTTATTTGGTTGGCCCAGCCGTTACATCGCCGGGCGGAGGATTCCACGGTTACAGGCGTTTTGGTGGCGGCCTTGTATGTAGAAGATATATCCAAAGCCCTCTTGCAAAGTTATCCGCTGGATATGGATGCGGTGCTTGTTTCGCCGCAGGGGGATTTGCTTTCTTATAATGGGGCACCGGAAGGATTGGACTCTTCCCTTTCTGCGCAATTGCGTCAAACTTTATCGGATATACAAACCGGGTTAGCCGGGGCTGAAAATGGGGAAATCTCCTTATCCGGGGGGGAAAAAGTTTTAGTTTCCGGCGCACAGGTGCCGGGCGTGGGGTGGATGGTCTATGTCTTTCAGCCGGCCAGCGTACCCGGGAAATTATTTGTAGATAATTTATTCCATTCCTCCTTATGGGATGTGGTATTGGTGGCCCTCATCATGCTTTTGTTTGTGGGGATTGTCAGTTATTGGGTCATTATTCCAATTACCCGCCCGCTGGCGCGGTTGCGTGATGCTACAGTCAAACTGCGCGAAAATGATAATTTTGTAGTGAGCCGTCAGGATGTAGAAATCCCGCATAATGAAATTGGGGAATTGGCCAGTGTATTTGTGGAAATGTCCCAAACCTTGCACCAGCGCCGGCAGGAACTGGTCCGTACGCAAGAGGAATTGGCGCAAATGAATCAGGCATTGGAACAACGGGTAGAAGAGCGTACGCGTGAGTTGCAAAAAGCCACGGGGGATTTGGTAAAAGCCGAGCGTTTAGCCGCTATCGGGCAAATGGCTTCTATTATCAGCCACGAAATCCGCAACCCGCTGGCAGTTATCAGCAACGCTACGCGCCTGATAAAAACGCTGACGCGGCCCACCGATAAAAAAGTGATTAAACAATTTGATATTATTGAGTCCGAAATCCGCCAAGCCAACAGTATTATTAACGAAGTGCTCGGCTATGCGCGTACGCGGGAACTTATTTTAAGTATGGTGGATGTGAACAGTTACTTGCACGAATTGGTGCAATCGTTCCCGGCCCCGGCGGGGATTGTGCTGAAAGAAGAGTTAGCGCCCGAATCGGTACGCATTAAAGTAGATGGCGAAGAAATTAAACAAACTTTACGTAACCTCATTTCCAACGCGGTGGAAGCTATGCCCATGGGGGGTACCGTAACGGTAGGTTCTAAGGTGGGCAAGCGGCTGGTGTGCTTATACGTGGCCGACAGCGGCCCAGGGATTACGGATGAAATCCGCGCGCAAATGTTTTCGCCGTTTTTTACCACCAAAGCGCGTGGCACGGGGTTAGGGTTGGCGGTGGTACGCAAAGCCATTTCGCGCCACCGGGGCAAATTGTTTATTAAAAGCAAGTTGGGGCAAGGTTCCTGTTTTGAAATTTATCTAAAAATTTACCGCCGTACGGGGGATACTAATTATGGAGAAGCAAGTTAAAATTTTAGTAGTGGATGATGACAATAACTTACGTGAAACGCTGGTAGATTTGCTGGAAATTGAAGGCTACAAAGTCTATCAGGCGGGCACGGCCGCGGAATGTTTGGACATTTGCGCCAGCGAATTTTTTAACGTGATTTTAATGGACTACAACCTGCCCGATGAAACCGGGTTGGATGTCATCCGCAAAATCCGCTCGTTCAACCAAGACACGCAAATTATTATGATTACGGCCTACGCCTCGTTAAATTCTATTATGGAAGCCATGCAGGAATCGGTGTATGATTTCCTCATGAAACCCGTAGATTTTGACTATTTAAAACGCACCATTAACCGCGCGCTGGAAAAATACTTCCTGGAACAAAGCAACAAAGAGCTTTTGGCCCAGCTCAAAACACGCAATGCTGATTTGGACCGTTTAAATAATATGAAGTCCAAATTTTTCTCTATTGTATCGCACGATTTGTCCAACTCGCTGATGACCTTAAAAATGAGTTTTGATATGCTCAAAAAGAAGCTGACTCCTAACGAAGACCAGCAGAAAAAAATGATGTTTATGGATGAATCGATCGGCCAAATTGAACACTTAATTAAAGACCTGGTAGATTGGGCCGCTATTGAAAAAGGGAAGCTGCGCATTGAAAAAAACCGTTTTGAACTCACGCAAAGCCTGCAAAAAACGGCCGAAATTTTTAAAGCCAAGGCCGCCAAACGCAATATCCGCGTGACGTTTGAAAGTGCGGGGGAAATCCCGGTCTTTGCCGACGAGAAACGCATCCGCCAAGTTATTTCCAATATCTTAGAAAATGCCGTGCGCCACACGCCCGACAATGGGCAAATCAGTATTGCCGTTAGTAAAATAGACGCAAAAAATGCTAAAGTATCGGTAACGGACTCTGGGGACGGAATTGACCCGGAGCAGGCACCCAACCTGTTTGCCAGTTTTGTGCAAGTGGGGGATAAAAACCGCGTCGGCCGTTTAGGGCTCGGGTTATCCATTGCCAAGGATATTATTACCAATCACGAAGGCCGCATTTGGGCCCATAGTGACGGTATCGGTAAAGGTGCGTCGTTTAATTTTACGCTGCCAATGGCCAGCTAGTTTTACGCAGGAAGAGGAGATTATGCCAACCAACAAAAAGAAAAAAATCACGGTACTTATTGCCGATGACCAAACCTTATTCCGGGAAGGTATCAAAGATATTTTAACCGGGGAAAAATGGGTAGAAGTGGTAGGGGAAGCTTCCGACGGTTTGGAAGCCGTAGCCTTGGCCAAAAAATTCAAACCCGATGTCGTTCTGATGGACATTAAACTGCCCAAAATGGACGGTATTAATGCCACGCGCAAAATCCGCGAGGCTTGCCCGCAAGTCAACGTGTTGATGTTATCTAGCTTTGAAGATGAAGCCCACGTACTGGATGCCATTCAAGCGGGTGCTAACGGTTATTTATCTAAAATGTTGCCGGCGACCGAACTGGTTAATTCCATTAAAACTTTCACCAGCGAAGGCCTCATGATTCCCCAGCAACTGATGGGCAAACTATTGCACGGCCTTCGTAAAATGGGCGACGGTGCCATGCCCAGCCAAGCCACGCTGACCAAAACCGAAATTAAAATTATGGACCTCTTAGGCAAAGGCATGAGCAACAAAGAACTGGCCAAAGAGTTGGGGTGTAGTGTCAAAACGATTAAAAATCACTTAAACAGTGCCTTCCATAAATTAGGGGTCAGCAGCCGCACCGAAGCTGTAGTCAAAGCCATTGAAAAAGGATTGATCTCTTCGGAAGGGAACATTATTGCAGAAGAGGACGACGACCTGTAAGCATTTATGAAACAAAGCGGACCGGAAAACAAACCCCTTTCCCGCGGGCAAGCCACTATTGAATATGTGCTGGTGCTCGCGTCGGTGGTTGTTATTTTTTCCGCGTTCTTAACCATGTTTCATACGGATATGGCGCACTATTTATTTTCGTTTATCGGGCAGTTGTTGCCCGGGGAGAAATAACATGCGCCGCTTGCAAGGCATCTTGCATAACCACCGGGCACAACTCCTCTTGCCTGCGGTTTTGCTCTTGCCGTTGTTTGTATTGGTGATTTATTTACTGGTGGAAGTGACCAAAGTGTCTATTGCTAAGGTCCGCCACCAGTTTGCATTGGATAACGCCGCCTATACGCAAATGACCACCGTCAGCGTTTTTTTAAATGCGGTGGGCTTATTAAATGGGCCGCTTCCGTACCGCGTGATGCGTACGTATAACGACCCACTTACTCCGGTAGATAAAAACTATTCTTTTCATGGCCGCAAGCCGGGCTCACTGACGGTATTTGATTTGTTTTTCCAGGCGGGCGCGGTTCCTACGGTGGCTTCTGATTATACAACCGGCCATAACAAACCGCCTAAGCCCGATTCTAAAGATTGGGGCGTGCATTATTTGCAACGCGGGGATTGGGGGGTGGAAGATGTCAATTCCATGGAAGGCCCCTTAGATGAAGAAAAGAAATATAGCCGCAAAGAATGGGAAAACGAAACCCCCGAAAAAGTGCAAGAGCCTGTGATAATTACCAACCGTGAAATTGTATCAACGCATTATTTTGGCATGAAACATTTTAAACCGGCCATTACAAACTATTTTTCTACCTATTTGCAAATTGGGGATACGTTTAATTTGCAGAAACACATTTACGAAAGCCTGATTAAAAACGCCGGAATCTTTCGCGAAGGGTATTACTTAAACGTGGACGATTGTAAAAAAGGCCAGTGTGCCCGCCAAAGTGCCTCGCGTTTGGCACGTTATTTATCCATTCCTACCAAGCGCCAGGAAGTCAACCTCATAGGTACGTATATTTCGGCTTCTGATATAGCCCGCGATGCCGGGGGAACCGGGGGGGCTGTATATGTTGATTTTGATATGAAAAAAATAGGGGCCGATCCGCTGTTTTTATTTGCTTATGTAGAGCCGACGGGCCGCACGCGGCTGCGGGCCTTAAAGCGTGGTATTTCGCTCAAGCAGAATTTCCCGCTACCCAAAAACCATTTTAATATTAACTTGGAAAGCAAATACAAGCCTTATGTTACCAATACGGTTATTATGAGTTGCCCGCGCCCCAATAATAACTGCGTGTGGCCCAACCCGCTTCCCAAATATAACGTAATTTTGAGGCCTTGATGAGAACACACTTTTTTTCCCGCCGTGGCCAAGCCACTACCGAAATGGTACTGTTATTCCCGGTACTGGTGGTGTTTGTGCTGTTTATCATTAAAATTTTTGGGCTCTTAGTGCTCAACCAAAAAATGCAAATAGCGGGGATGTACGCGGCGCGGCGTTATCAGCTCCAGTCCCACGTAACGGATTTTTACGAACAAGGTTGGGACCGCCGCTATCTTAAAAAAGACGTTCAACGCAAAGTGGAAGAAATTATTGGTTTTAATAACCCCGGCACACGCCAATTTTTAAGTTTGAACTCTTTTAAAATGGATATCAATACCGACGATAACTGGACGAAAATCACCCTAACCGCCAATACCAAGGCTCCGCGCATCCGGTTTTTATGCAATTACGATAAAGACAAAGTCTGCGATAGGGACCGCTACTGCCTGCGCGGATATAGTTTTTTGTGTGAAGAAGGCGCCAAGATAGAAGTTATCAAATACGCAGGCAAGAACGAGCGCCCCGCCCCGTACGCCCGCCCCGAAAATAGGTAATTGGATTTTGGCAAATTGTAGGTCAGGGTACAAGAAAGTTTAAAAGGAAAGTTTTTTGGGCCTTGACAAATTTTCGTTCTCTATCTATACTAATTATAAGGTGTATCACTCTGTGCTTGAGCGCGCCGGTTGTGTGGGTGCGGGTCAACAAGAGTAGTTTTTATTTGTATAGGGGTTTATTATGTTGACGTTTAAACCAAAAAAAGTATTTGATAAGTTAAACAAAATGGACCGCAAACAAGCCTACACCATTGGGGCGATTGCGGTAGTTACTATTGTAGCGCTTTTAATGTTGGTTTCTGCCGTTAGCACAAATGATGATTCTTTTGAGGGGATGGCGGCACGTGGGTATGATTTAGCCAATATGCCTTTTGCTACCGACGCGGCTGAGCAGTACCTGTTGGCCGCTAAATATCCCGACATGCGCGAAAACGGCTCCACCTTATTATATTCTGCGGCCGAAAAACAAGCCCGGCAAGAAGAAGATGCCCAAGCGACCGAAGAGGAAGCCGTGTCGGCAGATGAAAATATGTCCGAATATGAGGACAATACTTCCGCGGCCCGCGCGGATAACGGCGGCTATAGCGGTTACCAAGGCGGCGGTGGGAGAGGGCACCGTGGGGGTGGTAGTACGCAGGTGGGCCAATTATCCACTGCCGGGATGGCTAGTGCCGGGGGAAGTGGTGTTAGTTCTACCTGGGGGCCCACGGGTGATTTCCGCCAATTTAAAGGGCGCGAAGACCGCGGGAACGAGGTCCCTGTTCAGTTAAAAACAGGCAATGCCCGCCAGGCGTTGGCGCAATTTCGCGCCGGCAGTTCGGCGGCGGCCCGTATTCAGCAAGGCAAAATGACCGGTGCACGCAAAGCCTTAATGGGCGGCAACGTAGCCGGAAGTGATGCCTTCGGTAAAGACGGAGTAGATTTGAGCAAATTGCAAAGTGGGGGGTTAACGCTGGATACTTCCGCTCCGCCTACTTCTGCCGATTTGGATAATTTGGATGAAAAGGTAGCTGAAGCTGCCAAAAAAGCCGAAGAAAAGAAAAAAGAAGAAGTAAAACTGGGCTTTTGGGAACAGTTAGGGCAAGACTTATTGCGCCAAGCGGCTACTTCGTTGGTGGACTCCATTATGGGCGGCATTGGGGACACCATTCGTGGTACGATTAACGGTAGCCGGGCATCCAGTTCCGCTAAAAAACAAATGGGCAACCAATTGGGTTCCACTAGGTATGATAATCTTTCGGCCGCGGATAAGGCGTATTTGGACCAAAAATTAGGAAAAGATGCTAAGCAAATGTGGGATAGTATGCAAGGTTCCAAAGCAAACCGTAAATATGCGCGCAATTTGCCTTCTGCCAACCAGGCGGGGGCAGATGCTTGGGCGGAAGCTCGTGAGCAAGCTTCTGAAAATTATTCACAAGAACAACGGGCTAAAGCACGGAATACAAATGTTACCACGCAACGATCCACAGGAACGGCAACTAGATAAATTTTTTATCCGATAGGAGATTTATATGAACATCTTAAAATGGCTTAAAAACAATGCAGGTAAAATACCTGTTACCTTAGCCCAAGCGGCCGGGATTACCGCCGTGGTGGGCGCGGCGGGTTTTGGTGCGATGACTTTTTTAAGTTCCCCGTCTGATAATACCAACACGTTTTTGCCTCCTTCTTATAACCAAGGGGAAGTGGTGTACGTTTCCCAAAACGGTGGGGGCGGCCAGTACGAAGCCAATGGCGAGGTGGGCTCCTCGTTTAACGCGGCCCCTTCGCGTGCCATTCAATTAGCCAATCAGGCGGCGGCCCGCCAAGCGCAAACCCGCGCGTTGGAAGAGTCGTCTGCACAAACGCCGGCTTATGAAGGGGGCGGTGCATCTGCTTCGTCTCAAACGCCGCAAGCCTATCAATTATCGGGGGCAGATTTGGGCCAAGGGTTAGGCGGTGGCAAAAATAAAGATTTAAATGCCTCTTTAGATACGTTTTCCACGATTCAAAACCAATTGGCCGGAGTGACCGAGGCCGTTAGTAAAGCACAGGCACAAGCCACTACACCGGGCGCGGCCAAAGCCCCGAGTGCGGCCGACGGCGCTAATGCGGCCAAATTGGCCAGTGCGCCGCGCAATTGGGGGAATGGTTTAACCCGTGCCGGAGGGGGAAATAGTGGGTCTGCTAACTCGTTTGCCATTCAAGACAGTGGCAAAAATGCCCGCACCCGCGGCGGTGCCTCGGCACAGGACATGGCCCAAGCCGGGGATGCCATTGCCCAAGCCCAAGCGGCTATGGCCGCTATGCAAGAAGGGACCCGCTTGCGTGCACAGGCAAACTTTGGTCCTTCCGAAGGGTTTAACGAGGATAAAGATGCCCGCATGGCGGCGGCACGCCGTTTTAATAAAGGCAAAGATGAGTTGGATTTTATCCGCAAAAAATCGGCGGCTATTGCGGCCAATAAAACCAATGCCGCTAACGAAGGGGGAAGCCCCTTCTTGGCCAGCACTAAAATTTCGGGCGGCTTAACGGTCAACGGCGAAAACGTCACCACCGGGCAAAGCTCGTCGGGCGATTTAAAAAGCAATTTTGATAAACAAATGAGAGGCATTCAAGCCCGCATGGACAAAGAGCAGGCCACCCAAACGGAAATGGATGTTGCCCGCAGTGATTTGAAAAGCTGGTTTTGGACTATGTTTACCACTTCGCTTATGGCTATGGTTTCTATTTCTATTTTGGTTAAATTGGCCAAAGTGGTTCCATGGCCGTGGAACCTGGCCTTATATGCGGCGGCCGGTATTTTAACATTGGCCACTTTATTCTATGTTTGGTACGGTTCTATTAGCAAAATTACGGACTACAACGCAGTGTGCGGTTCAGACGGTTGGAGTATTTTCGGCTGGGCGTTGTCCGGCATTGTAACGGCCGGGGTAGGGTTGGCTTGGCTGGTTGGCCCCAAATTGGTATCTATTAGTACCAACGGGTTGGTGGCAGGTGCTATGGCACTGGTCGGTTTTGGCGGGGTTGGTTTTGGTATCAAAGATTTGCTTACCGATAATCAGCCGGAGGCCACCCCCGATGAAGAAGGAGAAAACAAATGAACGCCCAAAACCCAGGGGCCCGGCGCCCGGTAAAAAACCCGGTTTTATTGTGGTCCAAACGTAAATTGTGGACAGTACGTATTGTGCTGTTAGTGTTGCTGTTTAGCTGGTTTGCAATTGGATTTTACCTGCACCAACAGGTGGTGCATAACCGCGCTAAGTTGGAACAGGAACGTATTGAAGCCGCCCGCCATAACGAATTTTTACGCCGCGGGGCTCAATACCGGCAAGATTTGCAAGAGCGTTCGGGGGCGCCCCGTGTACGCAACGCCTTTGACGGCAGATAGGAGGAACTTATGAACTTATTTCGTTTCTTAAAAAGCACCCGGGGTGCTATTAAACCTTTAAACGCACTGCTTATTTCGGGTGCAGTGGGGGTTGTTTCTCTCTACACGTTTAATAACAACGCCGATAAGCAAATTGAGGCAGAACGTGCGGTACGTACGCTAAGCAGTATTGAAGGCACTGCCCCTGAGCAAGGCATGCGCCGCCAGGGTGACTTGCTTACTTCTATCAACGTGCGCGACGGCCGTAGCCAATTAGCCACGGCGGAGGAACGCGCCGCCATAAAAGGTACCAGCGCGCTGGACCGTTACGAAGCTAACCAACGCGCGTTAGGGAATATGGATGCCGCTTTGACGCGTGCGGCTCAATTTTCCGAGTCAGACGGCCTAAACACCGGTAACCGTAATGCTGTGCAATCGGCAGATCGTTTTGTAGTGGGTAACCCCAATGCCGCCGCAGGCAGTGCCGTGGCGGATAGTGCTTATACCCGCAGTGGCGCGCAAGAAGGGGCAGACGGGCAAAGTTCCACAGGTAACTCTTCGCGTTTAGCCAATGCGTCTATGGCTCATGCGTCAGGCAATTCGTTTGGGGGAACGTCCGGGGCTGTATCCGGCGGTATTGCTACGCAAGGCGGTCCTGCTGAGGGCCCGGCCCGTTTATCGGGTGCTATGCCGGGTGGCAGTAATATTATTTCCCAGCGTGCCTCGGCCGGGTTAGGGGAAAACCGCGGTACTTCTTCGTTCGGTCAAAACCGCAACGGCCGTACTGCACGCGGTAACCGGATCGGTGCCGAGCGTAATGAACTTAAAGATATTGTTAAAAAATCAGCGGCCGCCGCTTCCAATACAAGGTCCTCTGCCAACGAGGGGGGCCGGGCTTTCTTAGCCAGTAACAATTCTTCGGGTGGGGTGCAAGTAGACAATGGGGAAGATATGACCCGCGGGGCCTCTTCTGAAGATTTAGCCGCACCGACCAATAAAAAATTAAAAGCCGTAGGCGATAAACTTAAAGAAGTAGAAGATAAACAGGCCGAGCGTTCCCAAGCGCAAAAGCGTTTAATTGGGTTGTTAATCGGAATGACAGCGGCTTCTTTGGCCATGATGATTGCCGGGGCAACCTTGCTGTCGTGGATGGATGAGCATTGTACCAATCCGTGGGGTATTATGGCACGTTGGGCCATTGCTGCGGCTATGGTTGCGGCCGTAGCTACCTTTGCCAACATCCTGTTTGTGGCGGCTAAGCACTTTATTGAAGATTACAGCCAATATGGTGGCGTAGGTGTGGCCACAATTTCCAAAATCGTGGCGCCCATCTTGTTGGCAGGTATGACTTATATTGCTATTCGCCCGCAAGATGCCAAATTCTTTAGAAAGTTGGGTAAAAATATTATCAACCGCTTTAGAAAGATATCCGTGGTGGACCAAGCGATGTCTTTTATCGGTGGGAAGATGATTGGGTTTTTAGGTATATAAAAATAGTGGGGCCGGGTTGAGTACCGGCCCCGGGTTTATTAAAAATATATGAGCACAAAACCACCTAAGCCGCCAAATTCCGTACCGGAAGAAGACCTCAATTTACATGAGGACTTTTCCCCCATTATTGCGGAAAACGGTCTTATTCGCCAGCCTAAGGCTCCTGAAGTAAACGAAGAGAGCCTGCCTGCTTTTTTGACCCGGTTGGATACGTTGCAAGATTTAGTGCAGTTGCGTCACGCCGAGCAAGAAGCAAAAAAAGCCCAAGAAGAAGAACTTCAAACGGATCGTGCCATAGAACATACCATTACCGGAAAACCGGTGCTCAATTTGGAGCCGGCCCCCGAGCCGGATACTCCCACCCAAACGCGGGAATTAGCACTGACCTCTACGCATTTGCCTACGGTGCGCCAAGCACAAACAACGGCTTTAATGCCTGTTTCTAAGTTAACTTTAACCCGCCGTATTACTTTATTAAGACGCAAACGCCAACACAAACGCCGTTTAGCTTTGCGTGCCAAAAAACGTGCCGCGCAAGCCGCGGCTGTGCCGCCAAAAACGCCGCCGCCGCAACCTACTGCATCGCCCAAGCGCCCTAGCCGCTGGGGATGGGTACTGGCTGTTTTGCTGTTTTTATTTTTAGGGGGGATCGGCGGATTAGTGCCGGTGGAAAAAATCCCCTTACTGCGTGAGTTGGCCTATGCGATGGGGTTTGATAAAAACGATACCTCGCGTATGTCGTTTTTGCGTGCCCTCTTGACCTGGACGGATAAAACGGTGGGTTTACCCGGTAATTGGTCAGATGAAAAGGGGGGAACGTCTTTATTTGCCCGGCGTGGTAACAAGGCCGGGGCAGAGGGGGAAACTTCGCAAGAAGAATCAGATTTGGCCGGATTAGAGGCCCGTTTGTCCCGTTTGGGGGGTCAAACCAGTTTGATTGATATGCAAGCCTTAAATGCCTTGCAACGTAAAAAAGGATACGCATTAGATGGTGTGCGCGGGGCCGTTGCCTTAAACCCCGGGCAGGAAGAGGCCGACTTGGGCCCTGCCGTTTTGCGTGACGATGCGGTCAATGTCCGTACGGAGGCAAACCGTGACAAAGGCGAAGTGTTCTTCGGTAGCGACAATTCGGCCATTAACCGTAATTTTAAAGACGGGTATGATTCCTCCAAAACCTTAGCCAGTGTTAAAAATCCGCACATTGCCAACGGGGTGCCGATTGACTGGTTGACGAATATGACCAAGCGTACCCTAAAAACCGATACGGCGTTGAACGGCATAAATAAAGAGTTAAACAGTACACAAGTAGCGTGGGGGGGTGGAATGTCCGACATGGGTGAGAAAAAAGAACACCGTGATTTGTACCACGCCTGGATTACCAGCCGTATGTCCAAATATACCCCTAATATCATGCTTAAAAAAGGGTTAGCGGATTCCAGCTTTTTGGGGGCGGATATCCCTACTATGGCCAGCAATGTGCTTAGTTTTTCAGGCATTCAGGTAGATATAGAGGCCATGAGTGAAGACGAATCTGCCTGGAAAGAATACCTGGAGTTTGAAAAGAATTGCCGCGAAGAATTGATGACAGGGGGCGGCAGTTTAGTCACTAAAGCTGTAGAAAATGTAAATAGATTGTTTCCAAGCATGGATCACGTAACCGGTACAACCGCCCCTGCAAATGTCAATTTCCCGCAGAACTGTAACGAAGCCTTAAAAACCAGTTATGAGGATAGTGACTTTCGCAAAAAAACGGTCAAAACATTTATTGATTCTTGTGCACAAATGCAAGAAGGTTACAAACAGTTGCAAATATCTTGTTTGATGCAGGTGGAGATAAAAGAGAACCGTTGTGAAAAAAATGATGTGGTATCCGACGAAGGTGGTACAATAGGCCACTATAGAAAGTTATACACTGATTTCCAAAATACATGCAAAACAAAATATTGTGAAGCTGAAGTGGCCGCGCATCAAAATGATGATCCGCCGCTTACTATGGAAGAGTGTTTGGGGAATGCTTCTAAAATAACCAAATGGGATGAGGCTTGGCCGCAAGGTAAAGCAGAACAATCAGAAGATATGGATGCCAGGCTCCGCTCGGAAATAGGTGGAACCAAAAATTATTTCCCGCAAATTATTAAAGATGAACAAGACCAACCAGGCAAAGAGAATGTAACAGAAACTATCAACCGCGATTTGGGGGAAAGTCAAATCTTTTTTCAAAAATAAAATAGGGGCTTGAAAAAATGAGAAATAGTGTTATAATAAAAGTAAGAGGTATTGTAAAGTAAGCTGTTGTGCAATGGGGAACCAGTTGCGCGCAGCGCGTGATTTATTTTCTGTACCTGCGGGTTTTTTAAAGCCCAATCGTCGTAAAAATTAGTTTTATTTTGATAGGAGGCTTGTATGCCAGAGGAAAAGAAAGAGAAGTTTACCTTTAGCGATAAGATAAAAAACAGCAAACCTGCTGGCAATAAATCTTTCGCTAAATCTTCCGCCAAAATTGGCCGGGACGGCAAACCGAAAGCCACGCTCTTTGAGCGTACGCGTCGGGATGCTCCGTTTTTCATTGCGGCCTTAGTGGCCTTACTCTTGTTGCCGTTT
Source organism: Elusimicrobiaceae bacterium (assembly GCA_045129775.1). GTDB lineage: Bacteria > Elusimicrobiota > Elusimicrobia > Elusimicrobiales > Elusimicrobiaceae > Avelusimicrobium. The sequence continues at coordinate 30,847 of JBGUOO010000011.1, forward strand.
TTGTATAAGTACAGCGGCCAAGCTAGTGAAGAACAGTTGCTCACTCCGGGCAGTGAAGAAGCTACTTTTGACCCGGAGCGTTACGGTTTTGACACCGCTATGATTGAAGACCCCGACGGGCAAATTGCCCAGTTGGCCGGACGTGATTCGCTCTCTTTAATCAAAGGTTTTGGTGATAACCAGGAAGAAGATTATGGACGCGACGATATGGACCTGGACGCTTCCGCCAGTTACGAAGGCGATGCGGAAGGGGCGTATGCGGCCGAACATCATGCCTCCTCTGAAATGGATGTGGAAGATAATACCACTAACATTTATAAACGCCGCGCAGGCCGTGCCACACGGGCTGCATTTCGCCGTACCAAAATTGGGACGTTAAACCCGGCTGGGTTGCGTCGTCCGGGCGGTAGCCGCTTAGGAATTAACAACTGGGGCGGTGGTTTGAAAGGCGCGGCTAAAAAAGTCGGTCCTTCTACTCCGAGTAGCGGCCCTAAGCCGGTTTCTCTGCAGCCGCTTCGTGCGGCAGGCAGCCGTTCTTCCTTCGGGCAGGGCGGAGCTGCGGCGGCCCGCAAATCCAAAGATAACATGGGTAAAGCCAACCCGATTGAAGCGTTGCGCGATTCGTACGTAAAACCCGTGGATCCCACCCGTATAGGCGGTTTGGATATGTTCTCTATGGGGCCTGGCGGCGGTTCAGGTAAACTTTCCCGCAACATCAACATTACCCCCGGTAAAGAACCGTGGTGGTGGGATATGATGAAAACCCGCATGCAAAAAGAATGGGAAAAACAGTTTGAGCGCAAGTGGAAATGGATTGACTGGATGGACGACTTAGCGCGCAACATTTTAGGTCAGGTAATCAACTGTTTAATTACTGGCGATACCGATGGTGATGTGGACCATATGTTTGGAGACATAGGGGTAAATACTTCTGTGGAATCTACTTGCTGTGGAAAGAAAAAGAACAAAATAGCCGGTATTATTGAAAAACAGACAGGCCTTCCGTTTGGAAAAGAAGGATGCGATAATTATCAAACTCTTGTTGGAAAAGAAGCCTGCCCGGATGGTTGGAAAGGGCGTTCTAGTGGAGCCACTGTCCGTGGGCCAATTGCTCAGCGGTTATGCTGTTTCGGCTTGTGCGGTAACGGCTACGTGTCCGGCGAATTGGGCTTAAACGGTGCCGGTATGCAATGTACCGATATGCCTAACTACACGGTCATTCCGTCCGGCGAAGCCCGCAAGTGGAACATCTACACTTATGTAGTAGCACGCAACTACTTCCCGGATGTATTAAAAAGTAAATTCCCGGGATTGCCGACCAGCGGTAAAAACCTGCTCTGTTCCTCTATGGACCGCAAACATGGCGGCAGTTCGTTAAATCAAGCCGACATTACAGGTGGTGTAGGCCACGTAAAAGCTGAAAAAGATGCGGCCAGAGATCAAATTATTGCCCAGACAAAGGCCACCAGTAACGTGCCCAGTGAACAACAGGAAATCCGCGAACGGACCCTGGAAGTTGACCAAGAGGCCTTAGGTGACGGGTGTGTGATTGTGGTTTCGCGCGGTAACGTATTGCCGTATGAAGCCATGAAAAACAAAATTATGGACCTCTTTAAAGAATTAGGCAACGGCAAAGTAACTGAGCAAGAAGCTGAAAAAGCTTTCTATCAGTTAGACCTTATGTATGTTACCTCTTTTGCGGCCAAACATAAATTGGCATATGCACAATGGTTTGAATCGGGGCACCACCTCAAAGAACTGTTGCCCTTGCCGTATTGGGAGTTCAAAAACGCCTATATTGACCACAGAAAGGTTACTCACAAAAAAGACGGTAGCCGCGATAATGTGTATAAGGCCAAATTCCGTGTAGAAGGTGTGGATAGAGTGACCGACGGGCCTGTCTGCTATTACGATAACCTCTACTTTGAGTGTGGCCCCGAAGATGCTGCAACCGCCAAGTTGCACTTTGACCGGGAAAGTTTCAAGGGTGGATCTGGTGTTAAACCGTCCGTTAAGGATGTGGTTGTATCGGCCTCGTTCCGCTACTTGGATAATCCAACTGGTGCCGGGACTGTAACCCAACCCATGATTAACCCGGATCAAGTAGCCGATAACGGTTATGCCTTTACCTATACGTTTGAACGTATTTATGATTCCGATAAGGTTAAACGTACGGGTGAAGTCGTGCCGTTAACTACCGACAAGGGCGGTTTAGTGGGTAACGTCCTCTGGAGAGCCCAACGCGGCGAACAGATTATTGAAAAAACCTGTCCGATTAACCTCTCCGGCGACGGCCACTCCGAAGTGGTAGATCCTAAACCGTGCCCGAACGGACCGCAAACCAGTCAACAATGCTGTGAGGAAATTTACGGTCCGCAAGACCCGGCTAACAACTATAAATGGGAAGGCGGCAAATGCGTCATTACGCCCAAACCGCAACCGCAAGGGGACAAATATACCATTTTAGCCCCTGGTATCCGCTGTGTGCCTAACGGGGCTACGGACCGCAAGGCCCGCCCGGATACGTCCATGACGGAACAAGAGATGTGCAAATTGTTCGGTAGTCCGTTGGTAGGTAAATATAACACCTCAGGTCAGTCTTGTAAAGATCTGTGGGGCTTTAAGATGGACTCTGCCAAAGCAACAGCGTTTATTAACCGTGTGAAAGAGGCGTATAACAAAGTACACCCCGAATTGCCGATTAAGTTTGACAAAACTTATCCGCAAGACAGCGAGTTTATTGACGCGTTAAACATTGCTCCTACCGTGGGTATTAACGACGTTCCTGCGGCGGCTGTGTGTGAAATGGGGCGCGACTTTGTCCGCATGTCCAAAGACAAACATGCCGGGGACCGCGCCATTGTGTCAGGCGTTACAGGTACTAAGGAAGAACAACTGTTATTCCGCAACGAGTTGGGTGCTTTCTTGACCTATATTCACGATACGTCTATCTTATATCCGGATGCCTTTGTGCGTGTGAACGGGAAAGACTATTGTGACTGGCGCTTCCAACCGTACGGTGTGGCAGACGGAGGTTGTTCTAAAACCTTAGGCCCTAAAATGGGGAAAGCCTATGCACACAATAACTACAACGGTACCAAATTTGCGGATAAATACAGCAAATATTTTGTACCCTCGCTTACTCCTATTATGAAACAAGCGCCGTTAAAAGCGTTAGTAGGTAGTAAAGACTATCCGCATAATTGCGGTAACTGTAAAGCCATGAACGGTAAGAACTATGTAAAACAATATAATTCTTACCAAGGTTTTGCCGGCTTACTGCACGAGGAAACCCCATCTATGAACGGTCAGGGGGTAGCGTGTGAAGCGTTCTTGTCTAAGAGCGGTGGCTCTGCTACCATGTCTGTGGCGGATGCCCTCAAATATATTGAAGGGCTCTGCACGGCGGGGTTAGATTATAAACCTGTCGGCCAAGGCAAAAGAGAGTACGTCCAAGGCCAAAGCCCGACAGCGGATGGTGGAACTTCCGGCGGCGATCCTATCGTAGGGAAACGTCCTTAGTTCTGCGCAAATATGAAAAAGGGGTGGGCCCAACGGTCCGCCCCTTTTTTGCTATCATATACCTATGCGGCGTGTAACTGTCTTTTTAACCATTTGTATCTTAGCGGGGGGAATACGGCCCGCCTGGGCGGGTTTCCCGTTTTCCTTTCGCAAGGCTGAAATCAAGACCGATTATACCCAAACCGTGTGGGACCGCATGATGCAAGAGCAATCTATGCTGGAAATGCGCCGCGGTATGGGGGAAATGTCTGCCACCAATTATCAAGCCGCCTCTAACAGTTTTGCACGCGCCGTCATCAAAAATTCCAAAGACCCGTTGCCTTATCTTTTGCTAGGGGCCTCACTCTATTGGGCTGGCAAAGTGGACGACGCCATTAGTGAATATAACGAGGCCTTGCGCCTGGACCCCAAAAACCCGCTTGCGTATCAACTGCTCGGCATTGCGGCCGGGTGGAAAGGCAACGTGCAGGAAGCGCAGGATTTCTTTTTAAAAGCCAACGCACTGGACCCCAACAAGGCCGACACACACATGAACTTAGGCTCCACTTACGCCGTTCAGCGCAACTGGGATAAGGCGTTGGAACACTTCCGTGCGTCCACCGAATTGGCCCCGCGTGAGCCACTTTATCACTACCAACTAGGCACGCTGTACGAAGAACTTGGGCGCGATGAACAAGCCGAAGCCTCTTTCAAAAAAGCCTTGCACTATTTTTCAAATTACGAAGATGCCATGCTCAGTTTAGGGGCACTTTACGAAAAACTAAACCGCCCGCAAGAGGCCTTAAAATACTACAAGCGTGCCGTTAAAACGAAACCAGGCGATTTTGTGGCGCGCCTGCGTTACGGTTTTTTACTCGTGCAACAAGGGCAGATAGAAACGGCGCGGCAAGTCATAGAGCAAGCGTTTTCCATCACGCGTTTTAAGGCGGACGGGTTGGCACTTAATGCTGTGTACCGTGCCAGCGGACATAGCGCGGCGGCCTTTGAAAAGCAAATTGAAAAATTCAAAGAAAATTTACAACAAGTTCCCGTGGGCAAGCCCGTGAATATAGAAGTTACGTTGGAATTTGAGCCTGCCACCCCGCCCCAAAAACAAACGGCTCCGTGCGGGAGTACCTTTGAACAAGCCTATGAAAAATTACATGCTTCCGGCGGTTTGCAAAACACGGCTAGTGCGCCCGAAACACAAACTTTTAAACGTATTTTTTCTTTGCCGGCCGGCACGGAACAAGCCCGCCAGGAACAAATTGACAATTTAATTAACGGCCTCAAACAAGCGGTAGCTAACGCGCCAAAAGATTACAACGTAAACCTTTCTATGCAAGGCCGCACGCTGGATTACAATTCGCCTTCCGCCCTTACTCAAAACCGTTCCGCGCCGCCCAAAGCCGTCTATGACCCGCGTATTGTGGGCAACGATATGGGGTTGTGGGTCATGGGCCGCACCTGGCTTACGTTTGTAGATGATGCCATAGAAGATCTGCGCGACTACAAAAATTGCCCGGCGGATAACACGTGCGATTTGCTTAAAGGCCTGGCGGCTTTGGCCCGCGGTAATGGCTCCGCCGCCACGGTTGATTTTACCCGCGCCGCACAAGCGCACCCGCAAGACCCGCTGGCTCAGTTGGGGTTAGGCACGGCCGCCGTTATTGAGGGCGAAGACGAACAAGCCGTTTCTTACTACAAACAAGCTTTGGCATTGGAGGCTAAAAACAAAGTGGCGGCTAAAAATTTAAAAGTATTGGCGGACGATAAATGACCGGGCGTGCTATCCAAAAATATGGGCAACACTTTTTAATTTCTCCGCGTGTAATAACGGAGATTGTGGACGCGGCCGAGGTACTTAAAGCTGTAAATTTAGTAGAAATCGGCCCCGGGCAAGGGGCGTTGACGCAGGAATTTATTAAGCGCGGCCACACGGGTTTTACCGTCGTGGAAATTGACCCGGCTATGGTGCAGTTTTTACAAAAAAATCTGCCGCCCGAGGCACGCGTAAATATGGTTGAAACCAATTTTTTACAGTTTGATTTAAATACGTTGCCCGCCGTTCCGACGGAGTTTGTGAGTAATTTGCCCTACATTGACGCGGCGCAAATTTTAGACAAAGTGCTTGCGTACGCGCATTTTAAGACGGCGGTTTTTATGTTCCAGCGTGAGCAAACGCAAAAAATTACCGCTAAACCGGGTGAAAAAGGCTATGGGGCGCTTTCGGTGCTGAGCCAATTGCGTGCGCGGGTTAGCCTTATTTGCAACGTCGGGCGCGGATGTTTTAACCCGCCGCCAAAAGTGGAGTCGCGTGTTTTGGCTTTTGAAAAAATTCCCGCTCCGCACAATTTCCCCGCGGTAGTGCGTGTGGTGCAGGCGGCCTTTTTACACCGCCGGAAAACCTTGTTAAATGCATTGCTATTGGCGGAGTATGAGAAGGCAAAAATCACTGCGGCACTTACCCAATTAAACTTACCGTTGACTGTTCGCCCCGAGGAATTATCCCCGCAACAGTTTGTAAAATTTTCCACTTTATTATAAGTAATTTCTTGACGTTGAAAGTTGTTTTTTATACGCTTATGTTATGGGGATGAAAACACATTGGTTTTTCGTTTATGATAACCAGGGTGGCTTTACACTGATAGAACTGCTGGTCGTTGTGCTAATTATAGGCGTGTTGGCCGCCATTGCTTTGCCGCAATATAAGGTAGCGGTAGCTAAAGCGCACCTGAGCACCATTCGCCCCACCATTGCTTCTATGAAGAAAGCGGAAGAAGTGTATTACTTAAATACGGGTACTTACACCAACAAGGCGGACTATTTAGATGTAGATTTGCCGCAGTGCCCTACGGATGCTACGTGGCACGATGTCCCTGTATGTGGGAATTGGATGATAGACCCTTTTAACGGCTCGGCCTCTAATCCGTGGGATAAAAATTCCGTTCGCGCGGCCTATTGCCCCGAGATTGTGAAAGGCAGTAAAAAATGGAACGATTGCGAAAGCCAGGCCGACTATGTGATTACTTATTGGCTTCATTATTCTTCTCATCCCGACGAAATCACCTGCACCCCTAAAACAGGCAATGTTTTAGGCCAAAAAGTTTGCCACTCAGTGAATTAACCGTTTTTCCAAAATCCGCTCGTCCGCTTTAAACGGGCGGATTTTGTTTAGTAATAAATGTTCCGCCGCTACCGCAATTAGTTGGTCCTCGTTTGTTTCTTTGGGCGCGTAAAATTGCCCGGCCTTAACCATAGCCTCTTGCGGCACTAAGCCAATGAGCTCACTTCCTGTCACTTGCAACCCGCGTGCGGCGGCCTCGCGCCAGCAGGCTTCAAATACATCGTGCAGATTGCTTTGATGAAAGTCCGTAATATTAAAAGACACTTGTGCACACTGGTAATCTTGCATATACCAACCAATAGCTTTTACGCCGGGCAAACCACCACTTTTTTCGCGCAGTTTAGCGGCTATTTCAATGGCGGCCAGTACATTTTGCGTATTTAAGGAAATATTAAACGCAATTAAAAAATTGCGCGCCCCAATCACACTGGCTCCGGTGCGGGCTACGCTGTCGGTAAATTGTTTCGGCCCGTAATCAGGGGGCAAATTTTTTAATTTTTCGGGCAAACTTTCGTATTCGCCTTTGCGTAAAAATGCCAAATCTTTGCGTTCCTCTGCGGTTGCATTTTGTTCGTATAAATATACCGGGATATGCAGTTCTTCTGCTACGCGGCGGGCCAGGTTGTCTGCCAATGCGGCGGTTTGCGGGAGTGTAAGCCCCGTTATGGGCACCAGCGGGCATACATCTACCGCGCCCAAACGCGGGTGTTCTCCGGCGTGAAAGCGCATATCTATATAGCGTGTGCATGCCTCAAAGAGCATAAAGCAAACCCGCACAACTTGTTCGGGCTTGCCGGCCAGTGTCAGCACGGTGCGGTTGGCATCTTCGTTACTGTCCACATGGAGCAAGCGCACATTGCCCAATACGGCTTGCACATCACCCAAAATGCGTGCCAGGGTTTCTTGGTCCCTAGCTTCGGAAATATTTGGTACTGCTTCTATCATTTGCATAGTTTTATTATACTTAAAAAAACGCTTGCATTTTTTTTTACATTTATTGTATAGTAATGGTAGGTACTTATTAAGTTTAAGTACTTGATATAAATGATAAGGAAGTAATAGTAAATGCCTAAAGGAAAAGTAAAATGGTTTAACGACCAAAAAGGTTACGGTTTCGTGACCCCCGAAGATGGTTCTAAAGATCTCTTTGTTCACTATCAAGAAATTCAGGGCGACGGTTTCAAAACCTTAGCTGAAGGCCAAGAAGTGGAATTCGAAGTTGTAGAATCCGAAAAAGGCCCGAAAGCCGTAAAAGTCGTCAAACTGTAATTTTTGAAGACTTGTTAAGGGCCCCGCACAAACGGGGCTCTTTTTTTATGGTGTCACTGTGAAACACAAGCAAACTGTCCAAACCTCACTTTCCGAGCTGTGGCTCCTTTCCTATCCGTTGATTGTTACCATGGCGGCGCAAGTAGTTATGCAATTTGCGGACCGGATGTTTTTGGCGTGGTACTCGCCGCAGGCGTTGGGTGCCTGTGTGCCGGGGGGCATGCTGGCCATGATGTTTGGGGCGTTATTTGTGGGACTTGCCAATTATACCGGCGTTTTTATTGCGCAGTTTAACGCGTGCAAAAAACGCGCGTGCGTGACGCTGTCACTTTGGCAAGGGGTGCTTTTAGCGGGGCTGTCGTCGGTAATATTAGCGGCGCTTACGCCGGTTGGTCGGGTACTTATTAACGCCTTTGACCACGCTCCGGATGTGCGCACCTTGGAACTAACCTATTTTACAATCCTCAATGTATGTAGCGGGATTGCTATTTTAAATTGTGCGCTGGGCAGTTTTTTTAGCGGCCGCGGGCAGACCAAAATCCCTATGTATGTGGCGATAGCGGGCAACGTGGTTAATTTGGTGCTGGACTATATTTTGATTTTCGGCAAATTCGGCCTGCCCTCTTTAGGCATTAAAGGCGCCGCGTGGGCGACCATTTTGGGGGCGGTGTGTATGACGGGTATTTACGTCGCGCTTTTATGTACGCAGCAAAACCGCCGTACGTTCAAAATTTTCCGCTTAGCTGGTTTTTACAAACCTATTTTTACACGTTTGGTGCGGTTTGGGCTCCCCAACGGATTTGGCATTTTAATGGACGTAATTTCATTTACGTTGTTTACGTTTATGGTGGGGAACATTGACGAAATTTCTTTGCAAGCCAGCAATATCGTAATGAGTATGCAACCTGTTGTGTTTATGGTCATTTTAGGGCTGGGCACAGGGATTCAAATTTTAGTGAGTAAATACCAAGGCTTAAACCGCCCCGACGTAAGTGGGCAGGTAGTCAAAAACGCGTGCAAATTGGGGTACGCGTACGCGGGGGGGATTGCGTTATTATTTTTCTTTGGTGCGCCGCTGTTTTTACACTTGTTTATACCGGCAGGTACTGAAAACGGCGCCGTGCTTGCCGCCAAAACGTGGCCGCTGATGAAGCTCGTCAGTATTTTTGTACTGGGGGATGCCACGTATTTGATTTTTGGGGCAACCTTGCGCGGCGCGGGCGACACGAAGTTTTTTATGAACGTAATGATGGGTTGTGCGTGGGGGCTCCTCATCCCCGGCACGTGGTTTTTGGTGTACAAACTTAGTGCCCCCATCCCATGGGTGTGGGGGTGGCTGACGTTTTATGCGTGGCTGACCGCGGTATTTATGGTGGTGCGTTTTGCCCGCGGCACGTGGAAAAATATACGGGTTACGTCGGCTTAACGAAAGTATTTTTATTTGAGGGTCTTTTTACAGCATACCGTTTGCATCTAATTTTTGGCATAATTTTTTTTGAATGGCAGAGCCGACGGAGTAATATCTACAGCGTATACGGTCGGGTTGTGACTTTGAAATATATATCTGATAGGCTTCCACATCATTTGTAAGAGGAAGGCGTTTAGCTAAAGCAATATTGAGTCCATCTATCCCGTCGGGTGAATATCGAAATAATGGAGTGTCGATTCGTTTTTTAGTCTTGCTGTTAAGGGTTCCGGGAATGTTAATATCCAGTAACTCCAATTCATTATGAGCCGCATACTGCCCATTTGCCAAATAATAGACTCGGTTGGCGTTGGCTATGGCACGTACTAAAGTAATGGCCTCCACCATACGTGCTTTTTCCACCGCCAACTGATACTGCGGCACGGCTACAGCCGCCAAAATACCGATAATCAGCACTACCACTAACAGTTCAATGAGCGTAAACCCGCGCGTTATCCACCTCGCCCCTTGAGGGAGAGGGTGGTCGAAGGCCGGGTGAGGGGGGATGTTGCGTAAAGAAAGACTATTCATGTTTTTCATTTTTTATTCCTTTATATATGTTTAATTGGCAAGCACCCGACAAAAAACAACAAAAAACGGCTGTTATACCGGGCACTCGCCAAAGAACCCAAATATAACAGCCGTAGTTTCCCACCCGAAGGCGGGAAACGTTCGGTGCAGTGGGGTGTATACGTCCCCACTGCACCTACTATCGGCTATTGTTTGGATTGGCGAGTCATTGTTTCCAATAACTGCGTACTTGGTACGCTTCCAAAATAGTTTAAATTGTAAGTTTGCGCTTGCGCGCGGGAGTAATTAACCTCCTTACTGTAAATGTATTTTTATTATAACAAAATTATTTTGCTTGCGTTTTATCTTCTAATAAGCGTTTAATAATGTTTTCGTGCATGCGCCATAAACTTTCGTCTTTATTGGTAGCCAAGTTGTTGGCAATAAACGCAAAGGCAATCAGGCGCCCTTCGGCATTGGGTACATAGCCGGCCAAGGCTTTCACGCCGTCAATCGTGCCGCCTTTAATGCGTACTTTTTCTACACTTTGTTTGGGCTTTAAAAACCGCCGCAAGACGAGCAAATCCCCGCGGTCATCCGGCGTGGCGAGCGAGCGGTAATAATACCCAAAATTTTGGCTTTGCATCATAAACACAAGCGTATTAACTAGCACGCGTGGCGTAAGCATATTATCGCGCGAGAGGCCGCTTCCGTCGTAAAGTACAATATCATTTTCGTCGGCCAGGTTGTTTTCGCGTAAGAATTTAGTAAGTGCGGCCACCCCGTTTTTAATACTGCCGGGTTTGCCGTCTGCCACGGCCAGTTGCCGCAGTAGTATATCGGCATACAAATTAAAACTGCGTTTGTTGATGATAAAAATAATGTCTTTTAACGCGGGCGAGTAATAAGTATGCAACAATTTCATGTTTTCATAATCGGGGGCTTGCAACGTCACTTGCGGGGCCTCGCTTACGCGGATATTTTCTTGCGCCAGTGCCTCGGTGAATGCTTGCACGGCAAACAAGGCCGGGTTGGGGATAGCCCCTTGAATTGTAAACCCGGTTAAAGTGGTGGGAATGGTGCCGAAAATTTTTAAATTATATTGGTCCGGCCCGCCATACACATAAGCGTTATCTTTTTTATTTTTACTGTCCGCGGTTACAAAACTTTGTATTTCCACGCCGGGGATTTGGGGTGTCATGTCTTTTACTTCCACGCGCTGGCCGTGGCCAAGCTCGCCCTTAAAATGGATAGCAAATAAATTATCGTGCAGTGAGAGCGCACTGGCGGGTGCGGCATAATAGTTGCCGATATTTTCCCAATTTACTTTATCGGCAATGGTTGGCCCGTCAAATAGGGATATGTCAGCATATACGCGCCCGTTGATTTGTGTAATGCCTGCCTCTTTTACGGCGCGTACCCATTTTTTAAGCACTTGCGGATAGGTTTCGGCCCCTTTTACACGCTTGGAGCCCAGCGTCATATCGCCGCCACCGCGCACATACAGGTCGCCATTAAGCACGCCGTTTTCGTCGGGTAAAGAAGTGGCATACAAGCGGGTTTCAAAGCGGTGGTCCGGCCCGAGTTTCTCAAGCGCCGCCGCGGTGGTTAGCAGTTTTAAGGTAGAAGCCGGGGTAAAGCGGGTATCGGCTTGCAAGTCAAAAAGCGTCTCGTTTTTATTATCGGCATATACGGCCAGCCCGCCCCACCACGCGCCTTGCAACGTGGGGTGCTGTTGCTGGGCGAGTACAAACTCCTGCAACGGTTGCGCCGCTAAGCAAAGGGGGGATAAACAACATAAAAACACGAATAATTTGCGCATAATTAGGCAGAAATCAATTAAACCACGGGTACCATTTGTCTCGGTCCCTAATACTAATTAACAACGAAATGGCCAATAAATCGCGTGCTTGCACGGCCTCGGGTTTATCCATATTACACACACTTTTATTAAACAAAGCATGGGTGTTCTCAATAGAGCCGTGGCTTTCCATCGTGCCGGAAATGTCGTAATCGGCGCGCAACATTCCCCACAAGTGCCCGCACAGCATACGGGCGGTAGCACGCTTGGCACTGCGTTCGGTAATCGTAGCAAATTCAATGCGGTCCTTGCTCATCAGTTTCCAACTGCGCCGCCAGGCAAACCGTTTGCGTTGGGCCAATAACAGCTCTTTAGAGCGCGCAAAATAAATTTGGTAGCGTTCGTGTGTTAAGCTATAACCCTTTTGTAAGATAACACAAGCTTTTTGGCCTTTATTGTCAAAAAGGGTAATTTCGCTCATGGCTACTTGTCCCCACACAATGCCGCAGAAGAAAATTACAAACCCCAACGGCAGTACCAAAGACGTAGCCGAATAAACGGTATTAAATACAAAGGCCGATGCCGGTATCAGTTTAAATTGTTCGCATAGGCTTGTGCCGGCCAATACCAAAAGGGCCACCAGCATAATCACAATACCAAAAAACATAAAAAGTGCATCCCACCGTACGGACAAGGCGGTAAGCACGTTTCCCTGGTTATCTTTTGCGCGCAGAATTAAAGACGGGGTGCCATAGCGCCGTTCTATTTTAATGGGGTATAAGGCATTGGGGTTGGCGGTCATTTCTATCTGTTTGGCAGGCACAAAAAACCGCACGATGCCGGCTCCCAACCAACCGATAAAAAACAATACAATAAGCCCCATCAGCACATCATAGCCGTGGCCTAATTGGCGGATAAATGGCGGGAAGGCCGGGGTAACCAGTGTTTTAAAAGCGGCTTGGTGCCAACGGGTGGCTAATTTATCGTGTATCCGTTTTAAAATGCCGGGTTTTTTAGGTTGGGCAACCGGGGCCGGCGTTTCGGGCTCTTGCGTAGCGGCTATTACGGAATCTTCCGCCAAGTTTTCCACAGCTACGTCGGGTAGGGCTTGGGTATCGTAAGAGTGCAATAAATCTACTTCGCCAATTTCGTCTTGCAGGGTGGCGGGCGTATCTATTTGTGGGCGCGCGGTGGGGGTAATGGCGGCAAAAATCAAATCGGTTTCCGCATAGGTAATGTTTTTACCCAGTACCGAATAGCCTTTCCCGTCAATTAGAAAGTATCCGGCGCTAAAGTCATTTTTAGGGGTGTAAAAACTAATGTAGTAGAACGGCTCGCCGGTAGAGAGTTCCACACGTTTGATTTCTTCGCCGGTGTAGGTATTTTTAACCACGCTCATTTGCTTGGCTTTTACTTCGGCCACATCGTTGTTGATCATGCGGTCTAAGCAGTTTTCGGTGGTACAATCCACGGTTTTAATATCCAGGCGTGCTTCCCCTTTTTGGGCCGAAAGCACACTGCGCTGTGGCGGATTTTCCACCGTTGTCCACCCTGCCGGCATATCCAGGCTCAGTGCTCCGTCAGTGGCGGTAAATACTTCGGCGCCGCCCGGCAAGGCGGCCGCCAAACAAAAACCTAATAATAGTGTAAAATTTTTCATAGTAGTATTATATATAATTAAGTGCCTTACGGGCACAAAATTTCCTTACGCGCGCGCACCCGTATTGTAGCGGCAGTCTAAAAATGGTAAAATACCCAAGAGGTATTTTAACAATGAATAAATTTATCCAAGCCAAATTTTCAGCCGTGCGTGCTTTTTTGCGCCAAAATAAGCTAGACGGCCTGCTAGTTACAGACTATGTGGACCAATTTTACCTGGCCAATTTCTATTTTTATAAAGACGAAGCCATTTTTTTAATTACACCTAAAAAAACGTATGCTTTAACACGCGGATTGTATGAAAAAACTTTCGGCAAGGCCGCCCCTTTTATGCACGTGATTGGCGACGAGGGCAACCGCGTAAAAAATATGATCAAACTGATTGGTAAACTGGGCCTTAAAAAAGTGGGTTTTGATGCTGCTAAGGCCGACTATGCCTCCGGCAAGTTGTTTGCTAAAAACGGTTTGGTGGAAGTGGAGAGTTTTATGACGCAGTTGCGAGCCGTTAAAGATGCGCAAGAATTAAAACACTTACGCGCGGCCAACCGCCTGGCTTACCTGACGTACGAATATATTAAACCACGCATCAAAACCGGCATGGCGGAGAACGAAGTTGCCGCGGAAATGGAACTATTTATGCGTAAACACGGGGCGAAGTGTACGTCGTTCTTCACGATTGTAGCCTTTGGCGAAAACACCGCCGACCCGCATTACGAAACCGGCACCCGCAAACTAAAAAAAGAAGATGCTATTTTGTTGGATTTCGGTTGTGTGATTAACGGCTACTGCTCGGACATGACACGCAGCTGGTGGCACGGCAACAAAACGCCTGCCGAATATACAAAAATTTGGAAAATTGTAGATAATGCCCGCAAACAAGGTATTAAAGCGGCCAAGCCCGGTGTGGCTTGCCAAGCGGTGGACGGCGTTTGCCGCGCCCTTATCACAAAGGAAAACTACGGCGCCTTTTTTACGCACGGCACCGGCCATGGGGTAGGCATTGAAATTCACGAGAACCCCTATAATAACCAAACCAGCACATACATCTTAAAAGAAGGCAATATTGTTACCGTAGAGCCGGGCATTTACTTGCCGGGCAAATTTGGTGTGCGGTTGGAAGATACGGTAGCCATTACCAAAACCGGAGCCAAAATTTTAACGAAGAAATAATATGAAAAACCTCGCCCAAACACGCATGCGCGATTTACGCCGCACTTTAAAACAAGCCGGGCTGGACGGATACATTACTACCGCCCGCTTGGAACAGCGCTATTTGTCGGGCATTGAACTTTCAGACGGGGAGGCCGTATTTCTTATCACACCCGCGCAAGCGTATTGTGTGACCAAAAAGCTCATTGTGGCCAAAATGGCCCCGGCCGCAACATTTATTAAAACGGTGGATGTTCCTTTTGGCGGCATGGTGGACGGCGCTTTGAAGCTAATTCAAGCCAAAAAATTAAAACGGGTGGCGTTTGATCCGGCCCAAGTGGGTTTTGAAACGGGCGAACTTTTTTTAAAACATAAACTGGTACGCACCTGCAGTTTGGTGGGCGAAATGCGCCGCCAAAAATACACGGATGAGCTGGCCTGCCTCCAAAAAGCGTGCGCCATTGCCTCTGCGGCGTTTAAAGAAGTAAAACCGCAAATCAAAACCGGCATGACCGAAGAGCAAGTACGCATTTTAATGGCACTGGCCATGACCAAGCGCGGGGCGGACAGCGTCCCGTTTAACATTGTATGTTTTGGTGCCAACACGGCAGATGCGCATCATACGCCGTCTAAAACGCGCAAGCTCAAAAAGAACGAAGCCATACTCATGGATTTTGGTTGTTTTTACGAAGGATACACGTCGGACATGACGCGCAGTTGGTGGCACGGGGATCAAGTACCGGCCGCTTATACAAAGATTTGGAACATTGTGAATGCTTCCCGCCAAGCGGGTGTAAAAGCCTTACGGGCGGGAGTGAGCGCCGGCACGATAGACAAGGCCGCGCGCGACGTAATTGAACAGGCCGGGTACGGGAAATATTTTTTCCATACTACCGGCCATGGCATTGGCCTGCAGGAACACGACCTCCCGATTTTGCGTGCGGGAGCGCCGGACGAACTGGAGGAAAACTTTGTAGTTACCGTAGAGCCCGGCATTTATTTTGACGGGCGCTGGGGTATCCGTTTGGAGGACAGTTTTTTAGTCACCAAAACGGGTTCCAAAAAACTCACGCATTAAATTCCGGGCGTACAAAACGCCCTAAAAAAGAGGTAAAAACTATGTTAAGCACAACCGAATTTCGCGAAGGGCTGATTTTCCAAGATGAAAACGGCCAACTGGTAGAAATTATTGAATTTCAACACCACCGCAAATCGCAAGCCCGCGCCGTGGTACGCGTCAAACTGCGTAATATCAACACCGGTGCCATGATTGAGACGGCCTACCGCCCCGAAGATAAATTTACCGAAGTGGAAGTGGAAAAACGCCCCTTCCAATACTTATATACCACCGGCGATATGGCCACGTTTATGAATAGTGAAACGTACGACCAAATTGAAGTTCCTACTTCTAAACTGGGCGAACTGACTAAATATTTAAAAGATAATATGGACGCTACCGGCATCTATATTAACGACCAGCTTTTCAACGTGGAACTACCCATTAAAGTGCCGCTTAAAATTGCATCTACCGTCCCCGGTGTAAAAGGCGATACCGTGGCCAACACGACTAAAGAAGCCACGCTGGAAACGGGTGCCGTTATTAAAGTCCCGCTTTTTATTAACGAAGGCGACACCGTGCTTGTAGATACCCGCACGGGGAACTACGTTGAACGCGTAGCCGCCTAACGTATGCAACGCACAGGGTGGGTGTTTTTACTACTCCTTTTTGCGCCCACTCTGCACGCGTTGGATGTGGAAGTATCCGGTTCTTTTACAATTTCAGGGGTAGCCCGTACGGGGAACAAGCTGGTTTTACCGTCAGAGCGTACCTATCAAAATATTCGTATTTTGGATAAATCCACGTACGATTTTGTCTCGTCTTGCCAGGCCCCCTGTGTGCAAACGCTTGTGGGGGTTACACCCACTGTGTCCGACGTACGCTCCGCCAAAACGCGCCAGGATATGTGGCTGGTGCAGGTGGATTTTAACCGGGCATGGCTGGTTACATTTTTAGTATTTAAAAAAGGAAACGATTTTAGTATTAAACCGCCGGAGCATTTTAAGTTTTTAAGTACCTCGCTTGTGCAACAAACGCGCGAAGTGATTTTGCAAGCCCTCCGGCAGGATGAAAAATGAAGTGTGTACACGTAAAAACAGGCGCCGTTTTGGCCGCAACCGTAGAGCCCGCCCGCACGTTTGGGGCGCGGCTGTTGGGCCTGATGGGGCGTAAAAGTTTAGCGCCACAAACCGCGCTTTTATTAGAGCCTTGCCCGCAAATTCATACGTGTTTTATGCGCTTTGATATAGACGTGATTTTTTTAGATAAGCATAACCGCGTGGTAGCGGTTATTGAAAATATAAGGCCGTGGCGCATGACTCGGTTTTATCCGGCGGCGCGGCGCACGCTGGAGTTACCCGCGGGTAGTTTGCAACGCTGTGTGCAACCCGGTGATGAATTGATTTTTAACTAACTAACTAACTATATAAGGAAGAATTTTATGAAAAAAACACTTTTTTTACTGGCTTTTATTTTACTAAGCACAGGTGCTTTTGCCAACAATATTTGGGATGATTTTTCTAAAAACGTAACCAAAAATAACATCCGCGCATTCACCAAAGATTTGGGCGGCCTTATCGGTTCGGGCACTTATACCACGGGGCGTGTGCTGGGCTGGGGGGGCTTTCAAATTGGTCCGCGCGGCAGTATGATTTTTAAAATGAGCAAGGGATCCGGCTCTACCGATGCCGAAAAAAACCACACGGCCTTGGGTGAGCGTGATAAAGTAGGTGCTGTTTTCTATCCTTGGCTCCAGGCCGATATCGGTTTACCGTTTCGCATTGACGGTTTTATTCGCGCCAGCAGTTACCAAGGGATGACCATTGCCGGCGGTGGGCTTCGCTGGGGTATTACGCAACCTAACGAAATGCTGGGCTCGTTGCAACCCATGCTTGTGGTGGCTGCTCACTCCGCCAGCGCGCGCGATTTTTCCGCCTCGCACTACAATGCCAGTTTGGTGCTTTCCATGAAAATCAAATATTTTGTCCCGTACATTGGCGGCGGGGTGGACTATACCACCTTGCACGTAAATTCAGTGGCCGCCACTGTGCTGGCCGGCGATAACGAATATGCCGCCACCGCCCGCGGAACTGTGGGGATGAACTTCAAGTTGCCTTCGTATTTAGATTTGAGTTTGGCGGCCAACTATGCGCATTATGGGTTAGGGGCCGAGGCATCTTTGTCTGTAAGATTTTAGGCGCGCTCTAACAGTTTCCATATTTGGGCTATCTAAAGCCGACTTTCGCTCGCGTACTTGCAACGCGTGTGCGTTGTCTTGCAGACGTACGCCACGCTCAACTTGCGGCTTTACCTAGCCTCAAATCTGAAAACAGGAACAAACTTTCTTTTGCTACGCGTACTTTTAACCATTTATTGTAGTTATTTTTTGTCGTCGTAAAAAAGCTTGACTTGTTTTTTTTTTGTTACACTCCTACTATGCAGTAAACAGGAGAAATTAACATGAAAAGAAACAAGCTTAAAATGAATTATAAGTGGGGTTTTACCCTTATTGAGTTGTTAGTTGTTGTCTTAATCATTGGTATCTTGGCGGCGGTGGCCGTGCCGCAATACCAAAAAACTGTGGAAAAAAGCCGGGCTATGCAAGCTGTTGTAATGGTAAAAGCAATTGGGGATGCGCAAGAAGTATATCGTTTAGCAAACGGGGCATATGCTTCTTCTTTAGATGAATTAGATATAGAGATTCCCGGTGAAGATTTTATATATTTTGGTTACAACAGAAAAGGCTATGGAAAATTTGATTTCGGGGTGAGCGGCGGAAACAGTAATTTAATCGCAATTTCTAATCGTTATAAAGAGGGGCCTCTCAATTATGATGCAGGAAATTATTATTATATTTATCGCTTAGCTCATGATTCCAATATTTATTGCCAAGGAGGATCTGATCCTTATAATACTTGCAAGTTACTGAGCGGTGGAAAAAAAGTAGGGAATGCTTATATTATTCAATAATGTGGCGGTAGTAGAACAGAAGTTAATTAACTTTGTGCCAAGGTACGTGGGTAGTCACTTTTCCATTCACGCAATTTGCTAAAATAGTCCTATGAAAAAAATTATTATAGGTGTAATAATTATCATGGGACTATTTTATTTTTTACGAGGGGGAAAAACAAAAATTAAAAATTTCCCCAACCAAAACCGCGCCGTGGTGGCCTTTGGCGACAGTTTAACCGCCGGCTACGGCGCGCCCGCAGGGGCCAGTTTTCCCGACGTGTTAGCTAAAAAAATCAGCCGCCCAGTGGTAAATTTGGGGGTGAACGGCGAGACGGCTGTGCAAGCCTCTGCGCGCCTGGAGCAAGTGCTACGGGAACGGCCGTATATGGTGCTTATTGAATTTGGTGCCAATGACCACATGCGTCAACAAAGCCGTCAGGCCGCGGTGAATGCAGTGGCGCATATCGTGGACGAGGTGCAAAACTTTGGTGCGATTGCCGTGATTGTGGATACAGGCGGCCCGGGCATGGGAGAATATACCAAGGCCTACAAGCAAATGGCACAGGATAAAGGAGCCTTGTTTGTGCCGGGTATTGTCAAAGGGATTTTTTACAAGCCTAGTTTAAAAAGTGACCAAGTACACCCCAACGCACAAGGTTATGCCTTGGTGGCCGATAAAGTGCACAAAGTCATTAAAGATTATTTATGAGTAAGAAAGTGTAAAAAAAGGGAACTTAAAAGTTCCCTTTTTTTACATCTTAAAATCTTCACCGAGGTAAAGTTTACGGGCGTTTTTATCGTTCAATAGAGTTTGTTGGTCGCCCTCTACTAAAATTTTACCATCGTAAATTAGGTAGGCGCGCTCGGTAAGCGGCAATGTTTCGCGCACGTTGTGGTCGGTAATCAAAACGCCGATACCTTTATCTTTTAATTTAAAAATCATTTGCCGCAAATCGGACACGGTGATCGGGTCAATCCCTACAAACGGCTCGTCTAACAAAATGATTTTGGGGTTGCTAATCATACAACGCGCAATTTCCATACGGCGTTTTTCACCGCCTGATAAGGTCCAGGCCTTTTGTTTGGCCAGTTTGGTGAGGCCAAATTCACTAAGCAGTTCGTCCACGTGTTTTTTTTGTGCGGCTTTGTCGTCCAAAATACGTTCCAGTACCGCCAGTAAATTTTCTTCTACCGTAAGCCCTTTAAAAATGGTAGGCTCCTGCGCCAAGTAGCCAAGGCCGTGGCGTGCGCGCTCAAACATAGGTAGCGCGGTTACGTCGTCGCCGTCAATAAACACCTTGCCGCTGGTGGGGCGGATGAAACCCACCATCATATAAAACGAAGTGGTTTTACCTGCGCCGTTGGGGCCCAGTAAACCTACAATCTCGCCAGATTTAACATGAATATCCACACCTTTTACCACCATGCGGTCCTTATATACTTTGACGATTTTTTCACTGCGCAGTTCCATAGTTTCCCCTAAAATTGACGGTTGATTTTGTGATTGTTTAACTCGGGCGATACCACCCATCCTTGTACGTGTCCGTCTAGCGTAACTACCGTGGCTTGCGCGTCCGAGTTTACTTTATCTGCTATTATAGCAAATGTGCCTTCTTCGGTGGAGCCGGTGGCTAAAGGACGTTTACCGATTGCGGTACTTGTGTTGTGCTCTTTGTCATAAATCACGGTATCTGCCTGTAAGGTTTGGGTATTGCCCTGTGTGGTGCGCTGGACGTCCACATTGCCGGTCAGCACAAAAACTTGGGTAACGGTATTAAACGAAATTTGTTCAGCGCGGGCGGTAAGCGTTTGGGTAGTGTCTGTAATTTGCAAACGGGCGGGTGTTTTAGAGGTGGATTTTAAAATCCCTTTGCCGGTTTTATAATTGTAGCGGCCGTAATCGCCCCAGGCCTCGTAGGTGGGGGATTGTTTTTCTTGCTGTTTTAAATACACATGCCCGCGGGCGGTGGCGGTATTTTGTTTACGGTCCGACAAGGCATAATCGGCCTTAAAAACGTATATGTCGTTATCGTAAAAAACGTGGCCTTTAAATTCTTCCTGTTCTTTTTCTTTGTAGATAATCCACTCGTCACTTTGAACGATACCGCCAAGCACTTCAGGCAACTGTGAGGCGGCTTTTTTCTTGGCTTGTAGCGTTTCTTTTTTTTGCACGAGTGCTTGCTTGGGCTCATTTTGCATAGCCGGCGCAGGTACTTGGGTACTGCGGCACGCGCTTACTAGAGAAACAAACATTAAAAATAAAAGGGTTACACGTATTTTCATAAGGAGTTCCTTTGCAATTCCTGCCGTGTTTTGGGCAACTGGGTGGCGTGTTTTTTAATAATAATTTTGTTGAGCTTGGAGTCCGTTTCTACGCCGTGGATCGCTACCGAACGCGCCGTGCCGCGGGTAATAATGGTGCGCACGTCTGACCAAATTTTATCTTGTGCGATATCGTAAAAAAAGCGTTGTGCGGTGATGCGGGCCTTTTCATCCAACGATTCTAGTATGGCATTGCCTTCTATGGTAACCAGTTGCTTGGCGTAATCAAACGAGCCGATTTGGCCCGACACCGTAGCACTATCCTGCCCGTTTTGTTTAAGTGCCAACTGGGGGTTTTTTAAAGTGGCACTTTGCATATTTTCAAAATTTACGGTATCGGCGTGCAATACCCATTTTTTTTGGTTTTCTTGTGAAGAAAAAATAGAAACATTATTGGCCAGTTGGGTGTCGGCCTCGTCCTGCGCGGGGGAAGAAGTTTTTGTTCCGCATGCACATAACAGCCCAACACCTAAAAAGAAAACCAAAAGTTGTTTCATTATTTTTTATCCAACATGGCTAAAAATTCTATCAAATCTTTTTCGTCAATAATGCCAACCACTTTGCCGGTTTTGTCCAACACCGGCAAGTTATCCACTTTGGTTTGGTGAATCATTTTGGCGGCTTCAATGGCGGGTACCGTATCCATAATATGATAGGGGTTTCGGGTCATGACTTCGGTGATTTGTTTGCTCAAAACGTCTGTGCCGGTTTGCAAAATGCGGCGTAAATCACCATCGGTAAAATATCCTAAAAGTTTGCCTTTTTTATCTATAATACTGCACGCCCCGGCGGCCCCGGTTTTTGTCATCACAAATAGGGCATCTTTCACGGTGGCAGTTTGCGGGACGGTAGGGTTGTTTTTGCCCTTGCGCATAACGTCTTTGACTTGCTGAGTCAGCAGTTTGCCTAGCGAGCCGCCCGGGTGAAATTGGGCAAAGTCGCGTTTCTCAAAATGTTTAATGTTCATCAAACATATCGCCAACGCATCGCCCACGGCGAGCGTAGCCGTAGTAGAGGCCGTGGGAGCCAAGTTATACGGGCAGGCTTCACGCTCAATATGCACGGTAATGTGAATGTCCGACATTAAAGCCAGTTTGCTGTGTGCGTGGCCGGTAATGGAAATAATGGTCAGTTTACGGCATTCTAACGACGGTAAAATTTTGTTGATTTCTTCGGTTTGGCCCGAGAAAGATAACGCTAAAATCACGTCGCCGGGGGTAATCATACCCAGGTCTCCGTGTAAGGCTTCCACGGGGTGCACAAAGAAAGACGGGGTGCCCGTGGAGGCAAGCGTGGCGGAAATTTTACGCCCGATAATGCCGCTTTTGCCAATGCCTAAGACGACTACGCGCCCTTTGCAGTTGGCCATTACTTCCACGGCTTTGATAAATTGCGGGTCAATACTTTTATAACTAAGTGCCAGGGCCTCGTGTTCAACTTCCAACACGTGGCGGGCCATGCGTTTTACAACAGTGGGGTTGATTTTAAAAGTAGGCATATCGTTTCCTCTAATCGTTCCAAGGGGTAGTGCCGGAAGCGGGCGTTCGCGGTGCATACGGTGCCGGCAGGTGTGTGCTTAGTAAACTAAGCGCCCCCAGTAAAACAGCCGCTACTACCGCACAAACCCCCAGGCAAGTTAAGTGCCATTTTAGCGAAGGGATCCAGGCGGCAGTAGTATTTTTCATTTAAATTTTTTGACTACCGCATCAATGGCACAAAGTTCTTGCACCATGTGGGCGGTTAATTTGAAATCTAACGAGTTGGGCCCGTCGGAAAGGGCCGTATCGGGCGTGGGGTGTGCTTCAAAAAATACCCCGGCAATCCCCAGTGCGGTGGCCGCCTTGGCCAATACGGGGGCCAGCTTGCGGTTTCCGCCGGTAGCGGTACCCAGGGCGCCCGGCTTTTGCACGGAGTGCGTGGCATCAAAAATAACCGGGTAGCCAAATTGTTTCATAATTTCGAGTGAGCGCATATCCACAATTAGGTCGCCGTAACCAAAGCTGGCGCCGCGCTCGGTGAGTAAAATTTGGCGGTTGCCGCGTGACTCAATTTTTTTAATGATTTGTTCCATGGCACCGGGGGCTAAAAATTGGCCCTTTTTGACGTTAACCGCTTTGCCGGTGTCGGCGCAAGCCAGTATTAAATCGGTTTGGCGGCACAAAAACGCGGGGATTTGTAAGATATCGGCCACTTGGGCGGCTTCTTCGGCCTGCCAGGGTTCGTGCACATCTACCAGTACGGGCAGCCCGGTTTGTGCTTTGGCTTTGGCTAAAATTTCAAGCCCTTTAGTCAGCCCCGGCCCGCGGAACGCCGAAACTGACGTGCGGTTTGCTTTATCAAACGAGGCCTTTAAAATAAACGGGTGGTGGCTGCGGGCGATAATTTCTTTTAATTTTTTAGCCGCCCGCAAGTAGTGCGTTTCACTTTCAATTACGCAGGTGCCCGCTAAAAACGCTAGGGGGCGCGTGTTGCTTAACTGATAAGAACCGATTTTTATTGTTTTTTGCATATCTATATCATAGCAAATTTACTTTATTATAGAAACAAAAGTGGTTTTTTTGATATACTGTTAAAAACCAATAAGGAGATCCTATATGAAAGGCTTTACATTGTTAGAATTGCTGGTAACTGTTATTATTATTTCTATTTTAGCGGCGGTGGCCCTGCCGCAGTACCAAAGAGCGGTGGAAAAATCGCGCATGGCGGAGGCTATGACATTGGGGAAAACGATTATTGATGCACAAAATCGCTCTTTGGATGCGTTCCCTAACGAACCCGTTAATGTAAAAAGTGCATTGGATGTGAAACTTTCCGGTGGGGCATGGTCCGGTGATAGTGAATATAAAACGCGGGATTTTACTTATACGCTTGAGACCGAGGGAGTAACTATTGAACGGAGTGGAGCAAAAACACAGGACTATACGTTATTTATGGGAAATTATGAAGCCAAAACGGAAAATTGGTGTGCGGGTGATATTTGTAACTCTGTACAAGGAATGGGATTTAAAAAGAAAACTACGCAAGAGTAATTGCTTTTGTATATATGTTGACGGCGGTAAAACACACGTTTTACCGCCGTTATTATTGGAAGAAAGGAAAGAAATTTCTTTACAAGTAAACACACCATTTATTATAATATACCCACATGGGCGAGTGGCGGAATGGCAGACGCGTACGGCTCAGGACCGTATGGACGAAAGTCCTTAAGGGTTCAACTCCCTTCCCGCCCATTTCTTTTAGGATTATTTAACTGTCTATGAGAAAGTATGGCTATAACCGTCCCAGCGCAACCTTATATAAGCGCCGCCGGGTGCGCGCTAAAAAGCCATCCTTTTTTTTTAAGTTTATTTTTCTTCTCATTTTAGTAGGTGGTATCGGCTGGTGCGGTTTTGTAGGTGTGCGTTACGGTTATCACGTAATTAAAGAAGCCCAAATTACCGATTGGCATGTCAAATCCATTTCGGTAACGGGTGTTAATAGCACCCTTGAAAAAGAAATATTGGCTAAAGTTTCCGCTTTACAAGGTAAACCGTTTTCATTTGAACAAGCCGAAAAATTACGCAAAGAATTTATTAAAACCTACCCCATGTTAAAACATATTACCGTGGTACGGGGGTTATTATCGGGCAAACTGAAAATTTCCGCTAAACCGCGCGAGCCGCTGGCCCGGTTTGTATTGCCCGACGGTTCGTCCCAATATATCGACCCGGATAGCACCATTTATGCCGATCCTGCCGGCCCGCAAAATGCGCCGCGGGTGCAACTGGTGGGAGACGTGCCCGAAAAATTACAACCCAGTTTTGTAGAAATGGTGCAAAGTGTGCTGAAATTAAAAAAATCCTTGCCGTTTGAAGCGTTGCAACTAAACTTGCAGGACAATACCGTAACCATGCGCTTGCCCGACGACAGTATCATCCATTTTGGGCCCGCGCGGGACTTGAAAGCCAAGGCCGCCCGTGCCGCGCAGATTATGGACAAAGCGCGCGCAACATACCCAGCGCCCGTTACACTGAATTTTGAATTTTTTGAGCAGGGAAAAGTTTTTTTAACACTTTCTGCCCATTAATTCTTATAATAGAAAGAGAACATTTTTTTGTAGGGGAATTTTTTGTATGGCAAAACCCAATTTATTAGTAGGTTTAGATGTGGGCAGCGGCAAGCTGACTGCCGTGGCAGCCGCCCACGATGAAGAAACAAATACATTACAAATTTTAGCCGGGCGCAGTATTGCTTGCCGCGGGGTACGCGGCGGGATGATAACCGATATCCGCGAAACTTCCGCTGCCGTAACGGCGTTGTTAGGCAGTATAGAACGCGAATGTAACCAACAAACCGGGCAGTTACTGGTAGGCGTGCGCGGGGCACATATTGAGTCGTTTTTTAGCCATGGTACGTATAACATTTCCCGGCCGGATAAAGAAATCGGCCCCGACGATATGAACTTAGCCGTTGAAAATGCCAAGGCCGTGCCGATTAAAAATGACAACGAAATTATCGGCGTGTTTCCGCAAGGATTTATGGTGGATAAGCAACGCGGCATTCGTAACCCGGAAGGGATGGAAGGCTCTCTTTTAGAAGTAGATGTGCAAATTGTAACCGGGGCTTCCACCCATTTAAATAATTTAGCCAAAGCCATTCAACGCCCGGGGTTTCGCATTGACGGTACCATTTATGGGCTAGTGCCGTTGGGGGATGCAGTCCTGTTGCAAGATGAAAAAGAAAACGGCGTCATGCTTATTGACTTAGGTGGGGAAACCATTTCCGTCGGTGTATATATGGGTGGCATGATGCGATTTTCATGTGATATCCCGTATGGGTGCGATATTTTAACCAGTGATCTTTCCAGCTATTTAAGCACTTCTCGCAAAGCGGCCAAAGAAATCAAAGAAAAATATGGGGTCATTCACCCTGGGTTTTTGAAAAACGAGCAGGAAATCTCGGTCCCACTTTTAGACGGTAGTGATACCCGCACCATTAAAAATATAGAAATTTTGGATTGTCTGCAACCGCGTATGGAAGAACTGCTGGAGCAAGTGGAACATTATGCCGGGTTAGCGGGCTATAAACCTAAAAACTTACCGTTGGTGGGAGTGCTTACCGGTGGCGGTAGCCAAATGCCGGGGATTACTAATTTGTGCCAGGATATTTTAGGGCTCAAAGAGGTTCGCCGGGGATCGGTACAGCGGGATTTGATTACTAGCCCCGACGAATTTTTTGCCCCGCAGTATGCCACGGCGCTGTCGCTGGTAATATATGCGTTGGAAAAAGCCAATGAAGAATCTCTTTACAACGGTCAATACCGGGAGAGTGGTTCCACCTTGGGTAAAGTGGGGAAATTTTTTAAAGGAATTTTTGGATAATGATGCAAGTACAAGATTTATTTATGCCGGCCGCGCAGTTTGAAAGTAAGAAAGCCAAAATTAAAGTAATTGGCGTGGGCGGCGGCGGCGGAAACGCGATTAACCACATGGTCAGCTCCAGCCTGAAAGATGTGGATTTTATTGCGGTCAATACCGATGCGCAAGACCTGCGCCGCAACCGGGCCCCTTATTTGGTGCAGGTGGGGGAGAAACTGACCAAAGGGTTAGGCGTCGGTGGCGACCCGGAACGCGGGCGCAAAGCGGCCGAAGAAAGTAAAGAAAAATTAAAACTGATTATCGGCCAGTGTGATTTATTATTTATTACCGCAGGGATGGGGGGCGGTACCGGCACCGGTGTAGCCCCGTATTTGGCAAAATTGGCCAAAGAAATTTACGGCGACGATTTACTGGTGGTGGGCGTAGTAACGCGGCCTTTTAATTTTGAAGGATACGTGCGCGAAAAACAAGCCGACCAAGGTATTTTAGAGATGCAAAAATATGTGGACTCCATGATTATTGTGCCCAACGAAAAATTGTTTGCCAACATTGACCCGAGCACTTCCTCGCGTGATGCGTTTAAAATGGTGGATGAAGTTTTACTTCAAGCCGTGCAAGGCATTAGTGAAGTGATTACCAAACCCGGCGAAGTAAACATTGATTTTAACGATATACGCAAAGTCATGTGCCATTCCGAAAAATCACTCATCGGGGTAGGCGAGGCCAGCGGCCAAGGGCGTCATTTGGCGGCGGTCAAGCGCGCTATTTCTTCACCGCTACTTGAAAATGCCGATATCCGCGGCGCCAAAGGGTTTATTGTGCACTTTGCGGCGGAAGAAAATTTAACGTTGGTAGAACAAGGCGAAGTCATGAGCCTCATCCGCCAGTATGCCAGTAACGATTCCATTATTATGTTTGGTTATTCGTACGATCCCGGGCTGAACGGAAACTTTAAAGTAACCGTTATTGCCACCGGGTTCAGTGCCGAGAAAGCCGGCGCTTTTAACGCACGTCGCCCGCTTGAAGCCACCGCCGATACTACCATTCGCCCGGTGACGTTGGCGGAAGATGTGTTTACCACTTTTGAGCAGAAACGTCCTAAATTTGAAGATCCGATGTTAGTGCCTGCCTATTTGCGGCGCAAAAAACGGTCTTTATAATAAGGGTCAAAACGAAAGTAAAATTACGTAGTGAAGGAGATGAGTTATGGCGGTAGGATTACAAAGTTTGTTAAGAACGGTAGTAGATAACAAGGCCAGCGGGTTGCATATTCGCGGCAACTCCAACGCATATGTGCGTTTAAACGGGCTTATGAAACCCATTGACGACAGTTTTGTAAGCAACGAAGAAGCCAAAAAAATGGCCTACGCGTGTATGGGTGACCGTGAAAAACGTATTTTTGAACAATACAGCACGGTGGACTTCTCCTTAGATGCTAAATCGTATGGGCGTTTCCGTTTTAACGTGTTTCGCCAAATGGGCCGTATTTGTATGGCTATTCGTCATATTCCGCCGCAAATCCCGTCGTTTGAAGAGTTTCACTTGCCCGGCGATATTCTGCGTAAAATGGTGGAAGCGCGCCGCGGGCTCATTTTGGTAACCGGGATGACCGGCTCGGGTAAAACTTCTACTTTGGCCGCCATGATTGACCATATTAACAAAACCCGCGCCAACCACATTTTGACGATTGAAGACCCTATTGAGTTCGTACATAACGATAACCGCAGTGTAATCAGCCAACTGGAATTGGGCGTAGATACTCCGTCTTATACAGGGGCCATGCGTGCCGCCATGCGTCAGGACCCGGACGTCATTTTAATTGGGGAGCTTCGTGACGGGGAAGTTATGAAAGCCGCTATCGGTGCCGCAGAAACCGGGCAGTTGGTGTTAGGCACCATGCACACCGTGAACGTACCCCAAACCTTAGAGCGTTTGGTGGATGCTTTCCCGGCGGAACTTCAAAACCAAATCCGCATGCAGTTGGCGGAACTACTGCGCGGGGTTGTGTGTCAGCGTTTACTACCTAGCGTAAAAGGCGGGATGTACCCGGCCTTGGAAGTATTGGTCAGCACGCCGCAGGTGCGTAAGTTGATTACGGAAAACCGCCCCAGCGATTTAGTCAAACAAATGCAATTGGGCGAATTTTACGG
The DNA here is from genome assembly GCA_045129775.1 of Elusimicrobiaceae bacterium. Taxonomy (GTDB): domain Bacteria; phylum Elusimicrobiota; class Elusimicrobia; order Elusimicrobiales; family Elusimicrobiaceae; genus Avelusimicrobium. The sequence continues at coordinate 59,166 of JBGUOO010000011.1, forward strand.
CATGAATACGTTTGACCAATCTTTAGCCAAACTATATAAAGAAGGCATTATTGATATGGAAACGGCCCAATCGGCCGCTACCAGCCCCGATGCTATTATGCTGGCTATCCGCGGTGTAACCGATAGCCTGAATGTGGAAGGCGAATAATGCGTAAAAACGGGCTTGTCATTTCTATTGACGGAACGGCCGGAACGGGGAAATCTACCGTGGGCAAGGCCGTTGCCCAAAAATTAGGCTATGGGTTTTTGAGCACGGGGGAATTGTACCGTGCCTTGGCCTATAAAGTTTACGAGGCACAGCTGCCCACCGAAGACGGGGCAGCTGTGCTGGCGTTAGCTAAGCGTTTGTCATTTAGCTTTGTGCGCCAGCCCGATGCCGTGTTAAAAATGTATGTGGACGGCGAATATTTGGGTGCCAAACTGCATTTAGAAGAAGTGGGCAACGTAGCCAGTAAAGTGTCCACGCATAAAGAAGCCCGCGCCGTTCTTACGGAAAAAATGCGCCAGGCCGGCCGTGACGGCGGCATTATTATGGAAGGGCGTGATATCGGCACCGTGGTATTCCCGGATGCTGAAGTGAAATTTTACCTAAGTGCCACCGCTAGGGAGCGTGCCAATCGCCGTGTCAAACAGCTCAAAGAAGCGGGGGAAAACCCGGATTACGAAAAGATTTTAGCACTGATTGAAGAACGCGATTACCGCGATTCTCACCGTGCCGCCAGCCCGCTCAAACCGGCGGACGGGGCGGTAATTATTGATACTTCTCACCTCACGCAGGACGAAGTAGTGCAGACTGTATTGGAGAAAATTTCCCACTATGCTTCTTAATTTGGTAAAATATGTTGCACGGGTATATTTTAAACTTTTTCACCGTATTGAGGTGCAAGGGCTTGAAAATATCCCGCCGAAGGGTGCTCTTTTAATAGCCGGTAACCATTTGTCCAATGCCGATCCGCCTGCCATCGGGGCATTTGCGGGGCTCGTGCGGGACTCGCGCTTTGTAGCCAAAAAGGAACTGTTTGCCGTTCCGGTGCTGGGGTGGTTTTTCCGCCACTGCAATTATATCCCGGTGGACCGCAAACGCACCATTGGCGATATGGGTGCTCTTAAAGAAGTGGTAGAAGCGCTGGAACAGGGGGAAAGCGTCATTATGTTCCCCGAAGGTACCCGCAGTAAAACAGGCCAGCCGCAAAAGCCTAAAAGCGGCATTGGGTTTTTAGTATATAAGACGGGGGCTCCTGTACTCCCGGTTAAAATAGACGGCACTTTTGGGTGGCCGTGGGTAGGTAAAATACGGGTGAAATTCGGCACGGTCATTCACTTAGAGAAAGACCCTAATTTAGAGCCGAAGATGCAGTATAAACAATTTGCAAATCAAATTATGGATGCAATAAATTCAATAAATATCTAACGGAGGTTTAACGGCGGTTTGCCTGTTGGTAAGCCGTTCTAAAGACTACTTATGACACAAAATGAAGAAATCAAAACTACGCAAGAAACTACCGAGCAAGAACTGACGATGGACCAGTTGATTGCGCAGCAAGAGTCTTTACTGGAAAAACTAAATAAACGTGAAATTGTAGAAGTACCTGTCGTACAAATTACCCAAGATTCTATTTTAGTAGATACCGGCACCAAAAAAGAAGGCGCTATTTCTATTAGTGAATTTGAAGGCAAAGCCTTACCGCAAGTGGGCGATAAAGTGTCCGTGGTGTTAGTCAAACGCGGCGGGGACGAACGGCCTTCTATCTTATCCCATAAAAAAGCGTTGGAATACTTAGGCTGGGACGTATGCAAAAAAGCCTACGAAGCCAAAGAACGCGTCAAAGGGACCATTTTACAGCAAGTAAAAGGCGGTTATATTGTGGAAGTATTTGGCGTAAGCGGGTTTATGCCGCTGTCGCTTTCCGAATTACACACCGCTTATAAACACTATTTACCCGTGGGCGCTAAAATCAAAGCGGTCATCGTGGAATTTGTAAAAGAAAAACAAAAACTCATTATTTCGCGCAAACAAGTGCTGGAAGAGGACGAAGCCGTCCGCCGCGAAGAAGTGCTCAGCTCCATTAAAGAGGGCGACGTGCTTCGCGTTGTGGTTTCTAAGGTAGATAAAGATAAACTTTACCTGCGCTTCCACGGCATTGAAGGGGTAGTAGCGTTGGAAAACGTGGCCTGGAAAGAGCCCGAAACCGCCATTGCTAACTTCCGCCGCGGTCAACGCCTCAAAGCCAAATTACTCAAACTAGACAAAGAAACCCCGCGCTTGGAATTTGGTTTAAAACAGCTTTTCTTAAACCCGGCCGATGCGTTAAAACGCCGCTACCCGTACAAGAGCTCCGTCAAAGCCGTGGTAACGAAAGTGTCCGAAGAATACGGTGTGGAATGCACCATCGGCAAGAACAACACCAAAGGGTTTATCAGCCCCTTTGAAATGGGCCGCGATTTCAACGCCAAAGAAGGCGACACGATTACCGCCCTCGTCATTGGCGTAAACCCGGAGACGTACGTGCTCAACTTGTCCATTAAGAAATACGACCAAGTACAAAACCGCAAAGTAGTGGCCCAGTACTTGAAACAAGCCCCGCGCCCGACGTTAGGGGAATTGCTGTCGGATTCTTTTGGTCAAGCCGAAGAAACGGAAACCGCCGAAGAAGAAAAACCGGCCGAAGACAAATAAACCAAAGTTAGATATTGAAGTAAAAACCGCCCCCGCATTGTGCGGGGGCGGGTTTGTATAGATATTTAGGGTAATAAAAAACGTTTTTCCCAATTCTTATCTGAAGCAATTTGAGTATCTATACCACCCAATGCTTGACAAGTTCGTATAGCAATAGTTCCTTTTGCATAGCAATAACTTTCTCCTTTATGAAACGTATATCCATTATAGGTTTTATCCTTTAAACGTTTTAAATAGTGTAGGTTTGCGGTTCCTCCTTCAACACTGTCATCAGAATTTGGGATACCCGCATAGAATTCAGTACAAGAATATACGTCACTTGTTTTACTGGTTTTACGTGTGCAATCTGCAGGAATAGTTATGTCAATATCCAAAAGATCGAGACTTGTACTATATTTTCCATTAGCTAAATAATATGCTTGTTGAGCATTATATATTGCATTCACTAAAGGGATAAAACGTGACAGGTTTGTTTTTTTGACCGCTACTTGATATTGCGGTACGGCCACCGCGGCCAAAATGCCAATAATAAGTACTACTACTAACAGCTCAATGAGCGTAAACCCGCCGTTTACTTCCCCACCTGCGGGATGCTTAGCGCATAGTGCCGCTTTCTCTGCCCCCCTTGCGGGGGAAGTACCGCGTAGCGGGGTAGGGGGGTTGTCAAAAAGTTTTTCCGCTTTGGAAGTGGCACGGAGTGCCGATGGGGGGGTATCCATTAAGGTATCCTTATTTACAACCCCCTTACCCCCTTTCAGGGTACTTTCCCCGCAAGGGGGACAGGTAACAACATTCATA